>CAYLGX010000041.1:0-1827 GCA_964383425.1 Candidatus Woesearchaeota archaeon
CCATATTTTTATTATGAAATTACCTGAATTTTTAACAAGAGAGCGAAAGATGCCTAAAAATTTAGCAATAGCGATAGATAAGATTGCAACTGCGCCGTATATTGTCTTAGGAGGGACAAGTGCAGGATTAGCATTGGTGATTACAGAATCTGCGCCCCTTCGAGCTTTAAGAAAAAAGCTAAGGCCCGATATGGAAAATGAAAATCTTGGCAATTTTATAGATCGATTCAAATTAGGATATACTTCTTGCAGAGATGCATTTAATTATCGGCCAAAGGGATATTACGATTAATATGGACAAACGACCAATTAGAATTGTGGGCCTCAAAGCACTACTGTGTATTCGCGAAGTAAACGCTGCTTTTTGTGATCTTGGCTTCGCAGGAACTAATATATCCTCAGAATCAAGAAATGAGTTTAGAAGATCAGTTGTTTCACAAATAGATGCTGCGAATAAGGAAACATGTTTGACTATTGCTGATCTTTATGGTGAAATGGGGAATAAGCCCATGGAACAAAAATATTATTCTATGGCAAAAAGATATGCGCACATGGGCGTAGGCGCTTAAACTCACTTTTCAAAACATTTAAATCTTTATTCTCTTTGTCCATTTATGACTAATTCCAAACCATATTCTTTCACAAGTATTTTTATAATTATTTTAGCGTTCGTTGCTCTTATCTTTGTTTTATCTTTTGCACTAAAAATTATTGCTCTAGAAAGCTCGCAGCAAAACTTTGAAACTGCAGTTTACATTATTGATGGTGATACTTTTCAAACTGCTAGTGGAGAAACAATACGACTTTTATGTGTAGATACTCCCGAAGAAAAACAAACAGGTTATGATGAGGCAAAAACATATTTATCTTCATTAGTTCTAGGAAAAAATATAATCCTAGAAAAAGATGGCCAAGATAAGTATAATCGAACACTTGCCTGGATAATTACCGATGGCATTAATATAAACAAAGCAATAGCAGATAATGGCTTTGGTTCTCTTTGGGTTTTTAATGATACTAATTGCAGCAAGATCAAATAGGAATTATATACTCAAATCAAAACTTCTAAAAACTCACGGCTCTTTAAGTTAATATGAAAAAGTGCCCTTCCTGCAATTCTACAAAATATACTGAAGAACTTGTAGATCATAAAATCATAAGGCATTGTAAAAGATGCGGCTATGTTAACAAAGCTGATGACAAAATGGAAAATAATCATAGTGAAACCTGATTGTAATTAATTTATTGATCGATCGTCATCTTTAAATAAAGGCGCAAAGAATATTAATTCATGGAATTTGACAGTGAAGGAAGAATTGTTTTACCTGGAAGTATTCTCGAAGATCGAGCTCGCGACAATGAGAGTATAGTAATTGAAAAAGTACAAGTAAATGTAAAAAACCCTGCAATTGCGCAGCTAAAAATTAGGGCTGGAAAAAATTTAAGAGTTAATGAAGAAGATTTAATTAAAGAAATCTATAATTTTTGTAAGAACTTCATGGACCGAAGCTATAGGTACAACGAAGTACAATCAAGTATTAATGTCAGCGGAGGAAGTGTAATCGTAGAAGCAAGAAGTTCCTTTCTAATGTATTCATTCCTTGATGAGATAATTATCGAAATGAGAGAGCTCTATGTAAAAAATAAAGGAATACCTATTTCTCTGCGCGGATCTTTCGGTGCATTTTAAGAAAATTTTATAAAAATATTAGTATAATAATTCTTATAAACTAAATATAATATTTTTTATTATGAAATATCTAATTTCAGCAAGACATGGCCATTATGATGATGATAGTGGAAACTTATCTGATAAGGGGATAGGGC
>CAYLGX010000041.1:1837-7944 GCA_964383425.1 Candidatus Woesearchaeota archaeon
GTCAAAAGACCGGAATTTATCTGAAGACCAAATTTCGCTGAGGAAATCAGTTAGAAAATTTGCGGAAGAAGTTATAAAACCACAGGTAAAGAAATTAGACGATAATGAGGAGTTTTCTTATGAAATCACCTCTCAAATGGCTGATATGGGTTATTTGGGTGCATTTTTACCTGAAGAGTATGGTGGCAGCGGTCTGGATTATGTTTCATATATCATTTTAGTTGAAGAGCTTGCAAGAGTTGTAAAAGAAATTGTTGGGGAAAGTAAAATTTGTTTAGTCTCCACAGATGCAAAAAGAGTAGTTCAAACTGCAGAAATATTAGAAGCCAGGCTGCAAATTGAGGATTACGAAAAAATTCCGCAACCAGATGGTACCTTTAGAATAAGCCAAGAATTAGTACACCGTACATATTCTGCCAAGGGTAATTTATACTCTGCAATGATATTCGTATCTCATGAATGCCCGACAATAGATAATGCCAGGTATTTGGCTGACAAAATCGGCTTTGATAAAAAGATGATTCATGAGCTTAATGACACCCGATTATATGAGGGCAGGGCAGTATTGCTTGATCTTGAACAAAGAACACTTCAAATTATTCCTCAAGAGAAAGTTATTCCAAAAAAAGTAATTACGCCGAGGGCAAAAATAGAAAATTTACCATTCTAAATGACCAAATTAATAATTTTAGATTTATATGGGACTATGCTTAAGGCAGATGTAAATGACACAGCTACTCGGCCGGGTCTTATGGAATTTTTAGATCATTATTCAGATTATAAAAAGGCGGTTTTTAGCGATGCACCTCGTGAAATGGTTCATTATGATCTAACTCAATCAGGATTAATAGAAAAGTTCGAGGGGATTTATGATTCGCGAGACTGCATAAGAGAAGTAGCCTATTCTGCAAAAAGCAAGCGTTTGAAAGAATTAATAATTCGTTCGGGCGGCGGTAATATTAAAAATTTAGCAAAAGCTTGTAGTGATTTTTCTGTAATAAAATCAGACGCAGTATTCATTGGAGATAATTTTAATGGCAAGGATAAACAATCAGCGCAAATACATCAAATAAAGTTTATTAGAGTACCACAATACCGATCGCAACTTCCTGATGAGGCCCAAAGAAAAGCAACAGCACGTCAAATTATATATGAAAGCCAGGATAATCCATTTTCATTTACTTCTTTAATTGGAAAGTTATAAGCTCATTTTATTTTCTAGTAATGCACTTTAAAAACTACCTTTATTTATTAAAATTATGAAATTCCAAGATAAAGTAGTATTAGTAACCGGCTCAAGCAGAGGCATTGGTAAAGCAATAGCTTTAGCGTTCGCAAAAGAAGGGGCTAAAATTGTTATTAATTATTCTAAATCTGAAGAAGAAGCTAGACAGGTTTTAAGTCAAGTTAAGAAGTTATCTGAAGGAATTGTTGTTAGTTGTGATGTTTCTAATGAAGAAAGAGTAAAAATAATGATTGAAACTGTTATTAAGAGATACGGCCGGTTGGATATACTGATAAATAATGCTGGAAGTTATATTGATGGAGATGAATGGAACGGATCTTCAAAGATTTGGGAAAAGACACTAAAACAAAATTTAATCTCTGCCATGAATACTTCCAAATATGCTGCCGAGATTTTTCAAAAACAAAAAAGCGGAGTAATAGTAAATATTGCTTCAAGACATTCTACTGCGGGTCAATTTGAAGCTTTAGCTTATGCTGCTTCTAAAGCTGGAATGGTAAGCATAACTGAGGCTTATGCAAAGTTACTTGCTCCCTATGGAAAAGTCAACGCAGTCTCTCCTTCTGCAGTAAACTCTGGCTATTGGCTTACTGCCCCAAAAGAAGAACTTGAAGCAACAGTGGCAAAAATGCCTTCAAAGAAACTTATTGAGCCAGAAGAAGTAGCAGAGTTAGTTTTATCTTTATGTACAGAAGAATCTAAGGTTACTGGCCAGAATATTCTATTTGAAGGCAAATAAAATTAGATTTAATTTCTAAACCAAAAACCTTAAATAATCACTTTTTTGTATAATATAAAAGGGCGATTCGGTCTTCAGCGATTTCTGAGTAAATATAACACAACAACATGACTCAAAATAGATATAATTTATTTTTAGCGAATAGAACAACATTGCCATTAGTTGCAACACCCGATCAGGTCTTTTGTGCTGTGAAAGAAGATTTAGTTGATAGTTTGCCTTCTGCTCTTCAATATGCAAAAGACCCGGCTAGTTTAGCAGAGAGAGTTGCCCTAAGTTATGTTTCTAGGATGGAAGAAGAGTTTGGTAAAGAATTAACTAGGCACGATTTAATTACACTTTCGCGTTATGGCATAGTTGATACAGAAAAACCAAAAGTACAATCGTTGCGAGCAGAAAACTTTGTTTTATCCGATTTTATGACTTTTTCGCAAGATCAAAAAATAAGTTTTAATAAATCTTTTGAGCAAACAATATTTGAAAAATTAATTATGAATGCAGTAGGTCCAATTTCATATATCGAACTTCCTTAACTAAAAAATAAATTTTTACTTTAAATTAAAAGTTTAGCTCTATCTTGCGCTTCTTTTAAGAAATCTGCACCGTAAATTTTTCTTATTCTCGCCCCTAGATTGGTATTATCTTCTTCGATAGTTTTTATTAGTAATGCTTTTATTTTTGGCGTACAATTGTTATACTCCCTCATATCCTGGTAAAGACTGTCATTTTCAGGATTAACTTGCCTTGCGAGAAGATCTAGAAGAACTTTAGTTGGCGGAGGAGATAATTCATACATCTCACGAGCGCTGATACCATATTTTTCAAGAAGTAATCCAAATGACTCAAGTATCATTGTTCTAGCATTCTGAGCAATACCTGTAATAAGAACATCATGCTCTTGGGCAGACATTGTTTTTACTAGTAATCCTGATTTTTCAAAAGTAGATACTATGTTATTACATTTTTTACCAGATCTATTTGTTGGACAATAAATCACAGTTTTTCCTGTTAAATTTTGAACTTCACCATATAATGGGTGTAAGCCTCCTATTTCGATATCTTCTCTAGCATATTTTTTCATAGCATTAATTGGAAATTCTTTTAGTCCGGTGAAATCCATTAAAGCATTACAGTGTGGAGCAATTCTTTTTATTATTTCCTCGGTAGCTGGAATTGGAACGCAAACAATTGTTAAATCGCTATTTTGTGCTGCCTCTTCCAAGGTAGGAGTAGTGGATCTTCCAGAAATTATTACCTCGTGTCCGAATTTTTCAAATAATGGCTTATGAACTTTTCCCATAGGTCCGGTTCCGCCAGCAATATTAATTCTCATCTTTCCAGCGAGAGTTTGCAAAACTCCCCAAAATTTTAATTGTGTTTGGATGTACGTGTTTTTGATCAAGAGAATAACTTAGGGCCGAAAGTGCTATTTTTATATTCTCATCATCCTTATGTCCATTTAATTCAGCATAAAAAAAGTAACCTTTTTCTCCGTCAGGTCTTGAATAAATACATTCCAGATTAATATGTTGGGAACCAAGTATATTCAGGCAGTCGGCTAATACTCCAGGTCTATCCCTTATTGGCGGATGAATAGAAATAATTGTTTTATCATCACCAGTAGGCATGGCGGGAGTTGTTCCCAGGACTATGAATCTAGTGCTGTTATTTGGACAAAGGTCAGCAGCCATAATTTCAAGTTTGGACTTAGTTAATGCAGCCTCTGGAGCAATTGCAGCAGAATCTAGGCAGTTATTTTTAAGGATGTATTCTGCAGCTTCAGCAGTACTAGCAGTTTGGATTGTTTGTGCATTTGGAAAATTTTTATACAGATAGTCATCACATTGGTCAATAGCTTGATCTTTTGAATAAATTTTAGTTATTTGGCCATGATTTGGTAAGGCTCCTAGGCAGTGTACTACTTTAAGAGATTTTTCTTTTATTATTTTAGTTTTTTCACATCTTATTAATGAATCAAGGGTATGGATAACGTGGCCGTTGTAAAAATTCTCGAGAGGTACGACTCCCGCTTCTGCATTTCCATTTTCTACAGACATAACTACGTTTCTTATGGGCTGGACTGGAATTAAATCTCCTTCTGGGAATAGTTCTCTGGCTGCTTTTTCTGTAAATGTCTTTTCCGGGCCTAAATATGTTATTTTCATTTTGTTAAATTTTATCAGAATTAGCACTCTGAAGTGTGCTCACCTTTATTAAATATTTTCTATTTATTTGACTTTATATGTTTTTCTATTCTACGTTTAAATTAGAATTATCTGTTAAACTAGTTCCTTGCTATTAAAATAATGAATATAATCTAGTTTTGTTCCATTAAATCTGACAAGAGATATATGGCAGTTATGATAATCAAATTTACTTCCTTTTTCTAGAGAAATTCCCAGTTTTTGCATAATCAAAAATTTATTAAGTGCCCCGTGAGCAACTATGATTATTACCTTTCCCTTATTTTTAATTAATATTTTATCTAGTTCTTTTTTAGCTCGCCTAAGGTGAATATAACTTTTCCAATATTTTTTAGTAAATAACTTGTCTTTGGTCATTTTAGAACAAATTTCATGAAAATTATATACTCTTATTGCTTTTTTGCCTATTCTTTTTTCTATTTCCTTAGAAGTTTCAATAGCGCGAGTCATAGGGCTGCAATAAATTACATCTATTTCATCTTTTATTTTAGCAAATTTGTTAGCTACATCTTTTGCTTGTTTTTTCCCAAGTTTATTCAAGGCAGGTCCTGGAACTTCAAAACCAGCATTAGGATTTGCGGGCATATGAATCCTATCTCCATGTCTAACAAAATAAACAAGTGTTTTTCCAATTTGATACTGATTAATCTTCTTTAGAACCATACTTTACTAAAATAACTTGTCTTTTTATTGTTTTGCTTTAATTTAAAAAATAAATATAATGGCCTCTAATGAAATAATCCTTAAAAACTTAGTTCGGGGTTGGTTTATATGAAACGACTGGTTATCACTGATTTGCATGGCCGAAGTCCAGAAAGTCTTATTAATGAAATGAAGAATGCCAGAGGCATAAGTAAGGGTATTTGTCTAGGGGACATAGAGTCTTCAGAGATAACTGAATATTTACTTGGACTCGGAGAAGAAAACATGAGTGTTATTGCGGGGAATCATGATTATCCATTTATGATGGACTGCAATAGAAGTCTAAAGGGAATTAATCTAGACAAAACAAAGAAACCTGATTTTGTAAATGTAAATTTAAGTCAATACTGGGAAGAGGTTGAAAAATGGAGCAAAAGTAAACTTCTTTCTGATTTTGCAAATAAAATAATTGATAGTAAGGATTATGCAGGCCGTTTCAAATATAACTTTTCGGCAAAAGCTGGAGAAGTAGCTTGTGTTCATGCTTCCTTATTTGATGATTATGACTTTTTAGAAGAATCAGATGAAGATGATCAAAATTATCCGAGGCAGTATTCATTATGGCCTAGGCTGCATAGTGTATTTGGAGCATTAAATCGGCCAATTATTTCTGGAAATTTTGAAGTAATGAAAGATTCCACTTCTCCGATTTGGATGATGATGCGAGGGCACGATTGGAGTCAGAGACTATATTCGATTGATAAAGAAAGTGCAAGTCTTACTGATTATAAAATGGAGTGGGATCCGCAAGCACCAAGTCTTGAATTTAAATTATCGCAAGATAAATGTTATATTGCCTCATTTGGAAGTTATCAACAAGGGCAGTACGGAATTTTAGATGATGGGAATATGACCCTTGAATTTTTTAATCCCGGAAGAAAAGCAAGTTTAGGAAATTAATTTTTTATTATTTGCCAATTATATCTTTCTCGATTCTGTGGGCGTCATTAATTATTTCTTTGAATATTTTTTCTACTAAATCCGGATTTAGACCAGCTTCTTTTGCCAATTTTCTTTTTGATTCTATAATTTCTTTTTCTCTAGCTGGTTGAAACCGAGGCATATTATTTTCCTTTTTGTATTCTGCTACTTTAGGGATAAAACTCATTCTTTTAGCTAAAAGTGAAACTAATTCCGCATCTATTTTGTCTAAACTTTTTCTTATTTCTGCAAGATCCATTTTATATTGATTTGATATTAGAATTTAAATGTTTTG
>CAYLGX010000042.1:0-2137 GCA_964383425.1 Candidatus Woesearchaeota archaeon
TGATTTTGATTACAATATCGAAGATGTTTCTTTATCGCTGGACTTTTCTAAAACGAAGTTTACTGCAATTGGCTCTTCTGAAAGAAACATGGATGAAATTAAAGACGGAGATAGGGAAGATTTTAAATTTACAATTAAATCCGCTAGTGACTTAAATCCCGGAGATTATTTAATCCCCTACAAAATTACATACAAATATGGAAATATTACTCCAGTCATTACTGGATCTATCGGATTAACAATTAATTCAAAAATTAAACTAGATTACTCAGTTTCTGCTGATAAACCGGTTATTGGACAAAAAAGTAAAATAAATTTAAAAATAATAAATAAAGGATTTGGAGAAGTAAAATTTGCAACAGTAACAATACAACCCTCTGGATACAAATTACTTTCTAGTGATAAAGTTTATATCGGATCAATTGCATCTGATGATTTTGAAACTGCTAATTTTGAAGGTTTTTTTGATAAATCTAGTGCTAGACTAATTGCAACCCTGACTTATACTGATTTTGAAAATAATGAAAAAACTGAAAATATAGATCTCCCAATAAAAGTGTATAGTGTAAAAGATGCACAAGCCCTGGGAATTATCTCAAGTAGTAGCATTCCTTTATTCATCTTTACAATACCCCTAGTAATAATATTCCTAATAGTTATAAGAAAACTTAAGAAAAATAAAAAGTTGCAGAAAGAAAAAAACGAGTTATAACATGATTTCTAAACTTGAAGAATTTAAAAGAGATTATCTAAAAATAGAGTATGACGTAATAAAATTTACTATTGAAAGTGCGGTAAGGATAAAAGAATACCCGGGTTGTGAAGATCCAAGTGAAGTTTTTAATGAGGTTTATGAGCGCCAATTTCAAGCATATCTGGGCTTAGTAAAGTTAAGAGATGTTGCTATGAGATGTAGTGAACTTACCTCTTCTGAAAAATATTCAGTAAATAGCGCGGTCACAAGATATATAGAAAGACATCAGAAAAATTTAAACTTGGCAGTTGATGTTACCGTTTTCCAAAAAAGAGTTTAAATAGTTCTTTTTCATAACAATAATATGATAAAAAAGTATGGTTTTTTAGCGTATAGAAATCTTCAGAGGCGCGGACTTAGAAGTTGGTTAACTATGCTCGGCATATTCATCGGTATTGCTGCGGTAGTTTCTTTAATTTCCCTAGGCGATGGACTTAGAAATGCAGTAACTGGACAATTCTCAAGCCTTGGAACTGATAAGCTTATAATGACTAATGCTGAAACAGGATTTGGTCCTCCAGGAGCTACTGCTGTTAGAAAATTAAATCAACAGGATGTAGATATTCTTAATCAAATAAATGGAGTGGACGAAGTTATTCCCAGACTGCTACGCGGAGTTACGGTTACATATAATAAAGTTCCTCCTTTGGATATGCAGTAAGCATGCCTGAAGATTCTAAAAAAATAGGAATTATCTATGAAACAGTTAATCTTAAAACACAAAGTGGGAGATTACTAAATGAAAATGACCGAGGAAAAGTTTTGCTTGGAAATGATTACACAAAAGAAAGTATGGGCTTTGGAAAAGAAATTACTGCGGGCAATAGAATAAATATACAAGGAAAAGATTTTGAAGTTATAGGCATACTCGAACCTGCTGGAACATTCCAAATTAATTCTGCATTAATGCTCCTGGACAGCGATATTAATGATTTACTAAATATAAAGGATGAATACGATCTAATCACAATCAAACTTTCTAAAGATGCAGATCCTTTGGCGGTTTCAGAAGATATCAAAGAAAAAATACGAAAAGATAGAAACCTAAAAGAGGGTGAAGAAGATTTTTCAGTTCAAACACCAGTTAATGCTGTGCAAAGTGTAAATACTATTCTAAACATTGTTAATCTGATTATTGCGGGAATTGCTTCAATAAGTTTGATAGTCGGAGGAATTGGAATTTCTAATACGATGTATACTTCGGTGCTGGAGCGAACAAAAGAAATTGGAGTCATGAAGGCAATCGGAGCAAGAAATTCAGATATCCTATTGATCTTCTTATTTGAAGCTGGAATGCTTGGACTTGCTGGAGGATTAATTGGATGTTTAATGGGTCTAGCACTTGCATTCGGGCTTAGCGCAGCTGCTAATTCTGCCCTAGGC
>CAYLGX010000042.1:2147-6146 GCA_964383425.1 Candidatus Woesearchaeota archaeon
CGGTTTTACTTAAGGTTACAGTTTCGCCTATGTTGGTAATAGGTTCAATTTCGTTTTCGTTAATCATTGGGATAGTATCAGGAGTGTTGCCGGCAGTCGGAGCAAGTAAATTAAAGCCAGTTGATGCACTTAGGAGTTAAAGAAATATGTGGAAAGATTATTTCAAAATGGGTATTGCCAATTTAAAGCATCGGCAATTACGAAGTTGGTTAACACTAACTGGCGTTTTTATTTCAATTGCAGTAATATTTATTTTAGTAAGTTTAAGTTTAGGTTTACAATTTGCTGTTGAAGAACAATTTAGATCACTTGGAACCGATAAATTATTTATAACTCCTAAAGGATCGATGAGTTCAACGGGCGGGGGAAGCGGAGCAGTAGAACTAACAAAAGATGATGTTGACACTATAAAAAAAATTAATGGAATAAAAGAAGTAACTTCTTTTGCAATTGGAAATGCAAAATTAGAATTTAATAAACAAACGAGATATTTTGCAGTTTATGCTATTCCGGCAGAGGGAATGAGTCTGTATATGGAATCCGGTTCCCTCAAGGTCCTTGAAGGAAGTTTATATGGAGCTAATGAAAAAGGAAAAATAGTTTTGGGTTATGACTATGAATATAATAAAATTTTTAATAATCCGGTAATTGTTGGAAGTAAAGTTTTGATAAATGGGCAAGAATTCAAGGTTAAAGGGATAATGTCCAAAGTTGGAAATCCACAAGATGATAAAAATATCTACATGAATGAAGATGATTTTAGATTATTGTTTAATGCTCCAACAAGAGTAGATTATATTATGATCCAATCAGAACCTGGCGTAGATATTAAGGAATTAGCAATAACAGTTCAAAATAAACTTTTGAGATATCGCGGCTTAACTGAAAAAACACAAGATTTTACAATCCTTACTCCGGAAGAATTATTAAATAGTTTTAAATCGATCCTAGGAATTATAACTGCATTTTTAATTGCGGTTGGAGGAATTTCTTTAATCGTGGGAGGAATTGGAATTGCCAATACCATGTATACTTCAGTTTTACAAAGAACTAGGGAAATTGGAGTAATGAAAGCGATCGGAGCAAGAAATTCAGATATACTTTTTATATTTGTAATTGAGTCCGGATTAATTGGAGCACTAGGGGGAATACTTGGCGTACTAGTGGGGATCGGAGTTTCTAAAACTATGGAGTATATTGCAATTACTTATCTGGGAACTAATCTGCTTCGAGCAGTTGTTCCGTGGTATTTGGTCGTAGGTTGTATTGCTTTTGCATTCCTTATAGGGGTTATTTCTGGTTTAACGCCATCAAGACATGCTGCTAGCCTCAAGACCGTAGATGCACTAAGGTACGAATAAAAAAGCTTATAAGGAGGATATAAGTTGTTTATTTAAGTTAAAAGAGGGATGGTTCCCAGAGCCTTATTCTAGGAAATTACAAAATGGCAAATAATAGACTTGTTTGGTGTGGAGAAAATCCTCGTGATCATCCTCGTGAAGATGTCGGAGGAAAGGGATATAATTTATTAAAACTCTTTAATCTTGCACAAGATACTAAATTATTTAATGTTCCTGAATTTTTTATTATACCTACACATTATTCTCGCGATAGTGTGTATGGCAAAGAAAAGTATCTTAAATTTAAAACAGATGAAGTTAAAAGAACTTTCGAGCAGATGAAAAAACCAGTTATTGCTAGGTCTTCTTCTACCCTTGAAGATGGAATAAATGCGAGTTTTGCTGGAATGTTTTCAAGTATTCCATATCAAACATCTTATGAACAACTCGTTCAAACTTTACTAGAAATAGACGATTCTGCGGATATTAACTTTAATTCTAGCCTAAAAAGATATGCCGAAAAAATGGGAATAACAACAGATTCTAGAATGGCTTTAATTGTTCAAGAACAAGTGATTAATTTTTTAGAAAAAGGAGTAATTCAACTTGAAGAACATACTGCCACCCTGGAAGGAACTACCCGAAGAGGAACTCCCTATTCCCATGAAATAGAGTATAGATTTCTTCGAGAAATGATTAAAGAAGAAGACGTATGGATTCCCCGAGTTGAAAACGAAAGACGAGACTACATTGGTGAAGGAGAAATGTGGTATGCAGTTCATTGCGCTAAAAGAGCTAAAGATTTACTTGGCCTCGAAGGAAGTGTTCAAGTTGAATTTTTACTTGCGCCAACTAGACTTCCTGATTTTGTTCAGATAAGACAGTTACCTAAAATAAAATCTTATGCTGCCTCGCTTGATTTAGATATTCCTCAAAATGTTCCTTATCTTGAAAGCCAAGTTTGCAATGGTGTCGCAGGAGATATTAGTTTTCCAGCTTATGTTACATTTAGTCAATCTGCATTTGCAAAAATTTTAATTGAAACAGGCATGAAGGCCGCAGATGAAAGAATGCAAGCCCTAAGTGGTAGTAAATTATTACAAAGTGAAGAATTTCATAATGCGCAAAATTTTGATTCAATTAAATATATGATGGGAGTTAGAGATTGTGTTTCTTATTTTGAAAAAATGTGGAAAAAAGGAAATAGTTTATTTTCAGATTATGTTTTAGTTTGTGATAAACTTGATGAGAGTATTTGCGGTATGAATAATTTAACAACAAATAAACGAGGAATTATTACGTGCCTTGAAGCTCAAAAAACTTCACATGCTATGACTGTTGCTCGTGATTTAGGTATTCCTGCTATGGGCGTTAATGGAGACATTAGTGACCCTAACTATTTTTTTCATCAAATTGAAACAGGCGATATAGTTAGAATGAAAAGCGACGGAAAAAGAGCAGTGGCTTATATTCAAAGAAGAAATGAATAAAAATCTGCTTACAAATTCATATAGATTTTTTGCAAGTTCTATTTTAAACCAGGGAAAACAGAAGTTTTAAATACCCCTCTTTTTTAAGTATTTTATGGCATTCAAATTTAATGTTTCACACAAAGGAAGAACTTGGAAAGCAGAATCTACTAACGAAGGTCTTATTAGAATGAGAATCGGAGACAAATTAGAAGGCGAAATGGTTTCTGAAGATTTAGCTGGATATGAACTTCAAATAACTGGAACTGCAGATCATGCTGGTTTCCCTGGAATAAAAGGCGAATCTGGCCCACAACTTAGAAGAATCTTACTTACTCGTGGAATGAAAGGAAACAGAAAAACAAAACCAGAAGGACTTAGAATCAAAAAAAGCGTTAGAGGAGATGAAATCAGTGAAAAGACTGTTCAAATCAATACTACTGTTATAAAAGAAGGAGCAAAAAAATTCGATGAAATTTGCCCTGCTAAACCTGCAAAAGAAAGAAATGACGATAAGAACAAAAAAGCACCAGTTGCCGCTGCTTAATTAATTATATTTATTTTTAGCTAAATTTTATTTTATTAATAACTTCTAGAAAAATTATACAATGGTCTACCTTCTTTAATCCTTAGTTCTTCATCAATCTTTGAATAACGACTTGAACAAGTATCACAAGCCACTAAGAATCCACAATCAGGACAGTGCGGATTATCCTTGGCTCTTTTTTCTTTCCATTCATCATAACGATCAAAAAGATCAATTATTTCGATTAGAAGATTCACCATTTTCAAAAACTATAGTTGTTTTGAGTTTAAATATATTAGGATTACTAACTTTGGCAAAATAAATATTATTCTACCTTTATTCTCTTATCTTTAATAGAATTAAGAATTAAACTTGTTTCTGTTCGCTCAATATGCTCATAGCCCTGTATCTTTTTAATGAAGGTGTCCATTGACTTTCTATCTTTAAACTTAGCGAGAATTAAATCATCAAAATCTCCAGTAATGTTATACATTGCTGAAACTCCCTCTTCTGAAGATATTTTTTTACCTACTTCTAGAGATTTACCGTGAGCTACTCTCATCTTTATTAAAACATTTAAATCATAACCAAGTTTATCATAATCTATTTCCGCAGAATAAGATTTTATTATTTTTTCTTTTTCAAGGAGCCTAATTCTTTTTAA
>CAYLGX010000042.1:6156-7748 GCA_964383425.1 Candidatus Woesearchaeota archaeon
ACAGTTACAAATGAAACGCCTACTTTCTTTGCAATCTCTCGATAAGATGATCTTGAGTCCTCGATTAAAACATTCAAAATTTTCTTGTCTAGTTCATCTATTTCCATGCTTGTAAATTTTTTTATTTACTGATTGAAATTTAAAATCTCCAGAAAACCCTAACGCGCCATTAGGCGAATTAAACAATGTTTTCTTGAGATTATCATTTGTTAAATTTCAAACTCCCTAATAAGAGGTATCTTCACTTATTTATAAACTTTTCGCTTATAAGTTATCATTTGTTAACTAAATTAAGATAAAGATACTCCTTATATACACCATTATCTAGTAATAATTAACTAAAGCGCATAAAAGCGCAATGGAAAAAACAAACATGACAACAACACTTGAAAAAATAGCCAGAGTATTCTCAACAATGGAGATATGCTATCACTATGGGCCTTACGCAGGTTTAAGACTTGCAAAAGGAAAGAGTCTGAAGACTCTGCAAATGCAGTCTCATAAAATATACTTGCGAACTTGCAAAGAACACGTATACATTGGAGAAGATTTACCTTCTACTGAATATGGACATAGTCATCAGGCATATAGTCCTCAAACTGGAGAATAAAATGGAAACGCAAATGAAAACAACATTGAAAGAGAAAATTAAAACTGGCGCAACACTGGGATTGTGCATGGGCCTAATGGGAGCCGGACTTATCGGACCCCTAAGTTTAGTTAAAAAATATTGCACTCCGATAAAAATAGAAACTACATTAATTCCTGGTTGCACAATAGTCGAAACAGCTGGCGGAGAAATTACATATGCCAAATATACAACTCCTGGCGGGAAAATTGGAGAAGCGATTATACCATTCGGGCTAGAGAGAAAAATTACCGAGTCACTATATGGGAAACACGAAACTGTTCCTGCAACAATGGAACTAGAAACAAAAACGTACCGCGTGCCTAGTTGGATGAGTCAGTCCCGAAAGTATAGCTATACGGTATGTGTAAAATCACTTGAAGCTAAATAGAATTATTTTTTTATTAAAACTTTTTTTTCTTTTTTGCTAACTTAGTAACTACTGCTTTTTTATTTTTAGCCTTGCATCTAAAATATACAGAACCTGCAACAATTGCTAGAATTAAAAGACCTGCTCCAATCAATGAAGAAGTTTCTGTTGATAATCCAATTACATTACCAGTTATGTTTGTTGAGAAGAAAAAAACTCCTCCGATCAAACCGGAAATAGATGCTATTTCTGCAGTTTTTTCTAAAATACTATCATTTTTTTTAGATTTGTGCCTTAAAAGATAATCTGCCTTTTCTTGTTTGCGGTAAGCAATTCTTCTTTGTGCACTCCTATAATCGTCCCTACCAACACTATCCTCTGGCCAAGACCGACCTTCTGAATCACTACCCGGATACATACCATCATCTAAATTTCTTTTTCCAGAAACAAGAGAATGCCAAGTGGAGGCTAATTCATATTTTGCAGCAGCAAGTAAACCTTCTTCATGATACACATCTTTAACTGTACGTAAATATGCTTTTGTTAAACTCTCTTTTTTCACCATAAAATAATTATAAATCCCAACTTTATAAA
>CAYLGX010000043.1:0-7598 GCA_964383425.1 Candidatus Woesearchaeota archaeon
GGTACCGGAATAAATGGCAACTTCAGAAACAAACACATTTTTCTTTCACAGGACAACAAAGGAGATTTGATTTTTGCAGGTTCATTTTCCGGAGAATTATTTCTAAATAATTCACGTTTTGATAGCAGGAATTACTACGATATTGCCATTGCAAAACTCAATGATAGGGGAGAGATTATCGGATCGCAAATACTGGGAGGAAAAGCGGATGATTTGGTAAATGATCTTACTATTACCAGGGAAAATGAAGTTATCATCACAGGTTCATTTGAGAAAGAATTAGAAATTAATGAAGAAACCTTGCAATCAAATGGGCAGAAGGATATTTTCCTTGTAAGATTGGATGAAAACCTTCGGTTAATTCAAACCCATCAATTCGGCGGAGTTTATGATGATATCGGTAAAACCGTCCTATTGGATAACGAAAACAACCTTTTACTGGCTGGTACTTTCACTGATCGTTTGTATTTTAATAAATCCTACCAGTTAGAATCCACAGGGAAATGCGATGTTTTTCTTTCAAAATTCGACGAAAACGATAAATTGACCTGGTGCAAAAGTTTTGGCGGAGCGGCCAACGATTATGTTAACTCAATGGATATTAACAATTCAAATGACATTTATTTGATTGGAAGTTATCGCGGAACCCTTGAAAGTGGAAGTGATAAATTCGAGTCAGAAAAATTTTCTACCGATATTTTCCTGGTAAAATATAGTGCAGATGGGGAGGTTCTATTTGTAGAATCTATGGGAGGCGAAAATGATGATTTTGGGCGGGTCATTTGCCTGGATAACAGCAATAATATTTTTGTTAACGGTAATTATTCGAAATCAATTAAGTTATTAGGAATCAAATCCAAAGAAAATGAAAGTGAAGATTTCTTTGTTTCAAGGCTCTATGAATGTGAAACAACAAAAAGATTATTGCTCCCAGATGACACGACTATCTTTGCAAAACAATATCTTCTTTCAGTTGACGATGCTTTCGAGCGGTATTTTTGGAACAGACAACCCGGTACTCATGAATTGTTAATTGATTCGTCGGGATGGTATGTCATTGAAGCCATTAACAAACACCAGTGCATTTCGAGTGATACCATATTCGTACGATTAAATAAACCTCCCGAATTTGATCTGGGCGGGCCTTATTCTCTGATACAGGGTGAAACAATAAAACTTAATGCACCTGAGGGCATGAAAGAATACCTTTGGAGTGATCACACAACACTATCTTACCTTATTGTTGAGACTTCAGGGCTTGATCCAGGAACCTACTCCTTTTGGGTTGAGGTGATGGATGAAAATGGTTGTAAAGTTAAAGCCTCAACAATAGTAAAAATAGATGATTTTAATGAAAACCTAAATACTTCAGCAATTGAATCGAACAGACAAGGAATGACGGTGGAAATTAGTCCAAATCCAGCACGGGATGCATTGTTTATACATATCGGAAACTTAAACATAATGGAAAAAGTCAAAATGGATTTATTCTCATTGGAAGCGCTAACTTTTTGGAGAAACGAATTTGTTGTCACGACGATAAATACTGATGTTGAAGCAAATTTATCCAGAGTTCCTCCAGGTACATACTTTTTAATAATTAGAAACGGCAATAATGAGATAAGAAAGAAAGTGGTGATACTATAAAGTCTTATACCATGAATATCATAAAATACTCAATACTAATAAATATTTTGTTATTTGGTACTTTGCTTTATTCACAAAGTAAGAGTCCAGGTGAAGAAGAGGATGAAGATTATGCAAAGATAGTTCCCCCTTCCCCGACAGCATATGAACTAGGAAAATATGGACAAATTCCTGTCGGGTATTTTACAGGGACACCAAATGTTACAGTACCACTTTATAATTATAAAGCAGGTCAATTAACAGTTCCAATTTCGTTAAGCTATAATTCCAATGGAATTAAAGTTGATGAACTGGAAACTAATGTAGGATTAGGTTGGAGTCTGAATATTGGGGGAGTTATAACCCGCATTGTTAGAGATAGTCCGGATGAGGCTTCCTATCAATTTTACCCCGAAGGAGAAATTCATGAAGCAGGAACATATAGTAAAATGGCAATGGATTATTTCATTGGTGCAGCGATTGGGGATATCGATTCCGAATCTGATCTTTATATGTACAACTTCAATGGATATAGTGGAAAATTCGTCTTTGATAACAATAAAAGAATAGTATTGATGCCACATCAAAATCTTCAAATAGTAGCTAATTGTAATGATTCTAGCGAAATATTTTATGAAATCACAGCACCTGATGGAATAAAGTATATTTTTTCGACAATTGAAAGAACCCGATATTATAAACAACTTAAAAATGGAACTGATGAACAAAATGTGCCGGTAATTACTGCCTGGTATTTAACACAAATCATTCATCCGGCAGGTGACCATGTAGATTTTGAATATGAATTTAATGAATACACCTTCGGAAGTTCTATTTCACAGTTCTACAATAAGTCATTAAATACCCTTAATGGCTGTCCTGGAGGGCCATGGTGCGGTCAGGTGAACAATATTCAGACCTATAAAAATTTCAGTACGATCTTTGGTGAACGAATTAAGCAAATTTCTTCAAATAATATCGCTGACGGTACAATAATAATAGATTATAATCAATCTCATCCAAATCCTGAAATATATAATTATCAATTAATAAGTAACATAAGTGTTCATTGTAATAATGATATCATAGATAACTTTTCCTTTAACTATTTTCCTACAAATAATAATAGAATGTTCCTGGATAATGTTACATTCAAGGATCAGACTAAACAATATCATTTTGATTATATTGAACCGGATATACTTTGTGAACGTCTTGCCTATTCGCAGGATTATTGGGGGTATTTTAATAATAAAACCAATGCTTATTTTGTTCCAAAAGTGGATGCAGGTGTATTTTATGATTCCCCCTGGTCAGGTGACAGAAATCTGGTGAATTTATTTTCCCAAAAGGGATTATTAAAAAAAGTCATCTATCCCACAAAAGGTTACAATGAATTCGAGTATGAAGCAAATTCTTATTGGGGAACAAATACTATTTACCCTCCAAAGGCAATAATATCTTTGGAAGCAATAACCGGTGAAAATTTGAATCATTTTACTGATACTATAATTACAGCAACGATACCAACTAATCATGATGCTTTTTTCCATTCTTCAGTGGCCTTTAATTATGATGACAACGGTTGTGATACTACCGGTTACCCGTTTGATATTAAAGCTCATATTGCAATTAAGAATCTAAATACAAATGAATTTATCGATATTTTTAAGTTTTCAAACGTTATCGGATGGAACTTAGTGGGTCAGTCGCTAGATATTTTTGAAGGTGATTTTGCAGAATACAAGGTTAATTTTGAATCAGGAAACAGCTATGAAGTTACCTTGAAAGTCATACGTCCGTGCTTATGGTCCACCATGACACTTGAATATTATGACCAGGAAATTGAACATATCACGATGAATATTGAAACTGGTGGATCGAGAATTAAAAAAATTGTGGCCAAAGATCCCATTACCGGAAATGAAAATATTATGACCTATTATTACAATAAATATGACAATTTATCAGAATCTTCGGGTGACCCTGGAACTATGGGGTATTTTATTTCTAAGCGAATAAATAGAATGAAATGTTCAATTCCATGCTCATATTTTGATTGCGAATATTATGTATTGGGTTCTGAAAGCCAGATACCACTGGTAAACAGCGGGAACAGCAATATTTATTACAGATATGTAACCGTTAGCAATGGAGGTGAAAACTTTGAAAACGGAGGGGAAACACATGAGTTTATAATCAATCGTGATGTTCCGGGTAATCCACTTATTAATACAGGTTTTGCTCAAAATGGTGCATGCTATTCTAACATAGGCTGGGATAATGGTCTGGAAAAATCTGTAGAAGTTTTCAAAATCGCAAACAATGAAAAAATACTTCTCACCAATACGAAAAACTTTTATAAGCAGGATAATAGAAATTTTACAGATGCTTACTCATATTCAGTTATGAAAAACTTCGACATGGAATGTACAAGAAACCATCATTATACCTGCACTGCTGCCGATGCAAATAAAAAATGGAAAAGAATTGCCTGTAATACAAATCATCACCATTTCTATTGGAAACCAGGAGTACCATTTGACGGTTCGGACGATCCAATCTGTATTGCACCGGGAGCATCTAATTCAACCTATTGGCAGTATCATCCTTGTTGGGGTACTCCAGGATTAGAACTTGTCTATCAAGATCAGATAGAGAACTTGAATATAATCGAATATATAAACTACTCTTTTTGGTCCTATCTCGATTCTACTAGCATTATTGAATATGATCAGGATGGAAATAATCCCATAACTACTTTTCAAAAATATTATTATGATAACGATAAACATATTCAATTAACACGGACACTAAAAAAGGATAGTAAGGGAAACCTTATTGAGGAGGGCTACTGGTATCCGGAGGATTTTATTGATATTGAGAACTTTAGTACCTTAATTGATAAGCATATCATATCTTCCCCGGTAAAATCGGAAGTTTATTCTGGAGATAAAATAATTAATGGTAAAATTACAAAGTACGACGACTATGGAATGCCGATAGAAATCTATAGTTATGAGAACGAAAATCTAATAACCAAGCCTTTACATGATCCGGGTGTGATTACGACAATACCAGGATTTTATATAAAAAAAGTTGATTTGCGCTATAACCAGAATACTAAGAAACTTTCTGAACAACAATTAATCAATAATTTCATAATTTGTTATATTTGGGGATATAACTATACCCAGGTGATTGCCAAAATTGAAAACAGTAATTATAATGATGCTGTTTCTCTGTTAGGTTGTAGCATTGATGCACTTCAAAACAAAACTGAAGTCGAATTACTTGACATTTTTAATACCCTGAGAGCCGATCTTCAAGAAGCCATGATCACTTCCTACACCTTTAAACCTTTGGTTGGGATGACCTCCGAAACTGACCCGGCAGGAAAGACAACCCATTATGAATATGATGAATTCGGCCGTCTGGTGACGATAAGGGATCAGGATGGCAAGGTTATTAAACATATGGATTACCATTATGCGGAAGATGAAAAATAATGATGATTGACAGAATGTTATAATGAACTTTTATGAGAATGATCATGAAAATATTTAGATTAAATTTAATCATAGCTCTTCTGTTACCAATGGCAATTGTCGCACAAACCGGTGATGATAGCTTGAATAATCGTAGAATCTGGCAATACTGTGCAAATACTGAAGTTGCCCGCGAATCTATAACGCTTTTACCAGGATTCAATACAACCGGACATTCAAATTTTCGGGCTTACATCAATCCCGACCTTCCTTTTAATAGCGGTATCCCTGTTACCGATGGCGAATTTAACATGAATTACATCAGGGTGTTCACGCCTCTCAGGAATAATGCTACGGACATAATACCCACACATTCGGGATTGGATTATTCGCAATGGAGTGAAACGATAGACTATTTCGATGGGCTTGGTCGCTTATCGCAAAAAATAAACGTTAAATCCTCACCCGGTGAAGGTGATATAGTGCTTCCGGTAAAATATGATGAATTTGGCCGTCAAAAATTCGGATATCTACCTTATGTGATTACACAAGGAGGAAGTAACGGACCAGGTGGCTATCGTACTGAGGATATTGCCGAACAGGTGGCCTTTAATAATTTTATGTACGATGGTGAGGGTCAATATGCAAAAACAACAACTGAGTATGACAATTCGCCTTTAAACAGGATAATAAAAGTCTTTCCGCAAGGTCTGGATTGGAATATAAATGACGGCCACCCCGAAAAATTCGAATACCTCACAAATTCAGCAGATGAAGTGTACATGCTTAAAGTCCTCGAAACAAATCAACTTAAAGTAGAAGGTTTTTATCAGGCAGGTAAACTCTATAAGAACGTAACCAATGACGAAAACGGGAATCCAACCATAGAGTTTAAAGATTTGATTGATAAGGTAGTGGCAAAGGAAATTTTTGATGGGTCGCAATGGTTGATCACTTCTTATGTTTATGACGATTTTGGCCTGTTGAGATACGTGATTCCTCCGGAAGCTTACTCGCATTTATCTGTCGGTTCTATATTTGAAATTGACGCCGATTTTATAAAACAGCTTTGCTACTATTATGAATACGATGCACGTAAACAGATGGCCATCAAAAGGTTACCAGGTACAGAAGCGGTTTATCTGGTTTATAATAACCGCGACCAACTGGTTTTGACCCAGGATGGTAACATGAGGTCATCCATATCCTGGCTTTTTACAAAATATGATGTATTTAACCGTCCCATCATGACTGGAATTTACCAACATTCTGCGTTGCTTGACCAGTGCCAAATGCAGACACTTGTAAACAATGACAGCATTTATTATGAAGATGTAAGCTTATCATATACCCATGGATACACCAATAATGCTTTTCCGGATGTCAATACTGCCGGTTGCGAGGTTTACACGATAACTTATTACGATAATTACAACTACATCAATCAGGCGCAATTCGCCGGGCGATATGGATTCCGCAATTCGGAAGTTTCATTTATGTATCCTCGTGCTGATAATGTTAAAGGTCAGGTTACTGCAACAAAAACCAGGATACTTCCCAATTCCGAGATCACCCCACCTTGTAGCATCGATTTTCTGATTAATGCAAATTATTACGACGAATACCTGCGTTTGATCCAAACCGTGTCGGACAATCACAAAGGCGGATTGGACATTGTTTCAAATCGCATCAATTTTACCGGGGATGTTCTGCTTACAAAGGAAAACCATAGCATTGGCAGTTCAAGTATTGTTGTCCAGCATGAATTTGGATACGATAACGGCAAACGCCTTACTACAACCAAACATAAGATCAATGGTCAGGACCCAGTAACCCTGAGTGACAATAATTATGAGGAGTTAGGACGCCTCAAAAGAAAATACCTGCACGAAGGCAGCAGTAGCGCCCTGCAAACCGTGAATTACCAATACAACATCCGTGGCTGGCTTACGGATATTAATGATGTTTCTCAACTGGGAAGTGATATGTTCGCCATGAAACTAAATTACAAAAATGCCTATTCTCCCCAGTATAACGGAAACATTGCATCTATGCAATGGAATACCGGAAGGTTTGGACCACATACTTATCAGTATGTTTATGATGCGACAAACAGGCTTACCATTGGATACACAGATAACTATAGTACAAGTTACAGTTACGATAAAAACGGGAACCTGTTAACCTTATCCCGGTGCGGAAAACTTGGGGGTGGCTCAAGTTATGGCCTTATTGACGAACTGACTTACACATACACAGGGAACCATCTGCAAAGTGTTAATGATATTAATAATGCTAACCACCAGGACAATGGCTTTTCCGATAACCTTTCGTTCTCCGGTACTGAATACACTTACGATAATAACGGGAACATGAAATCGGATAATAATAAACTTCTAACAGATATCCAGTACAATTTTTTAAATCTCCCCCAACAAATTAACATTTCTACCGATGGCAACAACGAAATTAACTACCTTTACA
>CAYLGX010000044.1:0-3047 GCA_964383425.1 Candidatus Woesearchaeota archaeon
CCTCTTGTTCACGGACAAGGAAACTTTGGAAATATTGATGGAGATAATGCTGCGGCTTCAAGGTATACTGAAGCTAAACTACATAAAGTTGCTGTAGAATTATTACAAGATTTAGATAAAGGTACTGTAAAATTCATTCCTAATTTTGATGCTTCTATGGAAGAACCACTTTTACTTCCAGGTAAAGTTCCAAATTTATTAATTAACGGATCAAGTGGTATTGCGGTTGGAATGGCTACTAATATTCCTCCACATAATCTTGTTGAAGTCTGTGATGCTATTGCTGAAGTAATTGATAATCCTAAAGTTGAAATTGATAGACTTATTGAAATCATAAAAGGTCCGGACTTCCCTACTGGCGGAGTAATGGTTACTGAAAATATTAAGGGAATGTATGAAACTGGAAAAGGCAGTGTTGTTTTAAGAGGTAAAGTTAAAACTGAAAGTGAAGATAAAAGAGAAAATATAATTATTACTGAAATTCCTTATCAAGTGAACAAGTCTGATTTAATCAAGAGTATTGCTGCTTTAATTTCAGAAAAAAAGCTTCCAGATGTTTCGGATATTCGAGATGAAAGTGCGAGAGGAAATATAAGAATTGTTATTGAATTAAAAAAAGGTGCTGATGCAAAGTTTACAATTAACAGATTATACAAGTCAACTAATTTACAAATCAAGTACGATGCTGCTTTTATTGCACTAGATAATGGAGTTCCTAAGCTTATGGCCCTTAAATCTATATTAATGGCTTATGTTGCTTACAGAAAGAAGGTTATTACTGCTAGATGTAACTTTGATTTGAAAGAAGCACAAGACAGAGAACATATTGTACAAGGATTATTAATTGCATTGAAAAATATTGAAGAGATTATTGCAGTTATCAAAAAATCTCGTGAAGAAGCTGGAGAAAATTTAATGAAGAAATTCGGCCTTACTAAGAAACAAGCTGATGCTATTCTTGAAATGAAGTTAAGACAACTTTCTGCACTTGAACAAGACAAATTGAATAAAGAAGAAGATGAGTTAATGGCTACTATTAAAAATTTAAAAGAAATCCTTGCTGATGAAAAACTTGTTTTGAAGTTAATTAAGAAAGATTTAGTTGACTTGAAAAAAGACTTTGGAGATGAAAGAAAAACTGGAGTAATCAAGGCAATTAAAGAATTCCAAGAAAAGGATTTAGTTAAGAAAGAAGATGTTATTGTTTCAATTACTGACAAGGGTTACATTAAAAGAATGCCTTACCAAGTTTACAAAGAACAGAAAAGAGGCGGAAAAGGAGTTATTGGAACAGACCTAGCAACTGGTGATTTTGTAAAGCAAATGATCTCTTGTTCAACACATGATTACTTGTTATTATTCACAGGAAAAGGCAGAGTATTCTGGCTTAAGGCATACCAGGTTCCTGAAACCCAAAGATATGGTAAAGGTCAAGCATTAATTAATTTGCTAAATTTAAAAGAAGATGTAGTTACTTCTGTAATCCCAATTAAGGAATTCAAGAATGCATACTTATTCTTGGCTACAAAACTTGGAATAACTAAGAAAATGAAAATTGAAATGTTTGCTAACCCTCGTGCTAGTGGTGTTCGAGCAATAAATCTTCCACTAGATAATTCAGATATGTTAATCGGAGTAGAAGTTATTAATGCTAAACAAGAAGTTATGATGTTTACTCGTGAAGGTCAAGCAATAAGATTTAACTCTGAAGAAGTAAGAGATATGGGCAGAGCTAGTTATGGAGTTACTGGAATAAAACTTGATGGTAAGGATGAAGTAGTTTCTCTTGAAGTAGTAAATAGTCCGCAAGATACTATTCTTACTGTTACAAAAGACGGCTATGGTAAAAGAAGCTTGATTGATGATTATAGATTGACTGGAAGAGCATGCAAGGGAGTTATTAATTTGAAGATTACTGGAAAGAATGGCGAAGTTATTAAAACCATTTCAGTAACTGATGAAGACTTTGTTGTTGTAACAACTGAAAAAGGGATTGTTATTAGAACTCCTGTTAAAGAAATGCGAGTAATGGGCAGAGCTACACAAGGTGTTCGAGTAATAAGACTAGCTGATGGCGATAAGGTTGCAGATGTTGCAAAGCTTAGCAAAGAAGAAGATGAAATTGTTGATGCCACAGAAGATAAGAAATAATTATTTTTTTAGTTAGATTTAAATCTTTGAAGTTATTCTTTTAATTGTTAGTTTTAAATTAAAGGGGGAAAAACAAACATGAAGAAAAAAGGGCATTGGGTTTTGGGAGGAATAGTTACTTTATTGTTTATTCTATTTTTAGGTTGGCTTAATGTTAGCTGGTTTTACTTGAGTTTTTCATCTATTTTGATTATTATTGGCATAACCACCATCTATAGTATTTTTCCAGATATTGATCATAAATCCGGAACTATGACTTGGTGGTTTATTGGAACTGCTACGTTTGGAGTAGTAATTAGTGTTATTGAAATCCTATTTAACCAAAATTTTATTAATCCGCTTAAAGTTTTGATAATTGCTTGTTTACTTTTAGTAGTTACTTTTATAGCTAATAATTTTTTAGAACATCGAGGAATTATTCATAGTGTTCCGGCTGGAATTTTATTTGCTTTGCCAGTCTGGTTTTTGTTTGTTTATGTTGGTTTTTTTGCTCTGGCTTATGTTAATTGGCATTCACATTTACTCGGAGATGGGTATATTTTTAAAATTAAATAAAATTTGAAAGGAGGAAATTAATAAACAAACATGGCAAAATTTTCAAAAGATCAATGGATTGGAATAGCATTATTAATTGCAGCCCTACTTATTTGGACTCCACTTAGCATTCCATTCATAAATCAAACAGCTATAGGTGCTTTAATCGTAGTTGCAATTGGTATCTGGCAATTATTTAGATAACTCGGTATTAATGACTGAATAATCTGATTTCATCAAGATTAATACGACTAAATTTAGTAACTATCGTAGATTTAAAAAATATTTTTTAGCATTATCCTATCTTTTGTTTAAATTTCTAACGATTAAAATCCCCTCTATTTGAAGTTATTATATATTAA
>CAYLGX010000044.1:3057-5257 GCA_964383425.1 Candidatus Woesearchaeota archaeon
ATGCTTTATTGAATGGACATATTTTTGATTTTTATGATTATAATAAAATTATGTTAGGAGGGAATGATTATTATATATTAATAAATTTACATGGGCCAATTTTGGCAAAGCCGAATTGTGTCTTAAGAAATAAACTAAATTAATTCAGAATATCCGATTAATCTCCAGTGATTGTTAATGTTTCTGGCAATACCAATATTTTCAGATTTTATTGGGACAAGTGGAATTCTTAAGTTAATTTCAGCAACATCATTCTTTATTGTTTTTACCATTCCAACTGTTATTCCAGTATTGACACTTAACATTATTAGTTCGCTTGGTTTTAATGCTTCTACTTTTATTCCGTCACTTGAACCAAATACTTTATCAAATAATTTGAATTTTATTTTAATTTTATCAGTTATCTCTGGTAAATTGTTAGGAGTTGAAGCAATACAGCCAGAAACTACATCGGATTTTGTTAATACATTATCAAGTTCTGTCTCAATTGCTAAACTTCCGCCTGGAATTGCTTCTTTTATGGAATGGCTTCCCCTGTAGATAGATACTATTTTTGTTTTAAGAGTTTTATACACGAATTGATTTGCTATTTTTTCATAGCTTCCTGGTTTTATTTCAATTTCATCTCCGACTTTTATTTTACCTTGTTTTAATACTCCTGCAATAATCCCGCCATGAAGTTTTTCTAGTGGAGTTCCAGGTTTGTTAATATCAAAGCTTCTTGCAATTAAAAATAATGGCATATCTTTAGTATTTCTTTCTGGAACTTGTATTTTGAGTAATTCTTCTTTTATTCTATCTAAATTAATATTTTGTTGTGCTGAAACTGGGATTATTATAGAATTCTCTGCTATTGTTCCTTTTACAAATTCTTTTATGTCTTTGTAATTTTGAATTGCTTGTTCTTTTGTAACTAAGTCTATTTTGTTTTGGATTATGATTATATTTTTAATATTTTTTGCTTGAAGCGCAATTAAATGTTCTTTTGTTTGAGGTTTTATTCCTTCATTAGCTGCAATTAATAATAGTGCACAATCAATCATTGCTGCTCCGCTAAGCATTGTAGCCATAAGCATTTCGTGTCCTGGCGCATCAACAAAACTAATATATCTTTTTTTATCTCCCTCTCCGATTATTGTTTCAGCATAACCTAGTTTGATTGTAATTCCTCGTTTTAATTCTTCAGAATGAGTATCTGCAAATTTGCCTGTTAATTTGTAAAGTAAAGTAGTTTTTCCGTGGTCTATGTGCCCTACTGTTCCAACATTTAACATTGGAAGTTTTTCTATGTCTATTTGTTCTTCCTTATTTGTAATTTTTTCTTCAGGTTTATTCATGATTTATAAAAGTAAATCTGGGTTTTTAAGGGTGTTGTTTGATTGACTTACACTCTTTACCAAATAATCTGACTTCGTCAAGATTATGGCCTTCTTATTTGGTAATTGTTAGGGATCTTGCAATTAGTAGGTTTATTTGAAGTAAATTATGAATGGTTTTTTGAGGCAGATAGTTATATTTGACTAGTTTTATCCAAATTATCGCTTCGTTCGTATTTTAAACCAAATCTATCTAGAATTGCTATAACTGCTGTTCGCGATTCTGAGTTTCCACAGCCTTTCCAGTCTATTATGGCTAGGTCTACTTGCTCCTTTGTGTTTTCTACTACTTCCTTTAGTATGTTAAGAGTTATAGGTAAGCAATACTCTGGAATTATGTGGCTAATTGCCCAAGTCTTACTGTTTAATTGAATTTTATTAAAACTAGGGCAATAGTGGGGCCCGCCAATAGCTATAGCTGTCTTTATTTCTTTTTTAAAATTAAAATTTTGAAAGTCGGCAATTGTTTTAGCTATTATTTCTCCGAGTTGCTTATTTTTCCATTGTTCTTCATTAGATCCTATTTCTATAAAACAGCAAGGCTTAGCTAACAATGGACCATGATGAGTTACTTCGAGGGTTATTTGGTGTTCTAACTCTTTAATTTGAGATGCATTTTCATTTAACTTTTGAAATAAAAATTTTAGAGCTTGCGATGAAGTCATAGAAACTTTTCCTGCTTTTCCCCCATATTCTGCATCGCGATAGTTTCCGGGCGCATGAAGTGAAAGAGAAGGAACTTGATTTTTTGACTCGTGCCTACTTGCAAAAATAATAAATTCTGCACTTTTGAGTCTTTCATCTTTGTCTACTTCTTCTAAATT
>CAYLGX010000044.1:5357-7588 GCA_964383425.1 Candidatus Woesearchaeota archaeon
CCGCTTAGGTTTACCGAGGTTGTTACAAATGGAACGCCTGCTTTTTGTATTTCTTTTGTAAATTTATTGGCTGGAATTCTTATGCCGACCGAGTCGTTACTTGATATCCATTTTAAAAAATCTTGATCTTTTCTTTTTAAGATTAGAGTATATGGCCCTGGAAGATATTTGTTTAAGTCCGCATTAATAACAAAATGCTCGTTTATCCAGTTTAAGCTAGGGGCAATTACTGATAATGGTTTATCTTTATCTCTACCCTTTATTTCTTTTATTTTATCTACACTTTTTTCATTTGTAGCATCGCACCCAAGTCCGTAAATTGTGTCGGTAGGGTAGATGAATATTTTTCCTGCTAGAATTTCACTTGTTAAATTTTCCATACTATCTATTTATCAGTTTTGTATATAAGCTTATTGCTGTAAATTAAAGTTTATTTCAAGAAGTCTATTCTTTCTTTTTCTTATCTGAATTTTTTCTTACTCTAAAAATCCATATCATTGCAAATAATGCTAAATAACCCACTACTACTGCAATACTCAATCGTATTATATTAGAAGTTTCCATAATTTAGTATGGCCTAGTCGTATTTAAATTTTGCGTACGCTATTTTTATAAATGCGGCTTTCTTGTTAGTTGAAAGATGGTTATTGAAATTCTGATTTATTGCTTAATTATGATTAGTTCAATCCCGGCTGGATTTTTCTTAGTATACCTTTGCGATGATGAGGTAATTTATGGCAAAAAGTGGTTTAAACTTATAGTGGTTATCTTAATTGCAATGATTTTAGGTTCATTTTTGTTTTATTATGATCTTCCAATTATCCTTAGTTTAGTTTATTTTTTGATTGTTACTTTAATCTCATTATATCGTTCTAAGTAATGTTTTTAAACAGCTAAACCCTCTATAATTATGACTTTAAATGGGATTAGTGCGGCAGTTATAGGATATATGGCTACTGCAGATTTTTTAGCAATAGCGATTATTCTTCTTTTATTTGCAATTTTTTGGACGGCTATACGAATAATCCGAAAAGAGAAAGAACTTGCTAAAAATATTAGAAAAGCTAGGCCTACTAAGAAAGGCAGAAAATAGTATATTTATCATAATTAATCATTTAAACTTCTAAACTATCTACTATTATGAATGATAAAACTCGCTCTGTTCTTGAAAAACATATTGGGACTATTGTTGATGAATTTAATTTTCTAAAAAGACAAAAAAGTGATGTTTCTGCTTGTCCTTGTTATTCTTCATCTCCCTGCCATTCTTCTATCCCGCCAGAAGAGCTCAATTGTTTATTTTGCTTGTGCCCGCACTATATTCATTCCAAAAATGAAACTGGCTGTAAGATTAATTCTCCGCTAGGTAAATGGTACCTTCATGCATCTTATCCTACTGGCAGAGTTTGGGATTGTTCAGATTGTACTTATCCTCATAAAGCTGAAAATGTAAAGAAAGAGCTTAGAAAACTGTGGGGAATAAGTGAGGATTAGCTTTATTAATTCTTTTTTTTATGTATAGTTATGTTATACCTTATTGGAACTGGTTTAAATCTTAAAAGCTTTAGTCTTGAGAGCGCAGAGATAATCAAAAAATGCAAAAAAGTTTATCTTGAAGCTTATACTGTAGATTTTCCATATGAAACAAGTGAACTTGAAAAAACTATTGGAAAGTTTGAATTGCTTGGTAGGGATGGAGTTGAATCTAGTAAATTGATTGATGAATCTAAGAAAAATGATATTGCTTTGCTTGTTTATGGCTCCCCTCTTTTTGCTACTACTCATTTAACTTTACTTTCAGATTGTAAAAAGGCAAAAGTTAAGTACAAGGTGATATTTAGTGCTAGTGTTTTTGATGCCCTAGGAGAAACAGGTCTTGAACTTTACAAATTTGGAAAAATAACTAGTATGCCTCGCTGGCAAAAGAATTTTGAGCCAGATAGTTTTCTTGATGTTGTTAAAGATAATATTTTAATTAAAGCACATTCACTTATTCTTTGTGATATTGGCTTATCTTTTATTGATGCAATAAAACAACTTGAGGAATCACTTGATAGAAAGAAAATGCAGATAGGTGAAATTGTGGTTGCTACTGCTCTTGGCTCGGAAAATGCTAAAATCTATTATGATACTTTAGATAATATAAAAAAGAAACATAAAAACATTGCAAATCCATTCTGCATTATTATTCCAAGCGAACTCCACTTTATGGAGAAAGAATGGCTTGAGGG
>CAYLGX010000045.1:0-7521 GCA_964383425.1 Candidatus Woesearchaeota archaeon
ATTAATAATTGCGTTGATTCCTTCACGAACATCATCACCCTCAAGCTTAACATCTTTTAACATTCCTTTTTTATCAGCATAATCATTAATTACACGAGTTAAAGCAGTTTTAAATCCAGAAACATGGGTTCCGCCCTCAGTAGTATTAATAGTATTAACAAAACCAAAAATGTTTTCATTGTAGCCATCAACGTATTGAATAGCTATTTCTACAATAGTGGTATCTTGTTGTTTTTTAAAATAAATAGGCTTATGTAAAGGAGATTTTGACTGAGTAATATGCTGTATGAAATCCATTAATCCGCCTTCAAAAAAGAATTCTTCTTTTTTGCCAATAGATTCTTCACTTAAGATTATTTTTAATCCTGCATTCAAAAATGCCATTTCCTGGAATCTTTTTTTAAGAACTGTAAAATCAAAATTAAGAGTTGAAAAAATTTCACTATCTGGGAAAAAAGTAACTGCGGTTCCACTTTCGCCTTTTTCACATTTACCAACTACTTCAACTTCAGTAGTAGGATTTCCTCTTTTGTAAGTTTGTTGAAATAACTTACCATCTTTTTTAACAATTACAATTAATTTAGTAGATAAAGCATTTACTACGCTAGCTCCAACTCCGTGTAAACCTCCAGAAATTTTATATGAATCTTTATCGAATTTACCACCAGCGTGAAGTTTAGTAAAAACAATTTCAAGTGCACTTTTTTTATAAACTTTGTTTATTTCAGTAGGAATACCTCTTCCATCATCAGTAACCGTGCAACTTCCATCCTTGTTTAAGATAACATTGATGTTCTTACAATAACCTGCTAAAGCTTCATCAACAGCATTATCTACAATTTCGTAAACACAATGATGAAGTCCATCTTTACCAGTACCGCCAATATACATCGCAGGTCGCTTTCGAACTCCTTCTAAACCTTCTAGAACTTTTATACTGTCTGCATCATATTCTTTTTGTTCAGCCATGTTTGTTTTTATATTTGTTCTGTTTATACCAAATTTAGATAAAACGAACCTTTAGTCTTAACTCTTTTATAATCCTAAAATGAAAGGGTTATTTAAAAAGCTTTCTATATAAAATACTATATTTACCGACGATAAAGAAGAGGAGATATAAATAATAAAAATTAAGATTAAACCTAGAAAATGCTATACCCGAAGGGAGGTTAAAATGCCCCTTTTGATTTTTAAAATACTTTCAAGAGCAATTTGCGATTCCGCAAGCGTTTTTGAAAGGAGATCTTGATCTGGCGTTTTAGGTACAACTCCTTTTTTAACTGCCTCATCCAAACTATCTGCCCTAAACCTCACTCCTTCAAAATCTTGATGAATATTTTCAAATTTTTCTAAAATCAAATATTTAGTTTTAGGAATTCTTTTACTTTTTTTAAATGCAGGCTCAATTATTTTAACTTCTTGTTTTTTAACTGCCGCAAGAGGTACATCCAGTTTAGGCATTTCTGGAAAAGAGGGAGTAGGTAAATCATAGATACTTTGCTTAAGAATCATTCTAGAAAGTGCTTCACTGTTTTTGGAATCAAAAAATGGAAATTTAGGCAAGGGGGCAACATTTTTCATATGAGCACTTGCTTTTTTAATTTCAATTGGTTTTTGAGATGATTCTTTTATTATAATTTTTTCTTCTTTTTTAGGAATAATCTTTTCTTGATTTTTTTCATGCAAGTCTCGCTTTACTGCATTTAATTCAGATTTTATTTGACCAAGTTTATTTAATAAATTAGCATACATTTCATCGTTGCTAGAGGATGATTTTTTATCCAGATTATTGATCTTCTCGATTACTTCTTCACTTAGATGAGTATTGTCTTGTTGAAAATTATTCTTGACCTTAGAAATTTCTTCAAGAATTGCCTTTTTGATTTCATCTTTCTCTTTTTCAATTAAAGATTTAGAATCCGAATTTTCTTTTTCAACCTGGCCGCTAAGTTCTAATCTACTTTGATCAATTTTTTGTCTTAAATCCTCAATTTCTTTTTCAATTTTTCTTTTATTTATAAAACTCTTAACATCTCGTTTATTCAGGTGCTTTTCTAAATCGTCCATCTTAAAATTAAGATTACTTTGCAAGTTACCAATTCTAATTCTTAGTCTTTCAAGATCATTTTCTTCTTCTGCAAGCTCATCTGACTTTTCATTTAATATTTTTGAAAGAAGATTTATTTTTGAAGTTTTTTTCTTTAGTTTATCAATATCGCCAGTATTAACTCCTATTTGCTCGCCTTTTTGTCCAAGTAATTTTGAAAAAATATTTACTTTGCGGTCCAGTGGCAAAACTGAATTAATTTTAGGTTCCACTTCTTGCCTATAATTATTTTCCTCTTCACGCAGGGCCGCAATTGCCTGTTCTTGTTGCTCGGCAATAGATTCAGATTTCTCCTTTAAAGCTACCATTTCCGAACTCATCGAGCGAATTTGTGCAAAAAGCTTCTTTCGATTTATTGGATTTTTTCTATGAATAATCTTATGATTAAGTTCTTCTGTTTTTTGTTCAATAACTTTTTTTAAATAAGCTACCCGTTCATTTAATTTTTTAATTTCTTCTTTTTCCTGGTCTGTTTGTTTTTGAGTTTTACCTAGTTTAGTTTTAATATTACTCACATTATTTTTTAAATTGCCTATCTGAGAAGTATTAACTCCGATTTGCTCGCCTTTTTCTCCAAGTGCATTAACTAAAAACTTGGCCCTATTTTCTAAAAATGAAAAACGCGGATTATTTAGTTTTAAAGATTCTAAATTTTTTTGTTCACTTGAAATTTTAGCTATTTGCTTATCTTGCCTTAAATCAATCAAAGCTTTTTCTGAATCAACATCAATTCCAGCAATTCTTAGTTTTAATTCGCGAATCGCCTCTTCAAGTTCAGGAATTCTTGAAACAGATTTTAAATTTTTCCTTATAGCATCTGCATATCTTTTAAATTTATGAGTATCAAGCGAATTTAGTTCTTTTTCAAGCTCTCGCAGTCTCTTGACACCGCCTTCATATATTTCAATTTTTTCAATATATTCACGTTTATCCATTATATCCTCTTTTTTAATACGACGAATTTTCTTTTTTTATACCTTTCTATGACTATTTTAACTTCCCTTCTTAATATGGTCTAAATAGGTTTTTACAACATCCGCATCATAGCCTTTAGCTTTCCAAATCTTATATTTCTTTACTAGATGATCTAGTTCCCTAAGCTCTTGATTTCTTCTATAAACTAAAACAATACCGATTAATACACCAGTTATCATTATAGCTAAAATTAAAATAAGCACTAAATTTCTTAACCATGGTGTTTTCGTTAAAGCTAATTTTTGGTCATTACAAATAGCGCAACTACCGCCGCAATCTACTCCCTCTTCATCAAAGTTCTTAACTCCGTCAAAACAATAAGCACAATAACCATTACCTTCAAGATTCAAACTAATTTTTGCTGCTTGATATTTTCCTTGCGAAAGTTTCATTCTAGAAGTTACTCGTCCAGTAGGATCTACCAAATTAATATATTCTTCCCCGCACCAAATCTCTCTTTTGATAGTAATATCTGATTTCAAAAGACAAGTCTTAGTTTCACTAAAGCTAGACTTACAATCGCCCAAATCTTTACAGACTCTCTCCATTGTTCCCTGCAGAGTATTTCCATTAATTATTTGAGCAACATCATAACTACCTGCGCAAGCAGACCATTCTCCGCAAGCAAAATTAGTAGTACAATCAGTCCTTATGGTAACTACGTCTACTGGAATAACTACCGGAGGAGCACCTTGTACGCATTGTGCAACTGAAGAATCCCATACGTATCCATCTGGACAAGCAATATTTGTTCCAGAACAAACACCACTGCTACACTTATCATTTTCAGTCCTAGCATTACCATCATTACAAGAATTAGTATTGTATGTTTGAACACAGTTATTTGAAGAACAAGAATCATCAGTACAGACATTGCTATCATCACATTGACTATTCATAGTACAACTACAAGAAGTAAAGACATTTTGACATTGACCAGTAAAAGCATCGCAACTATCAACACTGCAAGCAATACTATCATCACAATTTTTAGGCGTACCTGCTCTACATGCGCCTGCAGAACAAGCATCAATAGTACAAAGATTATTATCTGCATTACATGAGGCAGTATTAGCCACATAACTACATTGACCATTAGAACAAATATCATCAGTACAAGCATTTCCATCAACACAATCACCATTAATTGTACACTCTGCATCTAGTACACACTGATCAACATTACAAGTAGAACCTGGAGAACATGTTCCGCAACTTCCACCGCAACCATCATTTCCACAAGTTTTACCGATACAAGAAGGAATACATATAGGCGGACAACTTCCGCCAATACAAGTTTGAGAACTAGGTCCAGAACAAGATGACCCTCCGCAAGAAGGTAAAGGATTATTACAACTTCTAGTTTGAGTACATAAGGCAGAACAAGTTGACCATGCAGACCAACCTCCGTCTACTTGGGTACAACCGCTACTACAAGTTCCGCAATCAGCAACACAAGCATCACAAGCCTCACCATTATTACAAATTCCATCCCCGCAATAAAGATTAGTAACTGTAAAATTAACAGAAGTAGAATTAATATTTCCAGCAGAATCATTAGCATAAGCATTCAATGTATTATTTCCTTCAACAAAATTTACATAAAATGGAGAAGTATAGAATTGATTTGTTCCATTATAGTTAAACCAAATAGTTTGCAAATGAGAATCATTCGCAGTGATATTTACCAAAATAGTTCCATTATTATAGACAATATTTTGCGGAGTAATTATAGAAATTGAACTAAGAGTAGTATCAATTGTAAGAGTATAATTTCCTTCGCTAGATTGAGTACTCGCATAGTTTCCAGATAAATCAAATACTTCCCAGAACCAATGATAAATTCCTTCAACAAGATAGATCACAATTCCGACAGTTGTTTGAGTTACGCCTCCAAGAGTGATAGTTGTTTGATTGTACAGGCCAGTTTGGTTGTAGATATAAATAGTTGCATTTGCAAGTCCACTGCCTCTATCACTCAAATTAGCAGTAAAATTAATTGTTTGATTATTAGTTATTGTTGCATTTGCAGGAGCAAGTATTGTAATATTTGGGGCAGTTACATCTGTGATAGTAATATTATTGCTCATAACTTCCGAACCATTATTCAAATAATCTAGTCCTATGACTCCTACTTTCCAAACATCTGCGAATGCTAGATTTTCTGAAGAGAATTTATCTCCGCCTAGTCGGCTCCCTTCATAAAGTTGCTTAATTTCTGATGCTGAAAGAGAACGATTATAAATTTGAACTTCATCGATAGAACCATTAAAAAACTTTGAAATACCGCCCAATTGATTTGTTGAAATTAATACATTACTTGTTACAACTTCTCCATAAGGAGCAGCACTAACCTCGCCCTCATTTACGCCATCAATATAAACTACTACATTTCCAGAAGTAAAAACGCTCATAGTCAATTGGTGCCAATTACCATCCCAAATGGATTTAGTAGGAGATAAAACTAATTGAATAGTGGGAGAACTATTAGACAGCCAAAATACCGCTTTCCCTATATTATCATAAATGCATTGAGAAATACTCCAACCTCCATTAAAATAGACATTACCATCATCAGATGTAATTAATCCATTACTGCAATAATTTGGATCATTTGTGTTATTATTAGGTTTAGTCCAAACTGAAACTGTAAAACCATTTGAAGAATTTAAATTAACGCCAGTTATTCCAGTGATTCTATCATCTTCACCATCAAATTGATAGGCACTACCGACTTTTCCAGCAGCAATTGACGTAGGACAAGCTCCCCCAAAACAAGTTCCCTCGCTAGCCCCATAATAATCTTTTGTATCATTATTAAAACTCCAATATGAAACTAATCCATTTGTAATTAATGTTGTAGCATTCAAAGTATTATTTTTATACCAATTATATGCCAAAGTAATATTATGGCCATCGCCGTCTTGGGCAGAAGTATAAGCAGTAAGATTTTGATCCGTGCCATTAGTCAAAGGATTTGTTGTAGTAAGAATTACAGAAGTTATATTTGGAGGAGTATTGGTCCATTCGCCGACACTATAATTACTCCAACTACTTACATTGAATATAACATTACCTGCATTCAAGTCAGTAAAGTTATAACAAGAACTACCGCAAGCAATTCCATCCTTCAATACAATTGGTCGAATAAAATTAGTAGGCAGGTTGTACAAGCTTACGTTTGCAGAAGTATTAATATTTCCAGTAAAGGCCGTAGAATTAAGATAGACATAATTATCACTTATAACAACTTGTTGACCCAATATCAAATTCGTCCCGTAAATAGTCAAATTGTCCAATAATACATTAGAAGTCCATTTAATTTGACCGTAAGAGTTATTATAGATAAGATAGTTATGATTCAGATTATTTTTTGAATCTCCAAAAATTATACCGGCGGTATTAAAAAAGTTATTATTTAAGAGAAGATTATCAATTACGTAAAAATTATAAAAATCAATCCCAGAGCCCCCATTATACAGACTATTTGAAATAAGAGAATTATTACTAGACCCCTGCACGAGAACAATGCTTTCGCCATAAGGTAGTGAAATAATAGTGTTATTAAATATATAATTTGAATTACTAGCCCATAAAGCAATATTATGCGAATTTCTAGCAGTATTCATAAAATTATTTATCAACGAGTTATTATGGGATTCAACTAAATAGAAACTATCTGGGACCGTTAAAGAGTTATAAACATTGTTTAAACTAAAAATATTATTGTTTGATCGATACGAAGAAAAACTATAGTTGGAGAGTGAAATAGTATTGTTATACACAAAAGAATTATTCACATAACTAAAACTAATGCCTCCAAAAAACAAACTAATATTTTTGAAATTTTTAACTGTTAAATTAATTCGGCCGGATGCCACAATTCCGTGATCAATTCCGGAACCATCGCCCGCCAGGTTATATCCGCTCCCATCAAGAACCACATTATTAGTACTTATATTAAAGCAAGTTCTATTAGTCCATATATTATTCTGCAAGATATAAGTCCCGGGTAAAGTAATATTGAAACAATCATAAACCTTCACGCCACGTGTTAAAGTAAAGTTGGAACTTAAATTAGAAACAAGTCCGCTAGTATCATTAGCATAAATTGTATAATTAACTTGTCCTAAATTGAAACTTCCATTAGTTGCAAAAGTAGTAGTCCAAATATTTCCAAATAAATTCTGCAAGTATTGTATAAGTAAGATTGGTCCGCCAATAACATTTTGCCATACTGTAACCCATGCAGCTTGAACAGAAGTCTCTGTATCGATAATTGTAGCATTTATTGTAACATTATCGCCCCTTGCAGTATTTCCTCCACTAGAACCAGTTTGATTAATTACAATAGTTCCAGTAATTCCCGGAGCAAGATTATCTGCAATACTATAATTACTCCAACTACTTACATTGAAAGTAACATTACCTGCATTAAG
>CAYLGX010000046.1:0-3007 GCA_964383425.1 Candidatus Woesearchaeota archaeon
AAGAATATTCTTTTCTCGCTTTTGTAACTTCGGCAGCATTTCCCATACTTGGATAAGATCTATTCTGGCGTTCTACGTATTCTAAATGATTTTTAGCTTTTTCAAGTACTGGCCCATGTTTAAATTCTACGGCCTTAATTTCTAAGCTTTTTTCACCATCATATTTTTTTAATTGGCTTGATAAGTCGCTTACTAAACTATCTGCTTTGAAAGAAAGTTCTTGTGGAACAGTCATACTCGGAGTATTTCTCAAAACAAAATCGTTTAATCTTTTCTTTTTGTTTTCAGATAACTTGGAACAAATATCGTAACGTGATAAAGCATAACCAATTCCATCTACCACTTGAGTAAATGCTATATCTTTCTTATTACAAATGTTGACTAAATTTTTAGGTAAATAATCATTCAATTCGTCGATCTTTGGTTGAATTATTGCTCTCGAAGATTCATAGGATGAAGAAATATTATTTAAAGCAATAGTAGCCGAGTCTAGTCCCGATAAAGCCAAGATAAGATCTCCATTTGCAATACCATTGTTAGATCTCTCTAAATAACTCAAAACCAATCGCTCATCTATGCTATGGGAACTATCTCTCGCAAGACCGCTGATAGCACTTCGTTCAATCTTTGCAGCTTCCGCTTTAAATGGAGAATTTCCAGTAATTACTTTATTACATTTTCTAACAACATCCACCATTACACTAGTATTGTTAGAAGTACTACTTGAACCAGTATTGCCACAATATGAATGTAAATAACCATCTAGAACTTGGAATAATCTTAAATCTTCAATGGGGTGTTTTGCAGAAAAATTGTTATAAACCGATCTAGCCGGATATCTATAGCATCCGCAACTATCCTTTTTCATATAAGGAACTACTTGTTTTTTAAGATCTTCAAGAGATAAAATACTTCTTTCAGGTTTAGCTTCGACTTTAGCTATTTCTTTACTTGCTAATTTCTTGGCCTTCGCAGCCCGATCTTTATCCAATTGCTCATCTCTTAAAATTGCTCCGATAGGGAGAACCATAAAACCAAAGCCTGCAGATAAAAACAAGTCCAAGGCAACACGGTTTTGTTGTTCATCGCAAGTATACCATGCTCCTTCTAATGGACTTATGCCTGCATAGGCCAGCCCAGCGGTTACGGGACTTAATATGAATGGTGCATTTCTCATACAGAAATCATAAGTTCCATTCATAATTTTCTTAACTTTATTTTTCATTGTCATTTTAATCATTTCCTACATTTGATTTATTTGAAACTCTAATCGCACGGTTTAGCGTCATATAATCTTCCCGAGGTAAAGTTCTAATATCGCTTGCGCCAAGTCTTGCAATAATTTCCTTTACACTTCTAAGTGAACTTGCTAATTCATATTTTTTCTCGCCAAGCTCTGCAATCTGAGGATCATATTTTCCGATAATTACTTTTCTTTTATCGGCTAGTGATTCTTGGGTTAAATTAGAACCATATAGTTCTGTTAATGTGCCAAGCTCTTTATCTCTAGAAACAGCAAGTTCGCTTGCTTGTGTATCAATATCTTTTAGTTTTGTTATTAAAAGAGGATGTGCGAAACTTAAGTTATCCATTTCTTTAAGCGAGTCTAATACATATTTATTGCCGAGTATAGTTTTTCCACGAGTATTTGCTTTTATTGCAGCAATTCTTTTATCTAAATGAGCAGCAATTTCTTTTTTCCCTAGCTCGTCATAAAGATTCCTTAGGCGAGGTAAATTTTCATCAGTAATTTCTGTGTTTCCGATTGATCTTATTAAATCATAGTCAAATCTTTTATCATCTGCGGATTTTGCACTTACAAATACTTTGGCATAACAGCATTCACGATGTCCATCATAAGTTTGAGTAAGTTTTACAGTTCCAGAAATTTTTTTAATTGCACTTTCTAGACTACCACTAGCTTTTGCTAGATTTTCTTTACTTACAAAAAAATCTGCGGATTTTCTTTCAACATAAGTATATTGCCAAGTATTCCAGGGCATTACTCTTTTAGTTTCTAATTGTTGGCTAGGAATAACACTTCTTGGCATAAAAACCGGAATATCGCTCGTAGTTACATTCCAAGGATTAAATGCAATATTCCAACCATCTTTACTATCGCAATCAGCAGAAAAATTATAAGTTACCTTAACAAAGTCTTCGGCCCTACCAGGTAAATAAGTCTTTCCAGAATTAAACGCATCTTCAAGAGTATAGTATCTGGAAGCTACTGGTTCTGTTTTTGCTGGAGCAGTACTTGGATCTCCATTGATTTTTTCAATTGCTTCGGAAGCCATTTTATTTACTCTTTCAATTGCTTCATTAGTCATTCTAGTTACATTAGCTATACCTTCGTCAGCTATCTGCTCAATCGTCTTAGTATTCGAACGACCAAATAATCTTGAGAGGAATGTCATTTTGAATAGACCTCCACTGCTTTATGAAATTCAGATCTGGCAAGAGTATACGCTGCAGATGAATAATCATCTCCCTTAAGAGAAGCAATTATTTCAGTCAGTTTTAAGATGTAGGCTTTATTAGCATCTACCTCTGAACCACCAAAGCAACGTCTAGTTTTCTCGTTTTCTCTACTTGCAATTAATTCATTACAAAAGTTAGATACCGCTTCCTGGTTATAAGATGCATAATTAACAGTTGCAAGAGAACCAATATTAAGTTGATCGGAATTCTTAGGAGCATCAGCACAACCGCTAAGGATTGCTGCAAGCCCAAGTACTGCTATTTTTGCAGTAGCTTTTGCATAGAATCTTTTCGATTCATTCATTGTTTTATTTTGTGTTTGTATCATTGTGTTTTTATTCTTGATATTTTTTATTTATAGTTTATTCATGAAATAGGGGGTTATATCGATTATCCCCCCTACTACGGGGTTTAAAATTATGGGTCGAATTATAGTTAGTTTTTTAATCTAGGTTTGACAATAAAAAATATGGAAAAAACAGCTATTGCCGTTGGAACAACTTCAGAATACAAACTTGCCTTCCTT
>CAYLGX010000046.1:3017-7417 GCA_964383425.1 Candidatus Woesearchaeota archaeon
AAATGTCCAAAGCAAGATATCTTCTCAACCACTAACTGAAAAAGAAACTAAAAAAGGTTCTATTAATCGAGCCAAAGCAGCATTAAAAAATTGCAAACAAGCAGATTTTGGTCTAGGAATTGAAGCAGGATATAATAAGAATAAAGAAGGAAAATTTGAAATATTTTGTTATGCTACCATAGTTAATAAAAAAGGTGGGAGTATATCTTGTGCATCCCATAAATTTCAGCTACCTAAATTTCATCATGAAAAGGTTGAATCGAATCAGGATTTATGCAAATATGTTAAAATTTATTATGAAGATACTGCTGATCCGGTTAAGAAGTATCTTGGCGAAATGATTGATTCTAGAAAATTAATTATACAAGATGCAATTAGGCAAGTATTACTAAGGTACATTTTAAGTGATGAGTTTTAGTTAGATTTTTAAATAATCAATTCTCTATTTATTTACTAGGGGTGTTAGCACTTCAGAGCTTTTTCTGATAAAATTATTATGGCTAGAAAATATACAGAATATTGTCCGGAAGGGATAGAAGGAGTAGTAGAGATATCCCGAGGAGATTTTTATGTTAAAACGCCAGATTCTTTAGATAGTTTGAGAGTACATTTACGTAAAATTGGTTATAATGTACGCGATGTTAGCAGGGGAAGTAAATATGATAAAAAACCTGCAAGAGAAGTTCAAGAAAAAGAAGGATGGGCCCTTTGGTTTGGAACACTTGGTAAAAGATCATTTAAACAAAAAGGAGAATGTGGTTCATGTAAAAGTTTAATTGAGCTAAGAGGTATAAGGAGTCATAATCATAAATGCGAGGAGTGTGGAAAACCTACTTATTTAGAATATGTTGATGGTGGAGAAATAAGTTTTTCAGTAGTAGATGATACGGCACATTCTTTTCGTGATCTTACATTTGTTATAAACGGTTATGATAAAGATAAACAACTACTTGGTTGTTATGTTCGGCCGCAAGATTGCAAAAATAGAAGGGATCGGAGAATGAGGAATTTTTATAGGACTCCTGAAAAATGTGAGGAGCTCGTTCCAGAACTCGCGGCTAAGTTTCCAGAAACATTTAAGGTTGAAAAGATAGACGGAGTAAAAATTTTACTAATTAATCATAAGGATGATTGTATGGTTCATGAACACGGAATTAATACTGCCCGTCTTGAGGGAGATATAGTAAATTATCACTCTGTTAAAATATTTCGTGGAAAAAAGTTTAATGAGTTTGATGACTTGGCAGTGCCGGAAACAGTTAGCATTCATGAAGCTTGGCACTATCTGCCACTTTCGCCAGGTCCTGACTTGTATAAAAGAATAATGAGCGCAGCAAGGCAAGTATCTCGCAAGGATTACTATCATCAAGATGGAAGCGCAGCTTTTAATAATGTACAGATAAATTGGATGTTAAAATTTATAGAAAATTTTACAACAATAGATGTTGAAAAAATTAGACCCTATTTGACTGAGGATCTATCTGGTCCGGCCATGATTGATACGTTAGCAGAACTTACAGGTCACAATGCCGATATTCCTACTGAGCCAAACGTGGGAAATGCTCTAACCTTTTTTGGAAAGTTAATGAGCGGTAGAAGTGTAGATCAGCATGAGTTTAGGGAAGCGTGGAAAGGAACTTATCAGGATAAAAATGGAAAAGTTATTAGAGACGTTTTAGGGGAAGAAAAAGTTAGTGATACTTTTAGTTTGGGTGCAGATATTTTGGGTCTAAATGGCAATCCGCAAAATTAGTTCTAAAAATAAAATTTAAATTACATCTACTTTCGTAATTATTCCAGCGAGCTTATTTCCACTAGTTAAAAGAACTGCTTCTGAAGATTTTAAGAGTGAGAGTATGGATGAGAGGGGATAATCACAGCTTACAATTGGAAAGGGTTCACCCATTACGTCTTTAATTTTCATACTTTCAATTTTTTCTTTAGATAAGCCATCTGCGATTTTATTATATATTCCGGATTCAGTTAAACTTCCGCAAACAATGCCATTTTGCATAATCGGTAGTTGCGATATAGAATTACTTCTCATTACTTCTATTGCTTTTTTAACAGATGAAGTAGGTGTTAAAAATATTAATTTTTTACTCATTACCTCTGAACACTTTTTTTCATTTTTTTGCTGTGAATTCTCAAGAACAGCAAATACTCTTTTTACAATATCATATGAGGGAGTAATTTTTCCGCTCTCAATTTTTGCTATCATGGATTGGCTTACACTAGAAAGGTTAGCTAGTTCTTTTTGCTTTATTCCTAGCATCTGTCTTCTTTTTTTTATTAAAATTATTTCTGGAAAAATGTTATTCATATTTAATTAAAATAAAATGAATATATAAATATTCCTATAAGAATATTTAAATCAATAAATATTATAAAGTAAATAAAATATTGCTCCTTATGAAAAAAAACTTTTTATTCACTTCAGAATCAGTTTCCGAAGGCCATCCAGATAAGCTTTGTGATATTGTTTCAGATTCGCTTCTTGATGCATTTATTGAAAAGGATGAAAATAGTAGGGTTGCGTTAGAATGCGTTACTAAAACTGGTTTTATTGTTGTTTGTGGAGAACTAACTACCAAAGCGGAAGTTGATATTCAAAAAGTGGTCCGAGATTCAATAAAAGAAATAGGTTATTCTTCTAAATGGGGATTTGATCCGCAAGATTGTGCTGTCCTTACTTCAATTTCTAAACAATCAGCAGATATTGCTCTAGGGGTAGACGTGCGTGAGGACAAAGAACAGGGGGCCGGAGATCAAGGATTAATGTTTGGATACGCCACTAATGAAACTGAGGAATACATGCCATTACCAATCATTCTTGCACATAAATTATTAATTAGACTTTCAGATCTTAGAAAATCAAATCAAATAGAAAATCTTGGCCCTGATGCAAAAAGCCAAGTGACTATTGAATATGAAAATTATAAGCCTAAACGAATACACACAATTGTTATCTCTTCGCAGCACTCTGCGGAAGTAGAACTTGCACTACTTCGAAAAGAACTTATTGAAAAAGTAATCAAACCAGTTTGCGGAAATATGGTTGATGGGAGTACTATTATCCATATAAATCCGACAGGTAGATTTGTAACAGGGGGTCCAGCAGGAGATAGCGGACTTACAGGGAGAAAAATTATTGTTGATACCTATGGCGGTTTTGGTAGACACGGAGGCGGTTGTTTTTCAGGAAAAGATCCCTCAAAGGTAGATCGAAGCGGAGCTTATGCTGCAAGATATGTTGCAAAAAATATTGTTGCTGCCGGCCTTGCAGATCGGTGTGAAATACAAGTTTCTTATGCTATTGGAATTGCTGAGCCCATTTCCATTCTAGTGGACTGTTTTGGAACAAACAAGGTAGAAGAAGAAAAAATAGAAAATGCAATAAAAAAAGTTTTTTCTTTCAAGCCAGCAAATATAATCAAAACTCTTAATCTAAAAAAACCAATTTATAAAAAAACAGCCTCGTATGGCCATTTTGGAAGAGAAGGTTTTCCCTGGGAAAATTTAGATAAAGTCGAAGAGCTAAAAGCAGCAGTTGCAAATCAAGCCTAATTTATTTTATTAATTTTTAGTTAGATTTTTAATCTTCATTCATTGCTTATCCTTATGAAGAAACAAAAAAAGATTTGGTTTAAAGCTAAGCAGTATGGATGGGGTTGGTATCCTTGCACCTGGCAAGGTTGGGGCGTTCTATTTGCCTGGGTAATTTTATTCATTTTATCCATAAAACAAATGGATCCAGAATTTCCCTACAATCTAATATCCATTTTTATTTTCACAGCTGTTTTAATCTATATTTGCTATAAGAAAGGCGAAAAGCCAGCTTGGCACTGGGGAAATAAGTAAGTTTTTAATCTAGAGAAGAGTATATTATATATGAAAAATTGGTTGAAACTTATTCTCTCCATATTGCTAGTAGAATTAGTAGGGATCTTAAGCTCAATAGGAACACTTGGTTCGATTCAAACTTGGTATGCTTCCCTAGTAAAACCTTCTTTTAACCCTCCTAACTGGATTTTTGGCCCAGTTTGGACAATTCTGTACCTTATGATCGGAATAGCTTTATTTTTAGTTTGGTCAAACAAGGTTAAAATAAAGGATAAAATAAACGCTTATCAAATTTTTACAATTCAACTTTTACTTAACGCACTATGGACTCTGGTATTTTTTGGAATGCACCAGATCTTTTGGGCCCTAATAGTAATTGTTTTATTATTAATTGCTATAGCCCTAACTATCAGGGAGTTTTACAAGATTTCAAAAATTGCGGCCTATATACTCCTCCCTTATATATTATGGGTTATTTTTGCATCATTACTTAATCTTTCTTTTTTTATTCTAAATTAAGTTCAGACTCATTTTAGATAAGTTTTTATACCATAGAT
>CAYLGX010000047.1:0-1854 GCA_964383425.1 Candidatus Woesearchaeota archaeon
AGTCACATTATGCATTCCATCACTCCAAACATAAGTCTGAATACTATCATTAACATAGGTAGGTCCACTAATAGTTCCGTCATTAGCATAACTAGTGCTGTCACGGATAATTGTTCCAGAATTTTCATTCAACTTATATTGCGCAACTAAATTAGTGTTACTATTAATTTTAGAATCTCTACTGTTGAGATAAATTTGATTTATTTGTGCGTTAGTCAAACTTTTATTATAAATTCGGATATCATCCATATTTCCTTTCCAACTTCCGCCATCAATATCCCTTCCAAGTGTTATGCTAGCATTTCCATCCCGCAGATAAGTCCCGTAGGTAGTGAGAGGATCTGTATCTCGCAGTACTCCATTCTTAAAAATAGCTATATGCGTACCGTTAATTCTTCCAACAATATTTAACCAAGTATTAGTTAAACTATTACAACTATTGGCTGTATCATTATCTTGGAAATAACTACCCGTACCAAGTCCGCCAGTAATATTAAATGCATAAAAACTAATTCTACAAGGCCTATATTCGGAACCATCTCTACCTGTAGAATTTTCCATCCTGAAAGTGTATTCTATATTATTAATGGGATCATAAGTTATTTTTTCAAAAAAGTTAGTATAATGCGATACTGTGTCTTGTCCATTAAAACTAAAATTACTCATATAAATCCATAAAGAGATAGTAGTTTCATTTCCACTATTAGCCGGAGATAACACCGGACTATCAGGTATAGTAACATAATCATTAATCCCATTAAAATTCAACCATGTTTGATTATAAGCATTAGAAATATTTTCACAATTAACTAAAGTAGTATTGACTCCGCCCTCAGAATACCAACAAGATTGTAAATTAGCATCACTAACAGTATAGTTTATTGGAACAGTAGAATAATTAAATATAGCATCGCCGGTAGGAAAAACTATTTGTATATTTGGATTTATCGTATCGGTAATTAAAGTTCTATTCCCTTCGGTTATTTGAGTACTAGCAAAATTATTAGCTAAATCAAATACTTGCCAAAACCAAGTATAAATTCCCTCAATTAAATAAACTGGAATTCCTATAGTTGCTTGCAATACTCCGCCAAGTTGAATTGTTGTCTGATTGTAAAGTCCAGTTTGATTATAAATGTAAATAGTTGCATTTGCTAGTCCACTTCCCCCATCGCTTACATTTGCAGTAAAATTAAATGTTTGATTACGAATTACAGTAGCATTAGCTGGAGTCAAAATAGTAATATTCGGACCAACAATATCATCCGCAATAGTATAATTACTCCAACTACTTACATTAAAGATAACCGTCCCAGCATTCAAACTAGTAAAATTATAACATGAGGGAGTCGTAGTAGAATCACAAATACTAACTCCATCGCGATAGATATTTGGACGAACAAAATTAGTTCTTAGACCGCTGAAAGTTATATTTGCAACCTTATTAAAATTAGATTGAGCAATACTATTTACATAAGCCGAGTTATTTACTAGGGTAATATTTCCAAGTAGATTAGCAGTTCCATCACTAATTAACTGTAAAAAAGTTATATTTCCAAATTGGATATTTCTGATAGTCAAATAGGAATTAGTAACTGTTCCACCATTAGATCCTATAAAACCCACGTTAGTATTCGCGCTCACTATTGCAGAAGTTTCTACAACAGAGGAGGAATTTATTACTGATCCAGAAACAATACCGACTAAAGCCCCTACATTAGTACTGCCTATAACGCTACCACCAATAACTGAAGAACAATTAATTATGGTTCCGTCCCATTGATCTCCAACCAAACCTCCAACATAATTAAAACCAGATACATTTCCAGAAGCATAAGAATTAGAAATTGATCC
>CAYLGX010000047.1:1954-5877 GCA_964383425.1 Candidatus Woesearchaeota archaeon
CAACATAATTAAAACCAGATACATTTCCAGAAGCATAAGAATTAGAAATTGATCCGCCAGTTCCCTGATCTCCAGCCAAACCTCCGACTCTATATTGACCTGATACGTTTGCAAGAGAATATGAATTAGAAACTATTCCAGTAACTTGCCCAAGTAATCCTCCCGAATAATTCTGACCGTTTACATTTGCAGTAGAATAAGAATTGGATATAGATCCGTTATGTTGTCCAATTAATCCTCCAATATAATTTCCCCCACGAACATTTCCAGTAGAATAAGAATTAGAGACGATTCCGTCGACTAAATAACCGACCAAACTACCTACTTTATCTTGACCTGAAATGTTTACATTAATTAATCCCACATTAGAAATATTTCCAGCAACATATCCAAATAAACCAACATAAAATGAACCAGTCAAATTTATTGTTAAATTAGAGATAGTAAAATTATTTCCATCAAAATTACCTCTAAATTTGGGATTAGCATATCCTATTGGGGCCCAATTATTACCTAAGCCAGTATAATCTGAATCCGAAGCAGATAAATTATTTATTAAAATATAATTTGCAGTAAGATTGTTTCTCGTATCATTCAAAGTACTCCAATTTGTAATTTCGTATGGATTTTCAGGCGTTCCTGCTCCGGCTCCAGCAAAACCAGTAAAGTGTGAAACAGTGAATGTAAGATTATTTCCTACACAAACAATACTCGTACAACTAGGATTAGAACTAGCATTACAAACATTCCCCTCACTAATTATTGAAGAAGAACTCGAATAAAAATTATTTCCAAAATATATTTTTCCAGGGCAAGTCACACCATTCAAAGTAACATCAGCAGTATGATTAAAACTAGAACCAAGAGCACTAGAATTAACACTTACGAAACCATTTTCTATGATTACAGCAGCATCAATATTATAACCCGAGACATCCACTCCGTGATTAGTTGCAAATTGTATTTTCCCATTTTGCGTTGCAAGAGTTAAATTAGTTACATTAGTAAAATCAAGAACAGTACTAAAATCAGTGCTACCATATGAGATCGAGAAATTAGTCGCATTCGGAGCAACTCCCGCGGTCGAGGTTTGATAAACAAACCAAACATAAGAGCTATTTGCAGCTTGCCAACCCAAATATGGATAACCATTATTGAGATCAATTGAAGTAGTAGTTATATTCCAAGCACCAAATGTAGAAATAGATTTCATTTCCGTAGTAGTTTTACCCACGCCAGTCGCACTTGTTATTTGTCCCGTCCTATTTATATCCCAATAAGAATTAAGAGTAGAGCCTGAAATAAGAATACCAACTAATCCTCCCTCATCACCACTGCCCGTAACATTTCCCGAAGAATAAGAATTAGAAATTAATCCTCTCTGTTGCCCAACTAATCCGCCCGTTTGATCCGAACCAGTTACATTTGCAACAGAATATGAATTATTAATTAGGGTCCCAGTATTCTGCCATCCAACTAGCGCACCAGTATACATAGAACCTTGGGCCCTAACTTTCCCAGAAACAAAAGAATTGGTTATTCTACCACCATTTTGCCTACCTATTAGGCCCCCTGAAAAATCACCTCCAATGATAGATACATTCGCTAATCCTAAATATGAAACATTACCGGTCATCGCTCCGAAAAATCCGGCATAATCAATTCCCGGTCTATTCACGATTAAATCAGAAATAATTTTATTATTTCCTAAAAAATTACCTACAAAATAACGAGTTGCATTTCCAAGGGGCTGCCATTTATCTCCTACGCCAGCATAATCTAGGTCCAAAGAAGATAAACTATTAACTAAAATATAATTTGCAGTTAAATTTAAATGAGTATTATTCAAATGTCTCCACCCGGCTATTTGAAAAGGATCCCCGGCAGTTCCGTCTCCGCCCTGAAATGTAGAACAAGAAGGACTAGCCCCTAACGTAAAGTAATTCCTCTTTGTATTATTCACTACAGACTCATTTTGACACCAAAAGGTATAATCATAATCGCCATTAGGAAAATCAAAAAGAACCGTTGCATTAAAATAAGTATCATTATATTGATTCAAAGTATAATTTGTTTGAAAATTATTAAATGAGACTAAACAAAAATCTGAAACGAATAGTGGATAAACTGCAAATTCAGCATAACAGTTCGTGATTGAGTGTTCGAGAATCATAAAATTAGGTCCAAAGGGTTTGAGTTCAATAACATTTGTGAAACCGCCACCCCCTCCTCCGCCCCCCAAAATAATATAACGCTGGCTGCTTAGATGGGGGACAATCCATTCAATAGAATCATATAAACCATTATTATTCCCGTCTATGCCTGTAAAATTAACTTGTTCGACAGTTCCAGAATCACTAGTAATCCAAGATAAACTAACTTCACTCAAATTAGAAATTTCAGCTGGCAATTCGCTAAAAGCTAGTATGTCCTTATAATGAACGTCTTCTGGCCCGATAATGGTAACTTCCTTTCCACCAGAAACCATTATTTCTTCAGCGTAAGGGGCAACAGTTTCATATTCGATAGTAACTATATTATTATCTGCTATTTGTTCATTAATTTGAACAGTGATATTCTCGCCAGAAATTTGTAAATCTGAATCGATTGCCCTGCCAGTAATTGAAAAACTAAAAATATTTTTAAAGAATTTTTCAATTGACTTAAAGAATCTATAGACTATGTTATTATTTCCACGAGCACTAATAACATTTCCAGTTATTCCGCCAGAGATTAAATCAACGCTACTTTGTTTACCTTCGAGAGTATTCCCTTCTGAATCTAAAATTTCAAGATTATTTACTTCGTTTTCCTGACCATTAACACTATTCAAGTTAGTAACAGAAATATTTTCAGCTAGGGCAGGCAAATCTATTTCCAAATTATTAATACCTATCCCATTGGCCACATCAACTCTAACTTTCTTTTCCCATTTTACAGGTTTTCCAAGAACTGCGCCATATTGTTTAACACTAACTTGCAAAGTAGTCAAGGAGCCATTAGAAATGATAGTTTCTTGAATAGAATTATTTTCTAAAGTCAGATTACTTCCAGAATTAATAGGCAGGCTAGTATCATTTAAGGTTTCTTGAATAGAATTATTTTGAGAGATGGGTGAAGTTTGATTTTCTTCTACTGATGGTTCTGAAATTGTTTGATTTTGAGGGGAAGTAGAAGAGTCAGAAGAGGGCTCAGAAGTAGGAATTTCAACCGGAGTATCGATAACTGGAGAATTAGGTTCAACTGGAGCTTCCTCTGTAGGCAAAGTAGTTACTTCTTCAATAACAGGAGTAGTCTCAATAGGCACTTCTGAAGAAGGAGTAGTTTCAACTGCGGCCTCACTTGAGGGAGTCAAAGTTTCTTCTGCAGGGGCAGGCGAACTCTCTATGCCCAAATCATCTACTGCTCTACCAATGAGGGAATTAAAAGTACTTGCAAAGTTATGCATACTCTTTGCGGCACTAGTAGTGCTATTTTCAAAGTGATAATTAGTTTGTAAAACAAATAAGGAAGCGAAAACAATGAAAAGTAAAGCAATAATTATTGCGCTAGAAACAAAAATAAATTTTTTTGAAGTGCTACTGGAATTTTTTGATTGCGAAAAATCATTTTCAGAATAATCAGGCAGATATTTTGTCTTTACTTTTCCACTAGAATCTCTATAACTTTCATAATAATATGGACCAAATAGTTGCCCATCTCTTTTTATAAATTTTTTATATACCATTTATGAAATAAATAGGTGTAATGCAACTAGAGATTGCAACACTTTTTCAAAACAAATTGAACCTTTTTTATTAAAAAAATATGGGAAAACTACTATTTAAAGGTTATCAAGAAAAAGCCTTGTTGCACTACACTAAAAAACAGAATATAACCTACTTTATAGACGTGGACAAATAATAAGATAATTGAGCGAAAAA
>CAYLGX010000047.1:5887-7393 GCA_964383425.1 Candidatus Woesearchaeota archaeon
CCCAATTACCCTACAAAAATAGGTAAGATTGACCGCAGTAAATTAAGATTAAGTCTCTATTGACCAAAATTAAACAGGGTTTAGAGATAAATTGTCAAAAATTGAGCAAAATAAAGTAACTAATAGAGGAAATTATCTTAAAAAACAATAAAAAGTATTAAAAATAAATTTAATTGCAAAATAAAAATATAATTTATTTAAAAAAGGGATTTAAATTAAAAATTAATTATAAAAATAAGATAAAATAATTACAAAAACGCAGATCAAATTACCAAAAATAATATTAATTTAATGAAATTACCTTAAAAAAAACAGGCAGATGCATTAAATGGCCAAAGGTACACAAAAGAACCAATATAACAAAATACCTAAAAAACGCAGTTACTCAATTACAAACTAATGCCGAAACTACAAGATTAACATTAAACCCTATAAATTCAACTAAAAAACTAGAAACTATCTCTTTGCGTCTACTTGCAATGATTCATCAGCTTTTCTGATCCAATTAACTCTCTTATTATCTCTTTTAAGGAAAATTTGGTTTTTTCTACATTTTCCAGAACAGAAATAAAGTAAATTGCCGTCATTTAAAACTAGAGTTAATCCTCTTGGAAATTCATACATCGACTTACAAAAAGAACATCGTGGCATTAGATCATTCTCCTTGGCCCTTTCTTCTTGTCCGCCAAAATAGAAGTTTTAGACTTAAGTCTTCTAGCTTCAATTTGAGTTTCTCTAAGCATTAATACGTCTTTTACTCTGATTGGACCTTTAACATTTCGTCTCATTACCTTTCCTCGGTCTCTGCCTTGTAAGATTCTTGCATTAACCTGAGTAACTTCACCGAATTTTCCAGTTCTACCGAGTATTTCTTCAACTATTGCTGGAACTGCTTCTCCCGCTTCAAGCAACATAGAAGCCATAGAAGAGGCATTCTTTGATTGCTGTTGTTGAGGTTTATTGTTATTATTATCTTTTGCCATATTGATTATTAATTAGTTCTTTGTTAGTTCTTTGTTCACTTCTCTTTAATAAAAGAAAAGTTACTTTTTAGAAGCTTTGAAAGCAGCTAAGTCTTTTTCCGCATCTCCAGCTTCGATAATAGCTATACTAGAACATCCAACTGCAATTCCTGCAGCAAGGCCTAGTTTTTGCTTACTATCAGCTTCTACACAAAGAATATTTTTTTCTTTTGATAGAATCGGCAAATGCTGAACAATTTCTTTAGGGCTAACATCAGCTGCGTAAGCTACGAGTTTGGCAGTGCCTCTCTCGATTGACTTAGTAACTTCGTTAGTTCCTTTTTCGACTTTTCCTGTCTTTCTTGCTTTTTCTATAATTTCGTATATTGAAACCATTGTTTTTTAGTGTATTTAATTGCGACAAGATAGAAAGGATAACCTCGCTACTGCTCATCGGTTTATATAAAATCGAAAAGGGGCTTTATAAATCTTTTCCTAAATTTTTTATAACTATCAAATCCATTTCAACATTTTCTATTGGTAA
>CAYLGX010000048.1:0-7164 GCA_964383425.1 Candidatus Woesearchaeota archaeon
AGATTAATTAATCTGATTTATTAACAATTCTTACTACTACTGAAATAATAGCAATAATTAATATTAAATTAACAAGTATGATTAAGTAAACTATCCAGTTAGCTCTGAAGTGATTAACTAATCCATTAGCTGAAAATCCTTCTTGTACTGCTAATTTAACTTTTTGTTCTGAAACACTTTGACCAGATACTGCTCTTATTGTGAATTCTTTATTCCCAACCTTAGTATTTGAATTAATGTTTAAGTATATTGAAACATCTTTAGATTCTCCAGCAGCAAGTGTGAATGTTGAAGGATCAATTTCTGAAACTTCTGCAAAGTCAATTGAAGGAACGCTAACAGTATAAGTAGCTGAACTAGCACCAGTATTTTTGATTACTGTGTTTACAATAACTTCTCCGCCAACTTTAGCTTGAGGAGTTTCTTCACTAAGTGATGCATTAATAGATGCTGAAGCAGATACTACGCATGAACCTACAGTAACTAATACTGTTGTTTGAGAATTATCATCTTCTTTATTTTGAAGAACATCGTGGTCTTCATCTAAAACTGAAAGTAATAATTTATAAGATTTTACTGAAAGGTTTGAAGGTAACTTTACTGAGTAAAATACATTTTCTTTTTCCATTGAATCAATACCGGAATCAAAGGTAAATTCTTTATTGATACCGAGTTCTTTACTATAAATTTCAAAATATATTTCATCATCTGCAAAATCTTCATCTCCTACATTCCAAACGTTTGCTGAAACTTCAAGAGTATCTCCGCAGTTTAAATTTTCAGTGTAAGAAATATCACTAACAATTGCAAAATTTTCATCTGTTCTAATTTTTATATCTTCAGAAGCAGGAGCACAAGATTGCGCGTTATCATTTGTACCGGCATCGCTGTCGTCAATTTCCCCATTAGCACTTAAATAAAGAGTATAATCATTATTTCCAGCTTTTAATTGATCAGGATCAATTTCGAAAGCTAAAGTAACATCATCGTCATCATTAGAATCTAAATCAAGATTATCATTAGTAATATCCATATCTCCTTCATCCATAATACATTTTCCACTAGATTTATCAAATAAACAAGCGGATATTTCTATGTTTTTAACATCCCAATTTCCAGAATTTTCTACATTGAAACTTACTTCTACTTTGTCCATAGGATAGAAAAATAAATCATCTTCATCTCCAAAACCGGAAACTACATTAAATTCAATATCATCTACTACTATGTTTGCAGGATTTGAACCGCTGCATAATCTGTTAGTGTTATTAGTAAGAGTTACAGTAATATTTTTTGAAACTAAGTCTGTTGAATTAGTAGCATTTACTGCAGTTATAGAAAAGCTGTATGAATGTGAGCCTAGCGCAATAGAACTTGTTGCCAAAACAGTAAAAACTGTAGAGGTAACATTATTACTTAAAGCAGGTGTAACGCTAAAGTTTGCAGTATTAGCATTAACAATTGTAAAGTTAGCTAAATCATTAGTAGTTACAGTTAATGTTTCAGAAGTGTCTGATTGAGTTAAAGTTAATGCAGTATTAGAATCTGTAAATGAAATAGCTGAAACTAATGTTAAACTTAAGATTAATGCTAACAATAAAACTGAAAATAATTGTGTTGCTTTCATGTTGTGTTGTAATTCTACAGTTATGACACTTTATAAACTTTTCGATTATTCAAAATAAGATTACTTTTGATCAAAAAATTCGAAAACATCGTCGATATTTATGATCCGAGGATTATCTAATTCTAGCCCAGAACAAGCAGAGTTAACAAAGATGTCTAAATTGAAATTCTCAATTTCACTAGGATTTAAATTGTTTGAAATGAACGTGAAAACCTTTTTTCCTTTACCCTGAAGATAGCTTTTTATTTTCTCTGCTTTAGCTAAATGATTTTGACCGGGTTTTGTTGAAACTAGAATGCCTACTTCTTCAGAAACGAGTAATTTTGAGAACTTGCCATGAAGTTGCTTCTCAAAACTCGCTATTTCTTCTTTACTTATCTTAGTTAAGCTATTATTATACACATAAGTTTCTTGTTTAGTCTTTCTTGCGAGATTTAGCGCATGAAATCTTCCAGACCCTATTAGTAATAGCGGAAAGTCCGATTTTAGATTAGTACATCCTAAAACTTGTTGAAAGTTAGTTATCTTAAAGTTTGATGCTTCAAGCTCCTTTTTGATCTGTTCTGCAAGTACCTTGTACTGTATACTATAAGCTAAAAATAATTTTTTGGGTAAAGTAGCAAGTTGCCCTATACTAATAGGAGACAAGCTAGAACTTACCATTTTCTTTTTAGATTCAATATATAGTACTTTCATAATAGAAACCCCTTGCCGGTTTCTATGCATCCGGCAGACCAAGAACCACCTGCGGTGTTCTTCTTATCTCCTGCAGCCATTTTTATTTTCATAATGATTAAAGAAAAAGAGCCTTTAAGAGTTTTTTGATTGAAATTAGTCTGCTATAGTATAGCTAGAAATTCAGAATAAAAAAATTCAGCTTATATTATAACACCTTAAACAATCAAACTTAACAAATTTGACCCCCTTACTAAACCTACTCAATAGAGCCCACTTAAATAAAAGTAATGAATTAAATTAACTTAAGAATTAATAATCTGCTCTTTTATTCTCAGCATGTTCTGGCATTGCTGGAGCTTCTTTTGCAATTTCAGCAAATGAAGGTGTTACAATAACAATTCCATCTCCAAATCCTGCAACGCTTCCTTCTAATGCATCAACAGTTTTTTTGATTTTGGAAATTGCTCTTTTAACTTCAATAATATCTTTAGATTTTAATGGTTTGATATCAATAACTGCAATAGTGTATCCTTCTCTTAAAGAATTAAGAACATCATTAACATCTTCAAATTTTCGTAGTACAAAAGGTTTTATTAAGATTTTTGCTTTCTTAGCTTCTTTACCAAGATCGATTTCAACGTATTCAGCTTCATTTAGTGGAGTTGAACCGAACATCTTTTTTATTTTTTCGAATGCCATAGTTTAGTTTAATATGTTTAGTTTATAAATATTTGTATCGTCAAATAGATAAATATTTTATTTATTTTTGAATCTTAGAAAGAACCTTTTTCCGAAGAGCTTCTGCACTTTGTGAAATTTTTTCTTCCTGAGAATTAAATGATTTTAGTCTTAAACTAACAACTTCTTTTTTTTCAATAAGTTCTGTATTTAATTTTTCTTTATTTGCTTTAATCATAATTGAACCTACAATCTTGTAAACGTCGTCTTTAGTTTTTGCAAGCTCCTCGATAGAATTTTCAATTTCAGATAACTCAAGTTGAAATGCTTGTTTTTGCATAAGAATTGATTGTAAGGATTGCTCTAGAATTTGAAGCTCGCTAATTTCTCTCTCTGTTTCTTGATCGATTTCCATTATTAAATTGCCTTTACTTTAGTTATAACTTTTCGAGGCTTGTAGAAAATCTTGGAATTGCAAAAAGGACAAATAAATCTCTTTTCAAGAGCCTTATCAGTCAAAGCCTTTCCACAATTAAAACATTTATAGTTTGCCATGGTGATTATTTAGTAGAAGTTTTTTCCTTTTTTAAAGATTTTTCTTTTTTTTCTGGCTCTACTCCTTTCGGTCTTCCAACAACTATTTTTTCTAAGAAATAAGCGTGTGATGCGAATTTTTTTCCGCATTTATCGCATTCCCAAATTCCTTTAGAAGTTCTTCTAGCTCGACCATTACAGAATAAACATTCCTGTTTCTTTTTCTGTTTTACTTCAATTGCAGCAGTTTTTCGTCTAGCACTTTGTCCGTACCGAACTCCAAATCTTCCTGCAGATTTTACTATTGAATATTTTGCCATTTTGTTTTTTTTGTTTTTTGTTTTTTATGAATAATACATGAGGATGCCCGGATTTGAACCGGGATCACAAGCTCCCAAAGCTCGGATACTAACCAGGTTATACTACATCCCCCTGATATATTTTGAGGTGTGTAGTTATTTATAAACTATACTATTTTTTTGCTGGCTTAGCTTCGGACTTTGCTCCGGCAGCAGGTTTTGCTCCAGCAGCAGGCTTTGCATCAGTTTTAGCTCCAGCAGCAGGTGTTGCTCCCGCAGCAGGTGTTGCAGCTGCAACAGGCGCAGCAGCAAGTTTAGCAGCTTCTTCAGCAGCTTTAGCAGCTTCTTCAGCAGCTTTAGCAGCTTCTTGATTCTTTACTACCTCAGTGAAATAAGCTTTCAACTTTGTAAGCTTTTCTGGTGATGTTTCTGATTTTTGAGCATTAATTTCTTTATCATATACTCCAGCTTCAATATCTGGATTAACGTTTCTCGCAAGTTTATTTTCTACCATAATTCCAAGACTTGTGCAACTTCCTACAACAGATTTAACTGCTGATTTAAATTCACGAGCAAGCATGTTAGCATGTTTTACTTTAGCTACTTTAATTACTTGTTCAATAGAAGCATTAGCTAATTGATTTTTTTTATGATCTCCGCTTCCTCTTTCAAGTCCTAATTCTTTTTTAAGTAATTCAGATGTTGGTGGAGAAGAAACTTCTACTTTGAATTTTTTAGTTTTAGGATCAATATCTAAAGAAACTGGAACCTTTGTCCCCTTAAACTCCATAGTAGCCTTGTTTACATCAGCGATTACCTGTCCAATGTTTATTCCAATAGGGCCAAGTTTTTGTCCAACAATTGGACCTGGTTTCATTTCTCCGCCGTCGATTAGTAGTTTTATTATCATTTTACATTAACATTTGTTCGTCATTTTCTTGATTTTCACTGCTTTCTTTTTGCTTTGTATCTCCTTCCTTCATAAGTAAACGGATATTATCAATTTTTACTGTTACTGGGATTGGAACAACCGCATTAAGCAAAGATACAACAACTTCGCCTTTTTGCTTATCGACTCTTGTTACTTTTGCTTTTTCTTTCTTGAAAGGTTCGCCAATGATCTCAATAATGTCTCCCTTGTTTAAATCGATTTGCTCGATATTTGGAGTAAGCATATTCTTGATTTCGTCATAAATTAAAGTTTTTCCAATTATACCTTTAACGTAGGGAAGATTAAAAGCAGAATCTTCTGCAGTCTCTCTATCAACAGCTTCAAGGAAGATATATCCTCGTAGACCATGAGGCCTTACTAATGAGTACACTTCAAGATTTTTTTTCTTAACCTTGTCAGCAATCATTTCGAGTGCTCTGTCTTCTTTGTTTGTTGTTACTTTGATAACGAAAATCATTTTTTTTGTTTTTTAAAGTTTTGTATTGTTTATTATAATCTTAATTTAACCTCAAAACCGTTTAAAGCAAGTTTTGAAGAATAAGATAATTTTTATAAAAAGATATGACTTATAAATCTTTCTATGACTCATTACTATTACTTAGGATAAACAAAACTCATTATAATGGTTATCAAAAATCCTAAAAGACCAATTAAGCCCATTCCTATCGCTGAAACTTTGGAAACAGTTTTCCATTCTGCCATGGAGGGTTTTCTAAGAAGATGCCATACTCGCACACATTGAATTGTAAATGATGATATTTGCTCTTTTAATGCCATAAATTAAATAGAACAGGGGACTTTTTAAATTTACTCCTATCCCTAAAAATTGATAAAATAAACTATAAATCCTTCCAATTTCCAAATAGCTAAAAACTTAAAAAGGAAGAATTAAATAAAAAGTCCATGGACAGAGAATTATATAATTTTACAAGAGGAACGCTAGCACGAACCGTATACGGAAAAGAAACAGATTTTCATTCTATAAGGGAACCTATAACTGATTTAATGAGTCGAGTTGAGGGGGCAAATTTAGTTTCTGCACAAAGAGGAATAATACCTGATCAATTTGAAATAACTTATTTTATTTCACCGGAAGGGGCCACTATGCATTTTAATGTAGGAATAAATATTAGAATAAGAGCATATGCCGCAGATAGCCAAGTTTTAGAAAAAACATATAATAAAATGCAAAGAGCACTAGGTATTCCTTTATCTGCTAATTAATTTAGTATTAAGTTACAGAAAATATACTCGAATTTTACTTGAAAAATTATGAATTATTAAATACTTGAGCACATCACCTTTAAAAAATGAAAAATCCTAATCAATTTATGAAACCTAGTGATAAAAAAATAGAATTACTCAGCCCGGCAGGCTCACTTCCTAGTTTGAAAGCTGCCATTGTTGGCGGAGCAGATGCAGTTTATTTCGGAATGAATAGATTCAATGCAAGAGAAAATGCAATAAATTTTAATAAAGATTATTTTCCGCAAGCAATAAAACTTTTGCGATCAAATAGTGTAAAAGCCTATTTAACTATGAATACGCCTATAAAAAATTCAGAGTTAAAGGATTTCTTTAGCGAACTAGAATATGCTTATCTTAATGGAATTGATGCAGTAATTATTCAAGATCCATCTTTTATAGATATAATAAAAAATAGTTTTAAAAGTTTACAAGTACATATTTCCACACAAGCAGGAGTAATGAATTCACTTCACGCAAATCTGTATTCTGCTGCTGAAAGTATTAATCTTGCAAGAGAATTATCAAAAGAGAATATTATTCAAATTCGAAAAAATTTCAAAAAACAACTTGAGATTTTTGTTCAGGGCGCACTATGTGTTTCGATTTCAGGTTCATGTTTATTTTCCAGTTTACTTGGCGGAAGAAGCGGGAACAGGGGTAAATGTGCTCAGCCATGCAGAAAATTGTATAATAATTCATATCTGCTTTCTACAAAAGATTTATCTTTAGTGGATAAAATTCCCGAGATAGTTGATATTGGAGTAGACTCTATAAAAATTGAAGGTAGAATGAGAACTCCGTTTTATGTAAACAAAACAACCTCAGTTTATAGAAAAGCGATTGATTCGTACTATAATGGTAAATTTCAAGTAACAAGTGCAATGAAACAAGATCTAAAAGATGCCTTTTCAAGAGATTTTACTGAAGGTAAATTTGCAGGAAAAAGTGTGTTTAATCCCTATCAGGCATCAGGAACTAGTAATGTAAAAGAAGTACAATATAATCCAGGGGTAAAAGAAATGAAACTTGGAAAACGAGAATCTAGCTTTCAGATGCCAAAAGTTATAGCAAAAGAATCTGGCGGTAAACAGTTAATTGTTCGAGTTTACGATGAGAAACAAGCAAAAATAGCAGAAAAATATGCATTT
>CAYLGX010000049.1:0-7035 GCA_964383425.1 Candidatus Woesearchaeota archaeon
GCTCTTAAACCTGAAGAAGTAATTGAAAGGGTTAAAAAGAATTTAGTAAGAGATGCTCAAGAAAAATCAAAAAGACTTGAGAAACTTAAAGATGAAGATGTTTTACAAGAATTATCTGGAATCTTTAGTGAAGGAGCAAAATTTGTTGAACCTGGAGAAATGTCTGGAAGTTTGAAAGGTAGAATGAATGTTTACAATCATCTTGATATGTTAATCAGAGAAGCTGAAAAAACAGTTACAATCGTAACAACTGCTCAAGGATTAAATAGAAAACTTGAAGCATTAATGCCTTCTCTTGAAAAAGCTAAAAAAAGAGGCGTTAAAGTAAGAATTGCTGCTCCTATTGATGAAGCTAACAGAAAAATTGCTAAGGAACTTGCAAAAGTTGCTGATGTGCGAGATACTGGTGCACTTAAAGCTAGATTCTCTATAATTGACTCTGAAGAATTAATGTTCATGATACTTGATGATGACAAAGTTCATCCTAATTATGATGTAGCAGTTTGGCTTAATGCTGAATTCTTTGCTCGTGCACTTGAACAAATGTTTGAGATTGCTTGGGATAAATTCAAAAAGATTTAGTTAATAGATTTTTATTTATTATTTTGTTTTAATGTAATTCTAATATTGGTTTATATTTTTAGATTAACTAGAATTCCTTTTGAAAGAGTATAAATCTACTAAAAAAGAGTTAATGTAGACATTTTTGTAGACAAATTTAAATTTGTAGACAAATATTAAAACTTGCTAGAAACAGATATGAAGATGGAATAATAATTATAATTTCTTTTTATTACTAACCATTCTGCCTTCAACAGACATCTTATTAAGAACTTCTTCGATTTTAGCTATTCTTTTTGTTAGGAATGCTACTTCGTTTTTTATGCCTTCTGTATCTTCTTTTGCTTTTTTGAAGCTTTCTTTAACTTTATGTACGAATGCCATACTAATTTGTTAAAAAATGAGTATAAAAGGATTATTGTAGTCAAGGCATTATTTTAATTTTTTGCATTGATTAGGCTGAAAAATAAATTGAGGGAGGATTATTTTTCTGTAAATTTAAATGGTATCCCTTAGAGGATATACTTCCCTTGTTTTTGTGTAAACTATTGCGCAGGATCAGTTCCAATTGACTCAAAGAATCTACTTGCTGATTTTCCTATTTTTAATTTACTAGTCATTTCTTTAACGTGATTCTTTAAATTAAAAGGGTCTACGACTCGTACTTCTTTTATTTTATTACTTAGCAGGATATAAACCGTCATTCTAAGTATGAACCCCAGTAAAAATACAATTAAAATTGAGCTTAATCCGAATAAGGTAAAATCTTGTGAAGAAATCCATCCCCCAAGTAATGCTCCGACTAGTACTCCAAATCCATTGATGACATTAAAATAAGACGTGCAAATTCCGATTCTTTGCCTGGTTACAGCGTCATATATAAAATTTCCAGCAGATAGATTAAATCCAGCCCAAACCATGCCTGAAAAGCACTCTACTACTATTAGATATATGAAGATACTGTGTGGGTCTGTAAACATTATTGAGGCCAACCATAATAATGGCATTAATGGAGTTAGCATGCCGGTTATTTGCATAACTTTTAGGTTTCCATATCGATCTGCAAATTTTCCCCAAACTCCTACAAAGAGTAATGTAGTTAATACTGAAGCTAAACTTATTGCGGTGAAGTAGGTATAACTAAACCCTAAGTCTTTTAACATGTATACTGCTAAAAATGGAGCAGATACATTTACTGCAAAAGAAACAAAAGCAAAATACATTACAAATTTTCCAAAATTATTTTTATGCATTCTTGTTATGAAATCTTTTAAACTAAAATAGAATTTATCTTCGATTACTAGTTTTGGTTCATATTGTTTAGTCATGTAATATGAAGATAGACTTCTCCCTACGAAGGATAAGAAAAATAGTATTGCGAAACCAATAAATATTTTAGTTCCCTTAAAATAATCTAGAATAAAACCTGCTAGAAATGTACAAAATAGAGAAATAGAAGTAGCAATCCTACTTCTTTTGCCAAAATATTTACCCATATCTTTTTTGACTAAGTCTTTCATCCATGAAATCCAGGCAGGTCCGCCAATTGCCCCCATTAGAATTAATAGGGTATAAATTACAATTACTGCATATGCCGGAACAGCATTATTGACGCCAAACACGAAGTATAAGCTTCCGGCCGCAATAAGTAGTAGCCACATTAAAGCTTGCAAAAATACGCTAATATAAACTATTTTTTTTCTGCTCCAAATTTTCATAGCCTTGTAAGTTAGTAGTTGTGAAAGATTACCAAATAAAGAAGGAAGTGAGCTAAGAAGGCCTATTTGAGTATTATTTGCTCCAACTGCTAGTGCAAATGGGGAAACATATCTAAATCCGAAACCATCCATTAAACTGTAAGCCGCCGCTTCCTTGGTACTTATTTTTTTTGTTTCTTCAATAAGTTCATGTTCTTCATCTATTACTATAATATTTTTTGGAGTTTTTACATCTTTCAAATTAGTTTCTTTTTTTGGAGTATCCATAATTTCAGTTATAAAAACTTATTTTTAAGGTTAATGTTACTATTTTTTGAGAAATTAATGCTTTGTTCTATTATTTCTTTTAGTACACTAATGTTTTTAAAGCATAAGTTATAATGTTTTTGATGATAACTAATCCAGAAATAAGGGAAGGAGTTAGATTTAAAGATTACTTTTCTAAATACAATTGGCCTGGTTTTGCTAGCAATGTTTGGAATGCTTATCATAAAGAGTTAGTTGCTAAAGATTTACTTGATGAGGGAATAACAGTACTTGGTGAATGCAGAACTGTGTCTTCACTTGATGTTGGTCTTCATCATTTACTCCAAGCACATAATCCTACTTTCAATTCTCAATCTGGCGGAAGTTCTGTACCTCTAGAGTGTGAAGTAGAAGACTGGGCAGTTATTGATCCTGCAAAATATGTTGATCAAACTGAATCAGGACACGGAAGTTTTGCTTATCCTAGATTGTAATTTTTAGTTTCATTTTTCTAGTTAACCTCTTTTGATTTATTTAAATTATAGAAAACTTTAAGTAGGATTAATTAGTCTCAAAGTTATGGAACCACTTAAGAAAGAAGATCACTATGTTCAAACATTCATGGGTACTACTTATGATTTAGGCAGGCCTCAAACAATTGGTCAGTTAAAAAGTGTACTTGAAAGAATTGCAGCAGATTTACCTTTGGACACGGATCTAAAGATTAGTGAAATTAATTTAAGGGGCGATCAAATTGCTTATTCGCTAGTTGATGGTATTGTGCAGTAAATAAAATTATATTTTTATTAGTAATCTTTATATTGGCTATATTTTTTAATAATTTATGACTCTTGAAGTAAATCGTAAGGAATTAGAAACCGCAGTAGAGGGAAGATTAGTTTGTGAAGTTTTTGATGAAGTTCATTATAAGGCCCAAAGATGGAATGGCGGAGGGGCATTAATTCATAGGGTTCGTGCGTGGGGTTATATGGCAGAAGCTGGGGCACGTAATATTCGCCATGGCGAGGTAAAAGATCTATCTGGAAAATCAACTTTTAAAGATTGGCGAAATTTGGATAAGGGAGAGTATGATTCTGCAATTAATTTTCTTTATTCTATGGCTATATCTGGTGTTTATTCGCCTTAGTGCGATTTTTAGAAAGATTTTAAAATGGGATTTATCTGTAATTAATAAGCAGGTGATGGTTTGAGAATCGCCTTATAATTCTTGAAATGTTAAAATGGTAAATGAAGAAGACTGGATGAGCGAACTTGAAAGAGAAGTTTCAAATTAGGCTAAAGAAAGAGAGGCTCGCGCAGAAATTGCACAAAAATATGGGCAGAAATTAGAAAGAAGGCATATGAAGTTTGATCTTACAAGGCTAGAGCATCATTTCGCACATAAGGCAGTTATTGAAAAAACAGTTCCTGGGAAATATTCACTAAGTGAAGCTGCAAAAAGAGTAAACTTACCAATATATCATTTAAACATACTTAGAATACGCGGGATGATTAAATCCGAACAGATTGGGAGAGCTCACTATTTTGATTTAGATGTATTAAAACAAGAATTGAAAAAGGAAAATGTGGCTCAATATCTTACTGAAAATTACAGACTATATTCGCGAGAATAGAAATAAACTTTTTTAGAAAATAATATCTTTTCCGATTAAATGATGAACTCCGGTTTCTATTATCTTAACTTTTATGGTTTTACCAAGGAGCACTTTATCTGCTTTTATTAAAACGATATTATAATTTTCATCTCTAGCTTCATATAGTTCTTCTGAAACTTTTTTATTTATAAAAACTTCAATTTCTTTATTTAGAAATTTTTCTTTATTTTCTTTACTTGTTTTTCGATGTATATCCATTAGTTCGGTTGTTCTTTTTTTAATTATTTCGCTAGATAGTATTTTTAGTTTTCCTGCTGCTGTTTCTTTATGACTGGAGAACTTACTTATGTTTAGTACGTCGGGTTTATAGTTTTCTATAAATTCCCTATTTTTTCTATGATCTTCATTAGTTTCAGTCGGATAGCCTACGATTATATCGGTTGCAATAACTACATTAGGAAATTCTTTTTTGAAGAAGGTTATTATTTTTTGTGCGTCCTCTATTTTGTAGTATCGATTCATATCTTTTAGGACATTATTACTTGCAGATTGAATCGGAAGGTGGAGGAATTTATACATTTTTTTATCTTTGAATACTTCGATTAATTCCGGAAGTATTGGGAGGAGGTTATTTGGATTAGCCATTCCGAGCCGTAGTTTGAATTTATGTTTTAACTCTAGAATTTCTCTTAGTAACTCTGGAAGTAAGGATTTTCCGCTCAAATCTAGGCCATATGCTCCGCCGTCTTCACTTGTAAGCCAAACTTCTTTTGCTCCTTGCGCTAGATCACTTTCAATACTTTTTAGAATATCTTTTTTTGGATAAGAGTAAAGATTTCCTTTTGCAAGTTTAGTTTTGCAGTAAGTACAATTCCCAACGCAACCTTCGGAAATTTGATGAATTGATATGAGCGGATTAAGTGGTTTTTTTGGAAGATTAAGTTTTATTTCTCGCGCGCTTGAAATATAATATTCTTGTTTTTCTTTTGTTAGTTTATTTTCTTGATGGTCCCTTATTAGGTTAAGTATGTCGCGAAATCTGTTGGTTCCAAGGAATAAAGAGGTCGGGCTTATTTTTTTTAAATTTTTAATATCTGTTTGCGGCATACAGCCAGTCACTATTATTAATATATTCTTAAACTCTTTTTGTAAGTCTTGTATTCTCCTTTTAATTTTGCTTTCAGTCTTGCCCTTTACTATACATGTGTTAATTATCATTATTTCTGCTAGTTTTAGGTTATTTGTAATAATGAATCCTGCTTGCGAAAGTATGCCTGCTAAAATTTCAGAATTATTTTGATTAGCAGAACATCCGTAAGTTTCTATATGGGCTGTTTTTTGTAACATAGCTTCTTTAGTAGTGAGATATTTATAAATCTTCTAAATTCTCATTTATTATGATGTTTCATGATAGGCTTAATCGCCCGCTGGATATGGACATGTACATAGCTAGGGATGATCCTGATAGGAAAGGAATTGAGACTTGTATAGAAGGTTTTTCTAGAAATGAATGTCTTACTTGTTCTTTGAATATTATTGTACTCGATGCTTTTTTTGATTATTTTGCAGAAAATTTGGCTAGTAAGGGAATTCCTAAAGATGTAATCGGAAGTTATATGCATGTACATAATGCGCAATTAAGTATTCATTGTTGCTATAATGAGTCTTATTTGTTTCCAGAAGTTCCTAAAAAATAATTATCTTTTAAATTAATAACTAGAATCTATTTGTTTTCTTCTATTAATTTCTTTTAGGCAAGCTTGTTTTTTACTATTAAATAAATCATCTACTTGGCCAGCCGGATAGTTTTCAATGTCGAGCCCATACGACAGTAATTTATCTGCAACAGTGTGTAATTCTTGTTCGAATTCTTCTATTTCTTTTTCACTGAATTTATGATCTTTTTTTACACCTAGCTTTAGGTAGTGGAAACTTGTTCTAGCCGGAATAAAGTTTTTCTTTTTATGTAAAAGCATATTGTAGAATAGGGCTTGCCTTTCAAAGTTTTTATCTTGGCTTACGCTGTTACTTGTTTTATAGTCTATTATTACTTTTTCATTATCATTTTTTTGTGTTGCTTGTAAGTCTATAATCCCCTTAAGACCTATCTTCATTACTTCATTTTCTTTAAATGGAAAAGTTATCATTTCTTCGCAGATATGATCTTTATGTTTATCAATTATCTGCATTCCGTTTAATACCGCATTAAGATAATCACTGATGTTTAGGGCATACCCATTAATATCTTTATGATTGTTCATGTTTTGTTTTTCCCATTGATTAATTAGGTGTAAACATGCTCCGTCTTGGTCTATTTCTTTTTTTGCATATTTTTCTAAGCATTCATGAACTATACTTCCAGATAAGCCATAGCATACTGGAACTGGCGTGTCATCTGGAACTTTACCAATATGAGTTAAGTAAAATAAAAGTGGGCTTTGATAGAATAAGTTTACACTTGAGGGAGATAAATTAAATGCTACTTTTTCACCACTCTTTTTTTCTATTTCCATGAATATGTTCTGCTAGGGTGTTATATAAATATTATTATCGCAGTATTACAATAATCCTTATAAATCATAAAAATATAATTTCATTATGGATTTTTTAGAATCATTTGCAATAGGATTTTCTTCTAGCTCCTTGCTTGCACATTTGAAGGAAAATGAGCCTGGAAAAGGAAAGGTTTATGTTCCTCATGTTATGAAGGTATTTGAATTAAGAGATCATAGGGGTCTTGTTGTGAATCATACTGGAGTTTTGAATAAGCTTTGCCTTTTAGAACAAAACCGAATGATTGAAAGTTACAAATCTTCTCTTAAAACAATTTCTGATAAAGGTAGACTTGATGAAGAATCAAGGGACGAATTAGTTTTATTTCTTGATTCTATTTC
>CAYLGX010000050.1:0-3245 GCA_964383425.1 Candidatus Woesearchaeota archaeon
ATATTCATACCCATTAAACGCAGCAAAGTACTTATGGAAGTATTAGTATGAAGAGTACTAAATACTAAATGCCCTGTTTTAGAAGCATCAATTGCAGCTTTCGCAGTTTCATCATCCCTAATTTCACCAATTAAAATAGTATCAGGATCACGTCTCAAAACAGTTCTCATATATTTAGCAAAATCAAGACCAATACTTTCTTTAATTTGCAACTGCTCTATACCATTCATTTTAATTTCGACAGGATCCTCAATAGTAATTATTTTTCGATCGATAGTATTTAGTTCATGCAACATACCATAGAGAGTAGTAGTTTTACCTGAACCCGTAGGACCAGTAACTAAAATTAATCCATAAGGTTCCATACATAAAGTTTTTACTTCCTTATAGATTTCACGAGAAAATCCCAGTTCATCTAGAGTCTTAAAAGCGCCTCGCTCGGCAATTCTTAAAACTGCATTTTCCGAATCATTAATAGTAGGAGTTACAGAAACTCTTAAATCATAATTAGACATTTTTCCTTCCTTCAAGATTCGAGGATTAACAGATATTCTTCCATCCTGCGGCTTTCTTTTATCCGCTATATCCATCTGACTTCTAACTTTAATAGAACTTATGACTGCAGGATATTTATCCTCCGGAATTAAACCCGGATATTCTTTAAGTTCGCCATCAACTCTAACCCTTGCACGAAATTTTGTTCCTTCTGCTTCAAAATGAATATCACTTGCACGACTTCTTATGGCATAAGTGATAATTGAATCTATGATTTTATTTGCTTCTGAGCCCTCGTCATAAAGTCCTTCTTCACTATTTTTCTGTTGCCTTTTCCTAAAAAAATAATCATCTATTTTATTAGGCTGTACTATATAATCCCTCAGCTCGGTCATAACATCCTTATCCAGATATAATATCTGAACATTATTTTCAGAAACTCCATCTTGCCGCATTTCAGTAGTAATAAGCTGCGAAAATACGGGTACTCCTGACAATAAATCATTTAATTCTAAATAAGAACCACTTTCACGATTTACTGCAACAATTAAAGATTTATTACTTTTATCATAACCATAAGGTAAAATATGGTTATGTTCAAAAAGATAATTTACAGAATGAGGATGCATACCCCTGGGACCAACAACAGGCATTAAAGATATATTTGTTAAATGCTCTTCAAGTGATAAATCATGGGCTTCAGCCATTACGAACCCTATTAATTATAATTTATATACTTAATGGGGATAGAATGATATTATTAAAAAAATACTAAAACTATTTCATGCATAAAGCACCCTCTTTTATCCAAGAATAAGCCACTACTCCATCTTGAAATACTACTAGCTGCCTAACGAAATCTTTTTTAGGGTCATGTTTTGTAACATAGTCAGTAATTCTTAAAATATTTCCCTTATAATCATAAACTCCGCCGCCCCATTCATGCCCGTGACAAAGCTTAGCATTTTTGTGGAGCCAGGATCTTATTTTAAATAACCCAAATTTTGAAGGAGTATATTCATTTCTAGTCCCATCGGGATTTCCTATTGGCCAAGAAGTGATGTTATCTATTCCTTTTTCAATAAGAGTATTAACTGCAGTTTCATATTTTTTAGCATCGTCAACTCCTTCTTTTCGAAGTAACAATGTTCCCCTAATGCCCAAACCGCACTCTTCTACATTTTCTCGAATATCTTCAAAACGCGGATAAGTTTTCAGACCATAAGCCTTAGCTTGTTCTTCTTCTTTTTCAGAATGAATCGATAAGGCAATATTAGTTAATCCTAAATTTTTCCATGTCGTTAAATGTTCCTTGCAAAAATCTTTATCGCCAAGCAATATTCCATTAGTAAATAAATTAACATTAGGAAAATATGCACCTTGTCTGGCGCACTTATCATAAACTTCAAGGGCCTTTGTTAAAGAAGAGGGATCACATATGGGCTCACCACTACTCGTTAAAGATAAAGACCAACCACCATATCTTGCAGATAATTTTATTGCAGCTTCAAGATTCTTATAATACTTCGAATTTTCTTTTGCTTGCGGCCGAAGATACGCACCAGCACAAAAACTACAATTCGCATTGCATCTTCCATCTCCGACTAAAGCAGATACGCTATAAATTTTTTCTATGCATGCCATTTTAGAATCGCTTACACTCCTTGACTCTTTCTTTTAATCGAACAAGTAAATTGTCATTTACGCCTTTTTTAGCAAAAAATTTTAAAACATCTTCAAGATTACCTTCGTTTTCGCTATACCTAGTCATATCCGTATATTCCTTACATCCGTCAGTTCGATCTACAGTTTTCAAAACTATTCTCTTGTCTGATTCATATCCACTGTGCTGAATATCTACCCGAACACTTGCGCCAGTTTCACCAACCCTAAAATAAAATTGCGGATAAGTTTCAATAGTGTAGGAAGAATATCCTCCGTCATAACCATGACTGCCACCCTTATCTTCCCTTCTTTTTTCTATTTGAAAATCAGTAGCAAGTGAATAATCCTCGCAGACAAAATATTGTTTATCCAAATATTTATCATCCTTGTCATAAGATCGTATTTTTACAGAAGCCGGCATTTTTTTAAGAAGCTCTACTTGCTTTTCTAAGTCCGAAAGTAATTTTTCTCTCCTCAACAAATAATCACTAATCTTTAAGTCCATCCGTATCCCTCCTACAAGTAGTCACATAGACTCCTTCATCACCCAAATTTTTATATTCCCGATTAACAAAATCTTCACAAGACATACATTTTGGGCTACCTGGCTGAAGATTTAACCCCCTCGGACATTTTGCCCACCTAGTTAATTTTTTATCTTTGATTATTTCTAAATAACTCCTTTTTTCACGTGGGAGATCTTGCAATCCCAGCACAGTCATATTTTTTATTATTTCTTTTTCATTCCCTTCAATTTCTACAAAGTATCTTCCGTCCAAATTATCTAAACAGATAGTGCAATCATTAAGTGTAAAGCTGGCCCGATACTTTTCATAATAGATCGGACTTCCTAGACCCAAACTTTCAAATTGAGAAAAGAAATCAGCAGGCAATTCAGATTCTATCTCAGGCCTAGAATTAAATTTATCATCAAGTCTTTTACCCTTTGCAGTTAAAAATGATTTTCCATTTTCACTTCTAACTCTTAATAAACCATTATCAAATTTGTAAATTACATTTTTCTGAAGTAATGATTCAGGATTACCATATTTGCCAGAGATTTCATAAAATATTTTTTCATCCAC
>CAYLGX010000050.1:3345-6994 GCA_964383425.1 Candidatus Woesearchaeota archaeon
TTTTCAGTCATATTATTTTTTTGTACAAGTTAAAAAAAGAAAAACACCTCTTTTTTGATCCATTGGCTTATTTAAGAAGCTGCTTAAGGATATTTTCCAAAGTTTCTCTCCCGCCGCATTCACAACCTTGTATTTTTGCACCACTATTTCCGTAGTTAGAAATCATAGATGTTTTTTCAGACCAATTACAGTCGCACATTACATAAGTTATTTTTTCAGCAGGTATTTTAGCAGTTTGCCTTATTGCTTCTTCTCCGCCGCTATTACCTACATACAGATATATTTGATCCATATCGGCAAGATCTAATGATTTTACTACATAGCCCGCTACGCTTTTTCTAGCTCTCTCCTTTTCAGAATTAGAACTATCTCCGCCAGCAGTCCATTTAGATCTGTGACCATTTTGAGCAATGTATATCTGCTTATCGGCTCTTTCCATCAGACCATTTTCATACTGGCCCTCACCGATTCGATTATAGGTAACTATTGCAATTTTAGGCTTAACTTTTCGTATTTTTTGCTTTCCCATTTTTAGCTCGTACCTCCTTTCATTTTTTGCGAATTTTTTTGTTTCATTAATAAGCTCCATTTGGCATTTTATAATCAATATAATCTCTTTTAGACTGATCTCTCTCTTTGTTTGTTTTATGGCTTTTAATCATAAAACCATTCTGATCCATAAGACCATATCCATTGGGATTACTAGAGCCGCAAATTGCATCCCAATCAGCTTGCACATAAGATATGTCCTTATTTTCTTCAGAATGAAATCCGACTAAAGAGTATTTTGCAACCATTCCAAAATTAAAATTGGGATTATCACATCTGCGCGTTTCACCAGTTCTTGGAAGTCTATTCTCTAGATTTTCGCTCATTTTAATTTTCCCTCCAAATCTTTTATCTTTTCAGAATCTCCCATTTTTCTAGCAACATTTAATGCTTGCAAGAACCATCCACCTTCTTCATAAGAACTAATTGCTCGCGCATAATTTCTAGTAGCAGTTTCTTTATCTCCGCAAGCTATTGCAAATTCTGCTGTTTGTTCACACCAATCGCCCTTATATGCTAAATCCCTATTCTGATTTACCACGTTAAATTACCTTCCCCTCTAAAAGTTTAATTACGTAGTCTGCTCTTTTGGCGATTGCATTTTGAAAATTATCATCTTCCATTATTGGAACACTAAGAGGATTATATCCGAAATTATTATATGCGATTTTAATATGTTTATGTATGGACAATGCAACTTCCTTACTTTCTCTTCTGGAATGATCATTCTTATAATTTTTAACCGGATCAAGTAAAAGGACCAGGTTATATCGGTTTGCGCCAGTTTGCGTTATAATTCTTGGCGTAGCTATTTTTCCATTTAAAGAAAAGGCGTGTCCATCAATGATTCCTCGGTCTAAGAATAGAAGGCGATCGTCATAAGAATGCTCCCTTTCCATTTGAACTCGCGCAACTCTTTCTTGGAATAAGTAGAGGTTTCTCCAAGGCAGGCATTCAGAATCTTTTTTTTGTTCTTCTTCAATAACAATTCTTGCAGTTTCGGCAACAACCGTTAATCCGTTTAATGCAAGATTTTCAAGGATCGTAGTCTTTCCGCAGCAAGGTCCTCCCGTGAAAACTATTCTTTGTTTGTCGTCCATACTAACTCATAGACATTGCAGCTATATACATATTTCAGCACAAATTTTGTCCATAGTGATGCATAAAACTTAAATACTCTATTTTCCTAATTTAGCTATGCTAAGAAATGAAGAAATAAAAAAAATAGAAGATTTTGTTTATACCAAACCTCGTGCAATACAAGAAATAGCAGAGCATCTAGATGTAAGCTGGAGAACCGCAGACAGATATATACAAGAAATACAAACTAATTTTGGAACAATAACTACCAGGGTTTTTAGGGAAGGCACACGCGGAGCATTAAAGATAGTTTATTGGGCTAGCGTAGATAAAATTAGTAATAATATATTCCAAGAAGAGTTAGAACAAGAAATATTAAGGGGTAGAACAAAGGAAGATTTTTCAGGATTTGATATTTATCAGCACGCTAGTGAAAAAAATAAAAAAGCACAAATTAAACATGGAGAAAATGAAGAAAAAGCAGGAAATTTAGAAGAATTTGAAACAATGCTAAATCAAGCTAAAAAACAAATACTCTTTTTTTCAGGCAATCTTTCTTTTATCAATCTGAAAAATAAAAATGTAGACGTATTCAAAATACTTGAAAACCTCGTTAAAAGGGGAATAAGCATGAAAATTCTATGTAGAATTGATTTAGCAGGGAAAGAAAATATAGAAAAACTTCTTTCACTAAACTTCAAATATGGAAAAGAGTTAATTGAAATACATCATAAGGAACATCCACTGCGAGCCACAGTGATAGATAATACCTTGCTTAACCTAAAAGAAATATTAGAACCGACTGGACGAGAAAAAGAACTCAATAAAAAGGTTTTTATATTCTACACAATCAAAGACAAGGAGTGGATAGAGTGGATTTCGAAAGTTTTCTGGAAAATTTTCTCTCAAACCATAAATGCAAGCAAAAGATTAAATGAAATGAAAGGAATAAAAATATAAAACATGGCAATAACTAAAGATTCCATACCTGAACAACCAAAAAGAAAAGAAGTCTATAAAGATAGAAAGGACAAGATGATAGCTGAAGAAAAAGACTATATGCCAGTTAAAGGTGCTAAAAATACTGTAGAGGTATCCTACAAAGCAAGACCTACTATCGAACAAATAGAGAAAGTTGAAAAGATGTCTGATAAATTTTCTATTAAAAAAAAGATTGCAGTGCAAAAACAAGAAAAAAAGAATGAAAGTCTTGGAAAAATAAAAAAATCAGCAAAAGAAACAGTAGAAGTGACTGCTAAACCTAAAAAAATAGTTCAAATGAAGGGTAATGCTATATTAATTATCACTGAAAAACCACAAGCTGCAGCAAAAATTGCTAGTGCGCTATCTAATGGAAAAGAAAGAAAATATGGCGACAATGGTGTACCCTATTATGAATTTGAAAGAGATGGGGAACATATAATTGTTTCATGCGCAGTAGGCCATCTTTTCTCTTTAAGCCAGGATGTTAAAGGTTCAGACTACCCTATCTTTGAAGTTTCTTGGAAACCTAATTTCGAGGTACGAAAAAAAGATTTTACTAGAAAATATTATGCTAATCTTTCAAAACTAGTAAAAAGAGCTAAAGAAATAGTAATTGCAAGCGACTATGATGTAGAAGGAGAAGTTATTGGATATAATGTAGTGAGATTTATTGCAAATCAAAAAGATGCAAAAAGAATGAAATTCTCCTCATTAACTAAAGACGAACTTGAAGAAGCCTATACTCATCTAGAGCCCACCATAAACTGGGGACATGCGATGGCCGGAGAAACAAGACATTTTATCGACTGGTATTATGGTATAAATCTTTCTCGCGCCCTAATGAATGCGATAAAAACAACCGGAAAATTCCAAATAATGTCTATTGGCAGAGTTCAAGGTCCCGCACTTAATATGATTGTTCAAAAAGAAAAAGAGATACAAGCATTCAAACCTGTTCTATTCTGAAAAATTTATATTGACATAATAGATCAATAAGATAAAAAAAATCAACTAAGATAAAAACATGTAAAGTATT
>CAYLGX010000051.1:0-3097 GCA_964383425.1 Candidatus Woesearchaeota archaeon
CCTAACTGAACTGAGCGCCATTTTTGAAATTTTTGGATTTAAATCCCGTAGCTTATTCGAAACCAACAATGAAGAATCAATTTCTTTTTTTAATTTTAAAGTTAATGGCGGTTGTGTTCCGGAGAGTATAAATTCTAATATAACAAAAACATTAAAATTAATTTATGCCCCATAACCTCCGCCAATATTAGTATAATTGAATTCAGCATAGCCCACCAAATACTTTTACTTCAAATCCTGCCCCCGCTACTTTTATATATTTCTATCCTGGAGCTAGATTTGAACTTTTCTGAGTAATGTTTAAATAAGTGGTTTGATTTTTGTAGGATATGATTAAAACAGTTGTAGAAAAAACAAGGGCCTTTATGACTAAAACAGTTTTAAAAGCTAAATCTGATCCTTTTGGCCTCATTCAGCATGTAGAAATTGTTGAAAGATGGGCAAAATTTATTCTAAAATCTCATCCGGAAGCAGATGAAGAAACAGTTTTACTTGGCGTATGGCTTCACGATGTTGGCCATTATCCCGTAAGTAATGAAGACCATGCAATCAGGGGAGAAAAGATTGCGATTAGCTTTTTGAAAAAATTAAGATTAAACAAAGATAAATTAGACAAGGCAGTTCATTGCGTAAGGGCACATAGATGTAAAGATGTTATGCCCGGCCATATTGAAGCAAGAATTGTTGCCTGTGCTGATTCTGCAGCTCATCTTTTGGATTTTATGTATTTAGATGTGGTCATGTGCCATAAAAATTCAAAAAATAAATATTCAGCTATTGACAAACTTGAAAGAGACTGGCGCGATGTAGCCGCCTTTCCAGAAGTAAAAAATAAACTAGAAAAATTATATATTTACTGGAAACAATTGATAATCGAATTTGATAAGATTAATGAAGAAATTTAATTTCTACTTTATATAGGGGCAATGTTTAAATAAATAGTTTGCATAGGTGAAATATGAAAAAAGAAAAGATATTAAAAGTTTTGAGAAAAAGCAAGTTATCAAATGTTTATCTTGTTAAAATTGGCAAAAATATATTAGTTAAAAAAGTAGTGCACAAAGATTTTACTGATGAATTTTACAAACAAAAATATTTTTCTAAGTATGGTAAAAAAATAAAGATACCTAAAATTATATCAATTAATAAAAGGGAACATTCTTGTTTAATGGAATATATTCCCCATAAAAAAAACAATCTTAAGTTAAAAGAGGTTTTTGACATACTTTACGATTTCCATAATGAATTCGAAAATTGTAAAAGTAAGCTTGCAATTTACAACTTCAATAGATTTTATAATGATTTCTTAAATGTGAAAAAATATCTTCCGGATGGATTAAAAGATTTGAACAAATCTAAACTAAAAAATATCTTTGAGGAGGTATTTAATATTAAATTTTCCGTAATACATGGAGACTTTCATAAAGATCAAATCTTTAAATCAGAGGGCAATTCCTACTTGATTGATTTTGCTGGCTCGTTCTATGGCCCGAGGATACTCGATTATGCCTATTATTTTAGAGAAAATAAAAAGATAAACCCCTTTGTTTTCAAGTACATTGATTGCAAATCAGATAAACAGCTTGTTTTTATTAAATCGCTAATAGTTATACTTATTTTTGACTTAAATTGGTTATTAAACAGATTAAACTATGAGGCGTGGCCAAAAGAAAAAATGAAGAAAATATCCCAATTGATTAAGTTCAATTTTAGAAAATTATAAATAGCCCCAAAAAGACTTTTACTTCTGAAGCCCCTCACTACTTTGAATCCATGCACACTAGTGATAAAACTTAAATATGATTTTAGCCTTGTAAAATTGTAAAAATAACAAATAGAAAAATAAATTAAAAGATTATATCAAGATTTCTTAGCAAATTAAGATAACAGAACATAATAAAAAATTAAATCAATTAGGAGGATAAAAATGAATAATACAAACAAAGAACTCAAGGGAGTTTTAGGGATTATAGAGAAAGAAGGAAAATATCTTTTTGGACTAGAATCTAAAGCTGGCCCCATGAATAATCAATGGAGACTTCTTGGTGGAAAACTTGAAGAAGGTGAAAATTCAAAGGATGCTCTAACTCGAGAACTTCGAGAAGAAGCAGGCTTAGAAATTGCCATAGATGGCTATCTTGGGACTGTAGAAGGTACACATGTAGGCATCTTATTAGATGTTTATCATGGTAGATGGATTTCTGGCGAAATAAAGCCAAAGCTTGATGAGAATTCCATAATTGGATGGCATAGTTTCTCAGATACTTTTGAAATGAATGTAGATGAGTTAAGCATAGATCTGCTTTGCAAATACAGAGATAAAATAAGAAAACAAGATGAACCAAAAAGAACATATTTTGGATCATATTTGGGATGTTCTAGTGGCGCAATACAATAAGTATTCTTAAACTAAGAATACAAGCATTTAAAGGAGCAGCTAGATTGCCCCCAACTTTAGATAGAATAGTTATTATCTTTTAGAAATCTTTGAATCTTGAAAATCAATCACACCATTCATAGTGTTTATTCCCCTTTTCTCCATTAGGTCAGTAAGATTACAAAATATTTTGTGGGTCACTTCTACATCAGGCATGGCCCTATGCGCTAATTCATTTTTTAGATTAAAATGTTCGCATAAGCTAGATAACTTGTGACTAGTTAACTCTGGAACTAAACGACGAGATAGTTTTCTTGTGCAAATTTTTGAATTATTCAAATCTTTTGAAAGATGCAATTGTGCGTTATAGTTTAAAAAACCATGATCAAAGCTAGCACAATGTGCCACAATTGGGTGACTATCTAAAAATGTGAGTAATTTTGGCATTACTTCGGCTATAGGCGGTGAATCTTTGACCATAGCATCATTTATTCCAGTTAATGAAGTTATAAAAGAAGGGATCCTTATTCCCGGATTTATCAGTGTTTGAAACTTATTGATTTTATTATTAGCTACCTTAATTGCGGCAATTTCAGTTATCTTATTTCTATGTTTAGACAGTCCGGTAGTTTCTATATCTAAGACAATATATGGCTCTTTCATAAGATTAGTCTGCAAGAGGCATATAAAAGTGTTTTGAATAAGTAACTTCAATAATTT
>CAYLGX010000051.1:3197-6420 GCA_964383425.1 Candidatus Woesearchaeota archaeon
AAAAAGAAGAAGATAAGCGCTTCTTTTATTAGCCTTTACGGCATAGGCATAGTTTTTTTAGTATATGATGGTTTTTCTAGCGGGTTGAATAATCTTGCGATATTAAATCTAGTTAGCTTACTTGCAGCCATGGCTGTTCTAGTAAAACTAAAATACTACTAACATGATTGACTTTGTTTCTATTGGTTTAATTGTAATCGCTCTTGCTTGGGTTATCCAGTTAGTTATCTCTTGGAACAGTAAAAAAATACAACCCGCATTTATTGTTTTGTATATGCTTGGTGTTCTAATATTAATGATTAGCGGGTATTTTGCGAATTTACCTGTTTCCCCTTATGAAGTTTTTACATTTGTTGCCGCCTTGATTGTATTAATTAGAGTTTTAACTTTAAAAAAAAGCAAGTAAATTTATTCTTTGAAAATTTTTTAATATAAGGGATTTAAAAAGCCATAAAAAAACTATAATTTATGGTAAAGAACAAACCTAAAAAAGCATGGCATGATTTAGAATCAGAAGTAGCCCTGGAATTTTTAAAACAGCAATCAAAAATACATGAGCCCCAAATGCCCAATCTAGAAGTAGGAGCTATTGTTTCCGGAGAATTCTTGCTACATCGGCAGTATAATCGACTTGGACAAACTCATTGTTATAAAATAGAAGCTGATGATAGAACCTATTTCTTTGAAGCCATACCCGAACATCTTTCAGAAACAGTAACTGCTATTCCAGTTCACCCATTTTATGAACTTATAGAGATAGTGACTCGATAAAGTACAATATTTATTTTAATGAAGATTTAAATAAGTGTTTTAATTCTAAATAACATATTGTTTGGTGATCTATGCAAGAAAAAAATTGGCAAGTTTATCTTATCAAATGTCTTGATGGTTCTTATTATACAGGTATAACCAATAATCTTGAAAAAAGAATGACTGCACACAAGCTAGGGAAAGGAAGTAAATATGTAGCATCTAGGGGGTTTAGTCAGATAATTGCTTCTAAAGCCTATTCTACTAGGTCTGAAGCCCTCAAAGTAGAGTATCGAATAAAACAATTACCTCAAAATAAAAAATTGATTTATTTCGGCTAGAAAAACTGTTTATTTAAAATTTCTAAATGTAAATTGCCATTAGTGGGCCATTAACATCAAAAATTAAATTCAAAATTCGATCCATCAGCAAAATTGCCTTAATTTCTTTTTTTGAACATTTAACTGCTGCTTCGTCCAGCTTCTTTTGCAGATTGATTTTAATTTCCCCTAGCTCAATAACTTTTTTAAGATCGAACTTATAAAATAAGTTATAAACGCAAGTTTCAAAACTAGATATTTCACTAGCGAGCGACTTTATTTCTTTGCAAACCTCTAATTTTTCATGAGAGAGATAACTGCATAAATCTGCATATCGATCTACTGATTTTTCTAGCTGTTCTACAAGAGTATAGAGTGGCGCACCCCTTTTAGATTCCAGTTCGTAACCCATATTTATCGCTCTACGGCAATAATCTGCGAATTTGTCTGACTCAATTTTCATTAAAGAAATACTTTTCATCCATTTAAAATCGGATTTTTCAATTGCCTGCGCTGACTCTTCTGCAACTTGACCTAGTACTAGAAAAAATCTCCTTAAAACATTATTAAACTCTTCAAAATTATTTTCTGAAATGTTTTTTAGTAGGACTTTTTCTTTTGTTTGATCCATTATCTCAAAACCGCTAAATTGTTCTCTGGTGAGCTCCTGTACTTGTTTTAGTTCATCAAATGAACTGAAACGTATATCTATCTCGTCATATCCGCTTTTGAATGCAGCACCCACTATTCTTTTTATCATGCTTGCTGAATTGGAAACATCAATTTCAATTTTTCTTTTTTCGTAATGCTTTTTTGCAGATATATTGATGCTAGAACCAGATTCGCTTACTTCCACCTCTTCACCCTTTTTAAGATTGTTCTTACTAGTCCACTTTTTTGGCAGAGACACCGTAAGTGATGACAGGCCATGTTGAATTAGCTTTCTTCTCATACTTCTTAGGCAATAAGGAAGTATATAAATATTACTAAAAGTATATACTAAATACATTTTGTATGCACAAGGTTAAAATAGAAATAAATGTGCTATTAATTATAACAACATGATAAACTCAAAAGACTATTCAAGTTATAAGAAAAAATATCCATTTTTAAAAAATGTTCTTAATGAGGGTTACGGGCATAGATACTCCTTATTTGAAATAACTGAAGTTACCGGCATAGAGGAAAGAATAGCAGATTGCACTATTAGTGGATTTAGTGGCGCAGGCGGTGAATTTGTTTCATGGGATTGGAGTGGCATAAAAAATAACCTCAACGTCAATTTGTCCGCGCATAAAACTGTTAGGGAATCATTGCAAAATAAAGATCTTGACTATATTATCTGCGAAGAATTACTAACGTTGGAACATTCAGATACTAGTTCTACAGATCGATCCATTACAATCTATCAAGTAAAAGGAGAACCGATAAAATGACTGGGCCTCAATTGAAAAAATTACCCGGGGAAATAGGCGAACAATATTTTAAAGAATTATACGCCCATTACAAACAGTCCAATTACTATTCGGGATCAACAACATTGGAATACCTAGGGAAAAATCCCCTCAACGGTTTTTCTAAAGAACATTATGAGGGAGATCCACAAACTATTTGGTCTAAAGATTATGGTGAAATTACTTTTTTTAGAGAAAAAGAAAAATTATCAACTGCAAAAAATGGAATATACTTATTAGATATTCTAAATGAAATTGGGGCCACCGGTATCGAACCCTCTCATTTTGTTGTTACTGTAGATAGAGAATATTTAGAGTATATGAACACTACTACAGCATATATTTCCGCAGACGTTTATGAACTGGACAGAAGTAAATTAAAGGAAAATACTGAACATCATGGAAATTAATAAAAAAAATAATTTGAATCTAGGAAAACAATACTTTGAAAATTTATTTTCTTTTTACAATGAGGCATTTTTTCATCCCTATCCGGAAATAAATTACATATTAGAACTTTCCAGGGATATTCGTATTCATGGACCATCCGAGTGGGAAGCAAATCTGGGATACACTAGAAATCCAGTAAATATAATTTATCATTATAACTTTGACGCCCAAGTTAATATTCCGCGGGAAGATCCACGTAAAGTATTTATCCAAAATATGACAAAATTACGCTCACCAGGTAACTATGAC
>CAYLGX010000052.1:0-6400 GCA_964383425.1 Candidatus Woesearchaeota archaeon
TAATAACTAGATACATCCAGAAGTTATTTCTCTCTTTCACTACTCTCTTTTTCATATTTTTTATTATCATTTAATCTATTTAAAGGTTTATACTGGCGAATGCTCCTTGCCATAAAACTAACTAGATTGAACAGAATAATTAAATAGATAAATGGTAAAATTGACTAAAATTTAACAAAATGAACAAAAAAAATAGTTCGTATAAAAAAATAATCATTGTTGATGATTCTAAACTGGGCCCTATTTTAAAAGAAGCACTTGCGAATGAAAAGAATTACCAAACCGAACTATATATCACGGGTCTTGAAGCAATTACTAACATCGGAGAATTTTCCTATTTTGATTTAGCATTAGTTGATGTTGGCTTGCCCGATATGGACGGAGAAAAAGTAATTGAATATTTAAGAAATAAATATCCAACAAAACCTGTGCTTTGTATTACTTCCTACAAAGATCATCATTCTCGTTCGGCTACGAGAACTGTCCATAAGGGCAGCGAAACTAAAATTAGCAGATTAATGGAACTTCTTGATGATTTTTTTAAACACAGTTACACATAGATTAAATAAAATTAGTAGAATTACTTATTTAGTCCTTCAATTCTTATATTAGTAGTTTTATCTCCGCCAGAAGTTTCAACTTCATCAGCTAAAAATATTTCACGAGCACTTTTGCCATATAATGGATTTGGAACAGGCCTTGTGCCATAGGGAGTAGATAACATCATAGTGCTGTTGGGATCATGTTTTGGAAAAATAGAGGCGCATCCTGTTGAATATATTGCTGCAGCTGCGATTAAACCAGTAGCCATAGCTTTTCCAGCATAGGATTTAACCTTATCTTGAAGTGAATTGTAAGTAACCATAAATGACTTTATTTTTTAGGGTTTATAAATATTCTGATTTGTGCTGTTACTAACCAGTGACTAAAATACAAAGGTTTATAATGATAAAAAACGTATAAATAATTATGGAAAAAAATTTAGAAAGTTCCCTACAATGGTTTAAAAAAGCAGAGCTAGGGTTATTTGTACATTGGGGATTATATTCAACACTTGCCGGAGAATGGAAAGGACATACGGTCCCATGGCTGGGAGAATGGATTATGAACACTGCTCAAATTCCAGTAAAAGAATACGAAAAATTAGCACAAGATTTTAATCCGGTAAAATTTAATGCAAGAGAATGGGTAAAACGTGCAGAAGATGCAGGAATGAAATATTTAGTATTTACTGCAAAACATCATGAGGGATTTGCAATGTATCATTCTAAAGCAAATAAATTTAATATTGTTGATGCAACTCCATTCAAAAGAGACCCTATACAAGAATTAGCAAAAGCATGCGAAGGGACAGAGATAAAACTTGCACTGTATTATTCTCAATCAATGGACTGGCATGAAAAAGGAGCTGGAAATTCATTTGAAGACGGACAATACGGAAATAGATGGGATTTTGAAGATGGAACGCCCGAGGAGTTTACCGAATACATGGAAAAAAAAGTAAAACCACAAGTTAGTGAACTTCTAACTCAGTATGGCTCCATTGCAATGATGTGGTTTGATAATCCTATTCCTAGCTTTAATCGAACACATGCTGTAGATCTTAAAAATTTAGTAAGGAAGTTGCAACCTAAATGTTTAATCAATGCCCGAATTGGACATGGCCTCGGAGATATAAAAGGCTGGGGGGATAATTATATGCCTTCTGAAAAAACAGAAAGACTTGCTGAAGCTTGCATTACTATGAATGATACTTGGGGATATAAAAAACAAGGCGGTGGAAAATGGAAAAGTTTGGAGCAAATTCAAAGCACAATAAACGAAGCAAAAAATAATGGAATTAATTTGTTATTAAATGTGGGGCCAATGGGCGATGGTCAATTTCCCAATGAAGCAAAATATTTATTAGAAAAATTAGCTAGTGAAAGAAAACCTTTATTAAAGAAATTATTTCAAAGATATTTCTAAGAAAACCATTTCCAAAAACTTTTAGGCTTATCACCCATCAGTTCATTTGTTCTTAATTTTATCCAATCATCTCTTGGCATAGCAAGTGCCTCTAGTTCTATTCTCCGATATGATTTTGGAATCGAACTGGCAAATCCAGCCTGTTCTAACAATTTAATATCTATATCCATTAAAACAGTTCCTCCTCCAAAACCCGAAGGAGAGGTTACTGAATGAACCCATTCAAATTCAGCAATAGCTCTAGCTTTCTCTATCTTTTTTGCCGAACTTATTGCTTTAAACCTAAGATCATCTAAAAGATTTAACAAACCTTCAAAACCCTCGACAGTCTCTTCACCCTCTGCACTTCTAACTCCCGTCCTTACAGCGCCATCCGCATGAAATCGAATTGATCCGGGAGTAGTCCCGGGCATACCTACTGTAAATTGATGACTAACTTTAACGTTTTTAGATACTCCTCCTATTTTAACAGTATAAGGATAATCTCGTTTATAATATACTCCGCTAGAGATATATCCCTGTTGCGAGGGATTATTCCAAATATTTTTTTTAACTTCAATGTTGACCCTCTGCCACCTGCTAGTATCACCTGAATCAAAAGTTGTTGCCGTGGAAAATCTTCTATTCTCGCCCCTAGGCAAAGAAGGATTACGCATCTCTGCCAATGCTTCCAAATTACTGTTAAATCTTTGAACTACATTCATATCATATATTGGCCCGTCTCCCCAATCGTCCAAGGATAATTCCGATCCCCACCTATGATCCTTCACGGCAATTTCATAATTTTTAGCATAAATATTACTAGCCGCAGGATTAACTCCGCCGGTCATATCCATTTTGTTAAGGATAGACTCTGCTTGCCTACGTGCTATTTCGGCACTACCGCCAGGTTTTGTTAATCTCGCCTGTAATTGTTCTACAGTTAATTTATTTGGAGTAAATGCAAGTTCGGTAACTCCCTCTTGTGCGCAAGGATTTCCCACATTATGCACTAGTACTCCTCCTGCGAAATAGTTATGATTTATACCCAAGTCCACAAAGTTATAAACTTCAATAGAACTATTGAATAATTTTTGGATAGAGATTATTTCAACATAGTCCCCTGAATCATCCAGGAGATGAAGTCCAATTTCTAGTTTAGCTAATTTTAATTCAGGATGCTCTTTTATTTCAGAATCATTTATTGCAGCCCAACCAAGTTCTTTTGTCCAGAATGGATGACCAGAAGTAACTTTTATTTTATTATTAATTAAATAAATATCATCAGATAAATGTTTACTAATTTGGTTAACAGTACTAAATTCATATTGATTATTAGTGAAATTAAAAGATAAAACTTGATCTCCCTTATTGATATTTTTTATTTCTTTTTTAGTGCCATCTGCTAAAGAAATTAATGTATCTGCGGAAAAACAAACACCGAGGTTATTACTATTGTGCACAATAACTTCTAAATTATCTCCACCATTAACGACAAAATCATGATAAATTCCAGCCTCCAAATTGTAAACTGGAAAATTTTCTTTTGAAATAATATCTTCTATGGCAGTTATTCTGACTTTCTTTCCGTCAGCTGTTTGTAAAATATCTCCAATTTTTAAATCGTGAGCACTAATCCAAGAACCGTTAATTAAAAATGGATGTTCTTCTGTAACCTGCAAGGCAGCAGCAGAAATTAGCGAAATAAAAAATAGAGACATAAATAAAATTCCCAAAAATATAAAAATAAAATTAAATTTCTTCATATTGCACAACCCTGTACTTTGTTTCATTCCTTACGAAAGTATAAGTTACTGACGCATTAACTCTGGCATTATTTTCTAAATCCCAAGCTAAAATAGAATCATTAAGTTCAATATCTGCAATATTTTTTAAACTACCATCGGCCAAATAAACAGAGGTATTATTCAAGAAACAGCCTGGGACGGGAGTATCAACTTCCTTTGTTAAACCTGGGCTATCTGTTGATCCCACTTCACTTCGCGGAGTTGCACTAACTTTTTTATTTCTTCCACTTAGGGCACTTGTGGCTCCTTTTGAAGATCTTATTGCCAAACTATCTGTACGGATAGCAATTACTACCGGGGCAACTGATGCCGCAATATTTCCGCCAGCCGAAGTATAACATGCCCATTTGGGAATTGTAGTATCTTTCAAACAAGCATAAAGTTCATAACCAGTCATGGCTTCTCCTACAACATTTAAACTCATTGCAAATACTTTATGAGTAGATAAAAATCCGCCTATTGCTGGCGCGAAAGCAACACCTACTCCGCCGAGAACTGCAGTCTGAGCAATTGCATTCGCAGTTTGAATTGCAAAATCTCGATAAGCAGGATATTCATAACAAGCAGCATCCCTATTGGTGTTTAATAAAACTTGTTCATACCACATACTATCCGCACCATAAGCTAAATTTTCAGTACCTGTTCCCAAACTCCAATCAAAGGGAGTTTTTCCCAATTTTAAAGAGGAGATATCTTGGCCCTCGAGCCCATTTTTATTACAATTGAAATCATATCCATTTGATTCCAAAGTTCCTGCACTACCCAAAACACAAGCAGATTTCGTAACTGGAGCAAATGGATGTACATTCCAACTAGTAAAAGTTTGCCCAACAAAAACATCTGACCAACCTAGAGATTTTGTAACTAATAGAGGTTGACTTCCTGAAAGGTACATGCCATTATAGGTACCATCATCACAATCCGGAAATTGCTTAGATAAAGTATATTTGTTATCTGTTAGATTAGGAGAGTACGACATAGAATAAGTTGGAACTGAACTTCCGGGCGAGGTACCAGAACTACTGAGGGATGAAATCATTACAGCCCCGCAAAAACCATCACCATCATCGTCCTTACAATAAGATTTTCCTTTCATAGGATTCCATTTATAGTCAAAAACAGAATAAATTTTAGGTACAATATTAGTTCCGCTAACGGCAACCGGATTATTAAATTTACATTCAGGATTGTCTACATCAATTAAAAATAAATTAAATTGCGGATTAAGATCCGTAACACTTCCGTCCTCTTTAATTACTTGTTTTATTGGATCCATAAAAAATCCATAAGGTTCGACACTTAAAATATCAGTAGTTCCATGATTGTTCACACCGTCATCACATTTATCTTTATTCACAAATGCAGTTTGCCATTGCCATTTAAAATTTCCATCAGAATCTTTTTCTGACCTAACTGAAGGAGAAGTTGTAAATTTAGTAAAATCTAGTTCTCCCCTAAAACTATCAATAAACTGCGAAGGAAATACAGCCCCAGTAGTACCTTTATGAGTTCCATTTGATTCACTTGATGGCATACAACCGGGATAATAAGTATGTTTCACTAAAGCGGAAACATATTGTAATCCGAACCAATTACCCGTAGATCTTTTTTCTAAAGAATATCCGCTAGCATAACTTGGATCATTATTAATTAAAGGAACAAAAGCACCAATTCCTGGAATAGAAGCAACAGTACTACCTTCTACCGGAGCAACTACTTCAGTTAAAGAACAAGTGGCCTCATTAATTTTAAAATTACCAAAAGAATCTTCAACTACAGACCCTCCCGGAATAAACTCATAATAAATTGATTGATTGTATTCAACCGGACCGCCAAGTAATGAGGGTTGTGAAACACTAAATACAGTAGAAGTAAAAAGTCTTTGACCCCATTTTACTGCTCTTTGATATTCTTTCATTCCCGGAACATTATCGGTCATTTGACAAAAAGTATCTGTAACACCAAATTCATTTCTAACGGGACCGCAACCCATCCGAGAAACTATTGCCCCTGATGAATTTGTTACCGGAGTATTACTTGCGTCATCTGCGCCATCTCCCGTATAACCTTCGACTCTGCAAGCTCGACTAACATTTGCTTGGCAAACTCCAAATCCGTTATTATCGATATCATCTGCAACTTCGGCAGCCCGCGGGTTCCTACAATAAGAACAAGCAGCAAAATCCCCGATACCATCATTGTTGTTATCAACAGTACAATTTTTTCTTTTATCTAAAGTTTCATTTATAATCTCATTATAATCTGCAGAACCGCTGCTTAAACAAAGATAACTTGTTGTTGAATCTCCATATTTAGTATCATTGAAAACCCAATCATCTACATCATGGGGACTCCAAGGTTGCCAAGAAGGAAATTGATTTTTAGAAAAAAAGCTATCTTTGTCCAAATCATTAATTTTACTGCTTACAGAATAGTTTGATTCAGAAGGAAAAACATAATCTACACGACAAGTGTACTCCGGACTACCTGGAGTTAAAGCATCTGTAAAGGTAGATTCTACATTAATAGGATTAGGGGTAAAAACACGATCACAGGGAGGAACCGGATCAACATGTTTTGGGATTGACGGAGAAGTTAATCCATTTAAACTAAATGTAAAAGTATAATCTCCCTCTTCATCTGGA
>CAYLGX010000053.1:0-6220 GCA_964383425.1 Candidatus Woesearchaeota archaeon
AATCTCATACTTAATGGACAAGATGCAAAGAAAACCTTTACTGCCTCCTCTATGGATTATAAGTTGCAGCTTCAAAATAATGGAAATAATAAAATAAACATACAGGAAGTAGCATAATGAAAGCTAGTGAAATAACGCTTAATTTTTCCCCTATTCTCCCTCCATTGCCTATTCTAAAAGATAAAACTAAAATTGATGTAAGATATACTTTAATTTCCCCTTATGTTTCGATTCATATTTTTTGGGATGCAACTACTAATGAATTAGTTTATGAAGTAGAAGAGCCACTTTTGAATGCTAATCAAAAAGATTTACTTAGAAGAATTGAAGAAGCTATGCTCGAAGTTATGAACATTAATATTGTTGTAGAAAAAACTCAAGAAGCTATGATTAAATACATTAATGAGACTGCAAGGTTAATTATTGGCGAACTTGGAGAGGATGTTTCTGATGAAGATTTTAGAAAGATATTTTATTTTTTATATAGGGATTTTATTGGACTAAATGAAATTGAACCGCTTCTTCGTGATTATTTTATTGAGGATATAGAATGTAACGGGGCTAATACTCCGATTTATATTATTCACAGAATTTATAAAAATATTAGAACAAATATAAATTTTCGTTCTATTGAGGGACTTGCTAGCTTTGTTGAGAAACTTGCGCAGAGATGCGGAAAATATATTTCCTATGCTTCTCCTATTTTTGATGGAACACTGCCAGATGGTTCGAGAGTTAACGCAACTTATACTGCTGAAATTAGTTCGAAGGGGCCAACATTTACAATAAGAAAGTTTACTAAAATTCCCTGGACTCCGATTCAGTTACTTGCATTTAATACTCTAAGCCCAGAGATGTTAGCGTACTTATGGATTTTAATTCAGTATAAATGTAATATTTTAATTACTGGCGGTACTGCTTCCGGTAAAACTTCTTTACTTAATGCGGTTGCTTTTTTTATCCCATCTGAAGCGAGAGTTGTTTCGATTGAAGATACTAGGGAACTTTCGCTTTACAGAGAAAATTGGCTTCCTTCAGTTGCTAGAAGTTCGGTTGGACTTGGCGGAGTCGGAGAAGTTAGTTTGTTTAATTTACTTAAGGCAAGTTTCAGACAAAATCCAGATTATGTAATTGTTGGAGAAGTTAGAGGTGAAGAAGCAAATGTATTATTCCAGGGTATGGCTTCGGGTCATGCTTCTATTTCGACTATTCACTCAGATTCTGTTGATACTTTGATTAAGAGACTTGAAACTCCTCCGATTAGTCTTTCTCCTACATTGATTAATACTGTGGACGCAGTTACAATTATGACTCATGCAATTGTAAACTCACAGGAAACTAGAAAACTTAGGGAAATTGTAGAGATAGTTAATGTTAGCAATGACGGAATTGCTATGACTAATACTCCGTTTACTTGGAATCCGCGTGAAGATTTATTCTATTCTAAGAAAAGTAGCGCTGTCTTTGATAAAATTTCAAGAAGATATGGTTTTACAATGGCTGAACTTGAAAAAGAGTTTAAAATAAGAACTATAATCTTAAATGAGATGTCTAAGAAGGGCATAAATGGCTTTAAGGAAGTTCAGAGTATTATTCATCAGTATTATAAGGATCCAAAGGGTGTTTTAACTTATTTGGGTATTAGTGCAGCCTAATTTTTTTAATTTACAGACAATTTAAACTATCTAAACATAACATTTATATACCTGTTACAATATGTAACTATATGTTACAATATGTAACTCGAGCTTGAAAGGCTAAATGAAAGATAAAAATATTCGAAAATCTACGAAACCCTTCGGGTTGTTGTAGGGAGATTTTCGAAACTCAGAAATTAAAAATTTCTGATTTTTTTATTTTTAGAATAAAGAACGTTATAAAAATAAAAAATGGGTGTAGTGAGAATAGATGATGACTTATTGAAGAAGCTTAAGCTTCAGCTCTCTAGCGAAGAAAATAAATACAAATTCGGATCTCTTGCTGCGTTTATTAATTCTATAATTTATGAAAAACTTAAAAAAGAAAATGGAGGGAAAGTATAAATGGTAAAAAACTCACGAAACCTTCGGTTGTTGCAAGAGAGTTTTTTACATTCAGAAATTCATGGAATTTCTGACTGTTTATTTTTAACTAAAATCTTGGTGGATGAAAAATAAACATGGAATTCAAAGACTTACCCTTACTGTTTCAGTTGATTAACGGACTTGAAGATTCTTATGAAGCTTTTGCAAAAGCTTACAATTCCAGTGATAAAGTTAAATTCGATTCTGCTAAAGAAGCACTTTTAGAATTTCAGAAAAAAATAGATCTTACTCTAAAATGACCCTCGACTTACTTAATCAAAATATTGTTAGAGAAAAAGAAATAGCTATTGAAATTAATTCTCTATTTCAAAAATTAGAAAATGAAAGTAGTATTGAAAATAAAAATATGATTATTCGTTCACTTAATGCTCTTCTTCCTCAATTAAAAATATTGAATCGGGCTTTGCCAGACCTAGTGAATAATGTTTCTATTTACAAAACTCTTGCTCCTACTAATAAATCTCCTCCGGATATTACTAATGTGCAGTTTATAGCCGATAATCAGAAAAAAAGTGTGGCTATAAAAAAAGAGGATGAAAAAAGTTTTATGAAAAATATGTTTGTAGACAAAGAAGCAAAAAAAGAGCTTGAAAAAACAGTTTCTACTTCGGTAAGTACAGATACCCTCTTGCTTGAGTCATTTTCTAGAATTTCAAATAAATACTTTAGAGAATCTTCTGATAAATTAATTAGGGGAGGTTATTTCAATTCAGTTAAGACTGATTTGCGAAAGATTGCGTCTCCTTTAATAATTAATAGTTTTGTTGCAATTATGCTTTTTTCTACCTTGCTGGCGTTTATTATTTCTATTCCAATTGCAATTGTATTTATTGTTTTTAAGAGTTATTTGTTTGGACTTTTAGTAATGTTTTTATTTCCCCTAATTGTACTTTTAGGATTTTATCTTTATCCTTCCTCTACTCGTAAATCTCTTGAAAAAGAGATTAACCAGGAACTTCCATTTTTAACAATTTACATTGCTGCAATTGCTACTTCTGGAATTGAGCCAAGTAAAATTTTTAATATACTCGTTAACTCTAAGGATTATCCATTTTCACAAAGAGAAATAAGAAAATTAACCAATTATCTTAATTTTTATGGTTATGACTTAGTTAGCGCGCTTAAGAAATCTTCTGAAACTTCTCCTTCTGAGCGACTTGCCCAATTATTTAATGGACTTGCTACCGCAATAACTTCTGGCGGAGAATTATCTAGTTATTTGAACAAACATGCGGATACTTTGCTTTTTGATTACCGGCTTGAGCGAGAGAAATATACTCATATTGCTGAAACTTTTATGAATATTTACATTAGTTTAGTTATTGCTGCGCCCATGATTATGATGATGTTATTTGTTTTAATTAGCATGACTGGTTTTAGCTCGGGTGGAATTTTTGAACCTAGCAATTTAAGCGTACTTGTTATTTTCATGATTAGTTTGATAAATATGATGTTTATACTTTTCCTAAATGTAAAGCAACCGAGGTTCTAATATGGCCAACTTAACTAAAAAACCGACCATTAGTAAATCAGAATTAACCGGAATTATAGCAGGCCTTGCAATCTTTGTAGTTTGTCTTATTTTATTTTTTATTAATTTAATGTCTTTCGCTGCCTTATCCTTTATTTTGGGTATTGCAGTAGTAATCATGGGTATTCCATTCCTAATGAGTTTGCTTCTTGAGTCCAAGGAAGAGAGAGATAAAGATCAAATGTTTTTGGAATTTGCTCGTGATTTAGTTGAGGGAGTTAGATCTGGAACTCCTATTAGTAAAAGTATTATTAATGTTAAGACAAAAGACTATGCCAGTTTAAGTCCGCATGTTCAAAAACTTGCTAATCAAATTGCACTAGGTATTCCTGTAAAAGATGCACTTGAAATTTTTGCTCGTGATGTTAATAGTTCAGTAATTTCTAGGGCTGTAAGTTTGATAAGGGAAGCAGAAAAGTCTGGCGGAAGAATTGAAAATATTTTAGAATCAGTTTCGTTTTCAGTAAGTCAGATTGAAACTCTAAAGAAAGAAAGAAAGGCAGCAGTATACAACTTGACTGTTCAAGGTTACATTATTTATTTAATTTTTATTGCTATCATGCTCGTTATGCAGTTTAATATTTTACCTATGGTTGGAAGTTTGGACCTGGGTGGAGTTTCAAGTGGACTTAGTACTGTGGGTAGTCAATTAAAAGTTGAAACGACTGCTAAACTAGATTCTGCTGCTTTTGCTAGACCCTTCTTATTTTTACTGCTCGCACAAGGATTTTTTGCAGGCCTAGTCATAGGTAAGATTTCAGAAGGGAAAATTAAATATGGAATGAAGCATTCTTTTATTTTGGTTGCTTTAGCTTGGTTAATCTCTAGCGGTGCAAATCTGGTTTTGGGAGCACCCGGGGCTTAACAATGATGGATAAAATAATGATCAAACAAGTAAAAGCACAAAGTCATATAGAAACAATTTTGTCCTTTGTTATTTTTGCTGGCTTTCTTTTTACTTTGCTTATTTTTTTAAATCCCATTAATCAGAAGTCAACCAATACTGCAGTTCTTGATTTTGCTGAAAGACAAATAGTGGATAACTTGTCTATTACTCATGAAAAAATTTCCTTAATTATTGATACTCCGGTTGCTGGCTGTTTTAGAATACCCAATGATATTGGCGCGGGAGCAGTTATTCTTGTAAAAGATTCGCAAGATCGGGTAAGAAATTCTAAGATTTCTGCTGATGGTTCGTTTATGTATATCCAGGCAACTGCGGCAGAAAAATATTATTTAATTTATTATAACTCAGTTTTGAATGTGCATGAGTTAACCGATATAGGTCCGTGTACTCCTATTTTGCCCGGAGCTTATTCTTACGGCCTGCATGATAAGGACAAAAAGGTGCTTTATGAGAATCTTGTTGCATTTAATAATTCTTTCAATACAAATTACGATTCCTTGAAAAGTAGTCTTAATATAAAATCCGAATTTGTTTTTTCAGTATTTAATCAGACGAATAGCATGATTATGAGCGGCGAGAGAGCGCGGCCGAGTGCCATTAATATTTTATCAAGAAATATACCCTTGCTTGCGGTAAATCGTGATATGAATCGGACAGATATTATACTTAATTTGAGGGTTTGGGAATAAAATTTAGTTTAAGCTATATTCGTTAAATAAATTAATCCGAAGTAAGGTATAAAAATACCAATTTCATTAAGATTGTATACAAAAAGAGTATAAGACGATTCAAAAATTAACGAACCCTTTCAGGGTGTTGTTAGAGAATTTTTGAAATTCAGAAATTTGGAAAATTTCTGACTGTTCGTTTTGTACTGATTAAATAAAAACAAAACAAACATAAAAAAATGTTTAAATCAAATTTAGATAAAAAAGGATGGTTGAAGATAGTCGAAGCTTTTATTGGAATAATTATGATTACTGGAGTTATTTTGACGATGATGTCTCAGCCAGCAGTTACTGATGTTTCAACTCAGCAAGAAACTGTTAAGCTTGAAAAATTTATTATTGATCGAATTGTTGCTGATCCAGTTGTGCGGGAGCAAATTCTTAATAACGATGTTTCTGGAGTAAATGATGTTCTTGAACTTAGTGTTCCTGCGGGACTAAGTCATGTTGCGCGGGTTTGTAATTATAATGAAGTTTGTGCTTTGGGAATGAGTGTTCCTTATGATGTTTATACTCAGGAGGCGATAGTTAGCAGTACTGTAAAATATTATGATCCGAGGTATGTTAAAGTCCTTAAGCTTTTTTTCTGGCAAGGCCCTTGGCCAGTTGATACTTGTCCTAGTTTTTGTGATGAGGGTACAACAGAAATGAAATGTGTTAATGGCTCAGTACTCGGTAATTATACTTGTATTAAAAATTCTAGTAATTGTTTATATTCAAATTTAACTTCAAAGCAAACTTGTGCTAGTGGAAAAATTTGTCAAGAAGGCGCTTGTGGAACTCCTGCAGTTATACCTTGTAGTGATGAATGTTCAGTACTTGGAGCAAAGGTTTGTTCAAGCAATATAGCATTCAAAACTTGCGGTCAATTTGATGCAGATACTTGTCGTGATTTAAGTCCAACAGCAACATCTTGTCCAGTTAATCAATTCTGTGAATTTGGTACTGGAAATTGTGTGCCTGCTTTCGC
>CAYLGX010000054.1:0-6132 GCA_964383425.1 Candidatus Woesearchaeota archaeon
TAAATAATTTAACTGCAGAAACAGGAGTAATCGATGGATTAACATTCACCAGCACATATAATATAACTTTAGATTTTCCAGATTTTAAAAGGATTTATTTAAATAATTCAATTATTCAATTAAGTAATTATTTGAAATTTCTTATGTTGCCTTTAACTACACAGGATTTAAATTTAGAAAATTCAGTAATTTATGCTAATAGTATTATCTCGGTTATCAATTTGAGTATAGATTTTAACTCGAGGATTAATGCTAGTAATCTAGGTTATCCTGCTGGAACTGGTCCTGGAAAAGGAAGTACTCTAGGAGATCGGGCTTCGGGAGGAGGGCACGGAAATATGGGAGGTACATCTTCTGTTGGATATTTGGGTGGAGTGGCTTACGGAAGTTCTCTTGCCCCATTCACTTATGGAAGTGGGGGCGGTTATTATTTGGGACAAAATATTCTTTCAGGTAGCGGCGGAGGAATAATTAAAATTAATTCTAACCATCTAATTTTAAACGGTCAAATTTTAGCTAGTGGAAGACGTTATGTTGGCTCATTTGCTGGCGGAGGTTCGGGGGGAAGTATATGGGTTACGACCGATACTATTTCGGGAAGTGGTTATTTACAGTCCAATGGCGGAAATGGTATGTACGAGGGAACCACTCTTTATGCTGGAGGAGGTTCTGGGGGGAGAATAGCAGTTTACTATAATCAATCAACTTGGACTGGGCTCTCATCTTCAACTGTAACTGGTGGAACTTCTTCTGGAAATTATGGAAAAGCAGAACCTGGAACATTTATTATTTCTAAAATGAATGAAAATTCGGTTATTATTTCAGAAGGATTTAGATTTGAAAGTTTAACTGGTATTGCAAATCAAAGTGGGACTGCTGCTACAACTTTTTGGAACTCCGCTTATCCGCTGTATTATAATTTTACTAATTTGAGTATTGTTTCTCCTACAGGGATATCTAGTGCCTATCTTTATGTTGATTCAGAAAATATGGTAATTAATACTACTAATGTTTTCAATAGCGATCTTAGATCAGTGATGATGAATAACACGGTTTTCAATTCCACATATAATTATACTTTAGATTTTTCTAATTATCATTCGTTATATTTAAATAATTCAATTCTGAAGACTAAAAATTTTTTTAAATTTGTTATTCTCCCATTTATAGATAATAATCTTAATTTAGAAAATTCTGGAATTTATGCAAATTTAGTTTTATCTTTGCAGAATTTAAGTATGGATGTTAACTCTCGGCTGGATGCAAGTTATTTGGGATATTCTTCTGCAACTGGTCCTGGTGCAGGTAGTTCATTGGGAGAGAGGGCTTCGGGAGCCGGACATGGAAATAGAGGAGGCGCATCTTCTTTAAGTTATACTGGCGGGGTAGCATACGGGGGTTCTATTGCACCAACAACTTTTGGAAGTGGGGGCGGTTATTATGTTGGGCAAAATAGTCTTGGCGGTACCGGGGGAGGAATAATTAAAATTAATTCAAATAGTTTCATTTTTAATGGACTAATTTATTCAAATGGGCAAAATTATCTTAGTTCATTTGGAGGGGGCGGTAGCGGAGGAAGTATTTGGATTACCACAAATAATCTTTCGGGAAGTGGTTATTTACAGTCCAATGGCGGAAATGGTATGTACGAGGGAACCACTCTTTATGCTGGAGGAGGTTCTGGGGGGAGAATAGCAGTTTACTATAATCAATCAACTTGGACTGGGCTCTCATCTTCAACTGTAACTGGTGGAACTTCTTCTGGAAATTATGGAAAAGCAGAACCTGGAACATTTATTATTTCTAAAATGAATGAAAATTCGGTTATTATTTCAGAAGGATTTAGATTTGAAAGTTTAACTGGTATTGCAAATCAAAGTGGGACTGCTGCTACAACTTTTTGGAACTCCGCTTATCCGCTGTATTATAATTTTACTAATTTGAGTATTGTTTCTCCTACAGGGATATCTAGTGCCTATCTTTATGTTGATTCAGATAATATGGTAATTAATACTACTAATGTTTTCAATAGTGATCTTAGATCAGTGATGATGAATAACACTGTTTTCAATTCCACATATAATTATACTTTAGATTTTCCAAGTTATAGTTCGCTATATTTAAATAACTCTTTTATTATGACTAGGAATTATTCTAGGCATATTAATTTTCCTTTTTTAAATGCCAATTTAAATTTAGAAAATTCCGGAATTTATGCAAATTTAATTTTATCTTTGCAGAATTTGACTATTTCTAATACTTCTAGAATTGATGCTAGTTCCTTGGGATATGCCCCTACAACTGGCCCGGGCGTAGGTAGTGTGGCAGGAGATAGAGCTTCGGGCGCAGGACATGGAAATAGAGGAGGTACATCTTCTCCAGGTTATTCTGGAGGGGCAGCTTATGGAAGTTCTGCTACTCCGTTCACTTATGGAAGCGGCGGAGGTTATTATGTTGGGCAAAATAGTCTTGGTGGTGGCGGGGGCGGAATAATTAAAATTAATTCAATTAATTTATTATTAAATGGTCAAATTTTATCAAGTGGCCAAAATTATCTTCGTTCATTTGGGGGAGGGGGGAGCGGAGGAAGTATTTGGATTACTACCAATAATATTTCTGGAAATGGTTATCTGCAGGCTAATGGCGGAAATGGTATGTACGATGGTACCACCCTTTACGCCGGAGGAGGTTCCGGAGGGAGAGTGGCGGTTTATTACAATCAATCGACTTGGCTTGGCTTTCCATTAACTACGGTAACCGGTGGATTCGCCTCGGGGATTTATGGAAAAGCTGGCGATGGAAGTTTTGCCTTTCTTCAATCTTTACTCGGAGATTATTCATTTCTAAATACTCCGGTAAATAACAGCGGTTTTAGAAATTCTTTTGAAATAAATATTTCAGTAATTGCGAATAACATGCAAAACTTAATTTATACTTGGAATAATACGAGATATACTCTTTTTGATAAAAATTTGTTGTATCTGAGTTTTAATAATTTTTCTTCTTTATTTGAAAATGATTACAGGATAAGCGATGCAGGATTATATGAAAATATTGCTGGTGCTGGAAGAAATTATACTAGTGTTGAACGATTTTTTAATTTCGATTATTATGGTACAAATTGGACTGCTGTTAATCTTAGTTATAATACTTGGTCAAGAGGATTTGCAGAAATAAAACTTAACTCTACTCAAAATCCCTCTATCGCTAAGAATATTACTAATTTTAATTCTACTAAAAATAATTTAGAGCTCGAATACAAAAGTTATGTTAATGGACCTAATGCAATTAAACTTTATTATATTGACAACACAGATTGTGCTGCCTTTAGTGAAAGTTGTTTTCAAACATTTAATATTATTGCTGACGGAGACTGGCATATTCTAGATGTACCAATCACGGATGCAAATTGGGTCGATAATGATGGGCTAATTGACTGGATAAAGCTTAATTTTAATGGTGCTACTTCTACATCGGGCTCATTTTATCTAGATTATATTAGGTTTTATTCTAATATTTCTACGACTAAAATTCCACTTGTAGTTGATGGGAAATATGGTCTTGCAAGACAATTTGATGGAGTAGATGACTATCTTGAACTAGAGGACCATACTTCACTTAATTTCAGAGGTATTGACTTTACATTATTGGCCTGGGTTAAATTGAACAGTAGTGGTCTAAATTATGTTCTTGATAAGGGTAATGCTACGGATAGATACAGTCTTTTTATTAATAATGGAAAACTTAATTTTCAGTTTAAGGTAAACAATAATAATATTACTTCTATTGAAGCAGGTAATTTGACCAATGATGATTCTTGGCACCATTTAGCTGTTGTTTTTCAGAGAAATGGAAACGCACTTAGATATTTAGACGGAAATTTAATAGGTACTACGGATATTTCAGGAAATGCGGCTATTCAGAATAATCCTTCAAGTTTGTTTATAGGCAAGTCTATTTCAGATACTAATTTTTTCAATGGGACTATTGATGAAGTCTATATTTTCAATAAAACTTTAAATGCTGGAGAGATAACTAATTTGTATAAATCAAATTTATACAAATATAATGATACTGCTTGGTATTTTTATAAAAATCAAACAGATGCACAAGGCATATACTCTTATTCACTTAGTTCTGGAAGCGAGGCTTTTACTATAGATTCTTCTGATTCTAGAAGGGTAGTATTAGATTTTACAAATCCCAATATGACCTTGCTGTCTCTTTTAAATAATACTTATCTAAATAACAGTTTTGTTAATTTTAGCGGAGTTATTTCCGATAATCTACTTATTAGAAACGTTAGCCTATATGTAAATAATATTTTAAATCAAACAATTAATTATGCTGCCGATACATTTACTGCCCCGGTAGGCATTGTACTTGGAATGGTTGATGGAATTTATACTTGGTTCTTTAAGGTTGTAGATTTTGCAGGAAATCTATTTCAAACTGACGAAAGAAATTTAATTGTAGATACAGTTTTACCACTAGTTAATTTCACAGATCCTACTCCGTATAGCGAAGAAGGTAGAAGTCAACAGTTCGTACTTAATGTGAGCATAGTCGAGGATAATCTTGCCAATGTTAGTTATTTTTGGAATGGGACTTTTTATTTGTTTAACCAAACAAGTGAATATTTAAATCAAAACAGTAATAATACTTGGACATTTACCTATAATCAAACAGGGCTTGTTCCTGGAAATACTTATAGCTATTATATCAAAGTTACGGATCTGGCTGGAAACTTTAATTCTACTGAAACTAGAATTGTCGGAGCCAATGTGGCGCCCCTCTTTGTAAGTTCATCTCAAAATCCGGAGTCTAATGAAAGTCTGGATCCGGGAACTGAAGTTTATGTCCTAGTAAATATTTCTGATTCAGATTACAACATCGATTCGGTCTATCTTGAATGGAAAACTTCATTACAAAATTGGAGCAGTGCAAATAGGACTAAATTAGAAAATCAAAGTACGATTTATTCTTCTGAAAATCAGATTTCTATTTATGCAATTTTCAATGGAAGTTTTACTTTACCTGCCGCTGAAGGAACAATAGTTTACCGTTTCGTAGCAAATGATACTCTAGGCGATTCTAGAAATTCTTCCGAGTATACTTTAAGCTCTAGTTGGGATTGTACTTGGAGAGTTAGTCCTTCTTCCCTAGTAGAAGTTAGCGGGTTTTATGAAGACAAATCTATAGGTTCTTTTACTTTATTTAATGAGGGAGATTTAGCTTATCCTGGAAATTGTTCTTTAACATTTAGTTTGTCCAGAACAAATTTTAATTCGGATTATAATGATTTAGTTTCAGATGATAGCAGGTGGTATTCTTCTAGGAGATATTTAGATTTTACTCGCAGTATTTCTCTTGATGCTGGTGAAAATCAGACTATTTCAGTACTTGCTAGTTTTCCTTCAGTTACTTCTGCTCTGAGGGTGCAGAATCCATCTATTGAAATTGTATCTAAAAAAGAAGGAGTTGTATTCAATGACACGGTTGATAAAATTAATACTAGAAATGTATCTACTACCTTATTTGTCCTTCCTTCTGGCCCTTATTTATATTTGAATGCATTGAATAGTTCGATAAATGTTTATCTTACTTCACAAGAGTTTAATCTTAGTGCCTATGTAAGAAATATGGGCGGAGATGGACTTGCAACTAATACGGCATATAATGTTTCAGTTAATTGGACAATACCTGAAATATTAGCGATAACCGGCGGGCAGAGTAATTATAATTTTAATAATCTCTCTAACAGTTCAATTTTTCAATATGCTGATTTAACTTTAAAACCTCAAGCGGCACTTTTAGAAACAGCTAGCTTGGAAAGTCGGGAAATAACCATTACTTCAGAAGGGCATAATATTTCTGGCGGATTAATTTATCATTATGCAAATTCCACAATGATTAATGATACGATTACAGTAAACTTTCTTTGTTATCCTATAAAAGATACTGTTTGCGTAGAGGCTTGTATGAATCTCACTTCTAATCTAGTTTATGATCCTGATTGTTCATTACCGACTACTACGACAACAATTACTACTGCCGGTGGTGGCGGTGGGGGCGGCGGTGGAGCAACAAGCGGAAGTATAGCAGAAAAATCAGTTGCTACTTATGAACTCT
>CAYLGX010000055.1:0-6103 GCA_964383425.1 Candidatus Woesearchaeota archaeon
GAGTCGCAGAAATGGTGTCTAAAATGACAGAGTCTTATGCTAAGGATAAAAAGACTGCGGATTCATTCAAGGCACTAAGTGGTGCGTTTAAAGCTCTAGGAGACACAGAGGACGATGAAGCAAGAAGAAAGGAACATGAACAGGTTATGAATGCAATACAAAATAGTCAAGCACAACAAAATAATGTTAGGCAAACGCAACCCAATATAACGGTAAATAATGTCGTAGCTAATACTCCTCAAGAAAAAACATGGGAAAATAGCCCTAAATTTTTTGCTTATTTGAGTTATAAAGATTTTGATAATAACGGCCTTGCTGGAAGAGACGAATATATCGGAGAAGGAAATACTTTTTATCAAAATCAACAAATAGACTTTTTGGCTAATATGAGTGGTAAACTATCCGGTTATGAACTTTTTGATGAAAATGGAAAAAGTATTATAAAACTTGAATCTCCTACTGAGCCGCGAAGACAAATTCATACTTTTTCTCCAAATCCGGTTATAATGAAACCTGGAAATTATGTTGCAGTATGGTCTATGGACGGAAAAGTTGCAGGAAAAACTGAAGTAAAAATACTTGAAAGAATCGTAGCTTCAAATAATAAACTACAAGAAAAAACATGGGAAAATAGCCCTAAATTTTTTGCCCATACCGGATATAAAGATTTTAATAATAATGGGCTTTCAGACAGAGATGAATTTATTGGAGAGGGAAATGTGTTTTATAATGATCAAACCATAAATTTTTATGGTTTTACTGGGGAGGAATTAGTAAAATATCAAATTATCGATGAAAATGGAAAATTATTATTTGAAGAAGAAGATAAAAAAATCACTATGGCTAAAGGCTATACTTTCCGTAATCCTACAGCGGGAAATTATGTTGCAGTATGGTCTGTTGATGGAAAAGTTGTAGGAAAAACTGAAGTAAAAGTATTAGAAAGAAAGTCCGAAGAAAAACCAGTAGTTGCCCCCGCGAATGATTATATTAAAAAAAATCAGTCCGGAGAAGTGATTGATTGGAATAAAATTTATGAGGCTTGTAAAAAAATGGAAATAGAAAAAAATGAAAAAGAGAAAGAAGATGCTAAAATAAGAGAAAGTTTCTTTGGAAAATAAAGACTAGAATAGATAAGAAAACTATTAAAAAGCCTTGATTCTATAGTTGATTATGAAAGGAGAGGTATTGTAATACCTTAGAAAATCTACGAAACCTTCGGTTGTTGTCAAAAGATTTTCTAAATTCTGAAAATTATAAATTTTCAGACTTTCTCATTTTAAATTTGAAAAATAAAAATGAAAAATAAAAAAGCAGAGGGTGTTTTTGGACTAAGCTTTGGAATGATCTGGAGCATAATTTTAATCGTATTTTTTGTTTTGGGCGCGTTTATGGGAATAAAAACTTTTCTTAATTATCAAGACACCACTACCCTTGGATTTTTTCTTGATGATTTAGATAAAAATGTTAAACAGGCTTTTTATGCTGAAAGTACAAATTATATTTTTAAGTCAAATCTACCTTCAGGAATAGAATATGTTTGTTTTATGAATTTTAGCTCTGTTCCTAAAAGCCCAAATACTGCCGAATCGATGGTTTGGAATTATGTTACTTCTACCTATTACGAACAAGATATGAATGTTTATTTATATTCACCAGGTAAAGACTACGGAATTAATTTTGATAAAATCAAATTTATTTATACAGAAAGAAATCCGCTTTGCGTAAAAGTTAAAGATAGAAAAATTTCTATAAGAATAGAAAAGAAATTCGAAGAAGCTTTTGTAAGACTTTCAGACGTATAAAAAATAGGTAAAAAATAAACATGAAAAATAAAAAATTAGAAAATCTACGAAACCTTCGGTTGTTGTCCGAAGATTTTCTAAATTCTGAAAATCATAAATTTTCAGACTTTCTCATTTTAAACTTTAAAAATAATAACTTAAAATGAGAAATAAAAAAGGATTTGACATTCCATTTGGAAATTTATTTGCAATAATTGCAGGAGTAGCAATACTTATCTTAGCAATTTATGCTACCACTCAATTAATTGTGCCCCAGGCCAAATATTCTGAGTATACGCAAGCTGCCGCTCAATTATCTAATTATCTAAATCCTATTGTAAATGGAATATCTTCAGCATATTCTTCTAAAATAAGTTTTGGAAAGAATACTAGAGTCTATTTGACCTGCTCAACATGGGGACAATACAGCCCTATTTTTGGAAAACAAACAATTGCTTTCTCAGAAGAATCCGGTATACTAAAAAAATGGACTGAACCTGGAGCAGAAATATCAAGGTATAATAAATATGTATTCTCAGATAATGTAACTGAGGGAAAAACATATTATATTTTTTCAAAACCTTTTTATGCAGGATTTAGAGTGGATGATTTAGTTATGACTACATTTAATAATTACTGTTTTGTTGCGGCTCCAGCAGATATAGAAGAAGAAATAAAAAGTCTTGGAATGGGTAATATTAATTTTAGTACTAATGTGGATAATTGCAAGGCTAATCAGCAAAGTGTTTGCTTTGGATTCGCTTCAGACAAATGCGCTATTAGTGTAGTAGGTCAATGCGATGGCAGTTTCTGCAAAACGCAGTATGATCGAGGATATGTTCGGAAGGGAACCGAGTCAATGTATTACTATGGAAATTTACTTTATGCTGCAATTTATTCTTCTCCAGAAATTTATGAATGTAATGTTAAAAGACTGGGTAAAAAAATAGCAGAACTTGGAAAAGTTTATCAGGGAAAAATAGAAGTAGTTAAAACTAAAAATTGCGATACACTCGTAGGAAATAGTTTGGACTTAATTGTTCCACTAGCACAAAGAATGAACTCTTCTGCTCAAATGCTGCGAATCCAAGAATACGCAAAAGAAATGGATGATTCCAATTGTAAAAATTTATGCAAAATTTATCCTGAAGGGGAAAATTGCTGAAAAGAAACATTAATAAGCATTAAATCATTAATACAAATAGAAAAAAGAGAGGAAAAAATGAATAAACCCGTAGCAAATACAAATAATTCACACGTAAGATATGGCCAGAGAGCTAGCGCTCCGGTTGTGATTGAAAAAAATAACAGTAAAGTTATAGATCACAAAAAAGAAATCTATAAAGAACTTAAAGAAAAAGGTTTCCATTTTAAAATGGACAAGGAAACTGAAAAAGCTATAGAAGAAGATAAATTAAAAAAATATATGAACAATTTAGTTAAAACACATATGCAAAATGTTAAAGCAGATTTATCTGGAAAAAAAGAAAAGTTTGTTTCAGATAAAGAAGATACTATTGAACTAGATAAAAAACAAGTTTTTACAAATGAATGCCAAATTTATGGAAAAGATTTTATGGTTAATAAAATAAAAGAGGTATATGGTTAACTATGGCTAAGACAATAGGAGTTATTTCAATTAAGGGCGGAGTAGGAAAAACCTCTACTGTTTCTTCGCTAGGAGCCTCGCTAGTTAATGATTTTAATAAAAAAGTTTTACTAGTAGATGCTAATTTTACTTCACCTACGCTCGGATTACATATTGGCCTAATTAATCCTGAAATTACACTTCACCATGTACTTGATGGAAAAGCAAATATTAAAGATGCAATTTATGAAACCGGTTATGGTTTTGATATTATTCCCGGATCCCATATTTATGAACGAATAGATCCTTATGCACTTAAAGATAAATTAAAAGAAATTAAAAATAAGTACGATCTGATTATTGTTGACTCTTCCCCTAATTTAAATGAAGAAATACTAGCAACAATGATGGCTTCAGATGAAATACTAGTATTGACTACTCCTGATTATGTTACTCTCGCTACAACTCTGAATGCAGTAAAACTTGCAAAAGTAAGAAAGACACCGATTATAGGACTTGTTTTAAATAAGGTCCACGGAAAAAATTTCGAACTAAGCCTTGATGATATTGAAAAGGCAGCAGGAGTAAATGTTTTAGCGGTTCTTCCGCACGAAATAAAAGTTTTAGAAGCTTTATCAAAATGTATGCCTTCAACACTTCATAAAAATAGTGAAACTGGTCTTGAACTTAAAAAACTAGCAGGCTCTTTAGTTGGAGAAAAATACAACGAAGGAAAAATGAAATCATTTTTTAAGAAAATGGGTAATTTTGGAAGAGTTTCAAAACAAGAAGTGAATAGAGTTCTTTTAACTGAAGATCGACTTTCTGCACCATTATATAGATAAATTTAGACTTTTCTTATCCTTAGTTACTTATTTAAACGTATTTTATATTTAATAGATATGCAAAATAATAAAGGGCTTGTCCTAATCCTGCTTAGATACCTATTCTTATTAGCATTAAGTTTATTTCTACTTTTACCAGTATTTGCAGATACGGTTTTAATTTTAACGATCTATCCAGTTAGTTTTATGCTTAATCTATTCTTTGAAAGCTTTGTAATGGGTAACCTAATACTTGTACAGAGGGTTTCTATTGAGTTAATTCCAGCATGCCTGGCCATTTCAGCTTATCTCTTACTTGTTGCACTTAATCTACTTGTAGCTATGAGCCCATTAAAACGAATTTTATCACTTACATTTTCAATTTTACTCTTGCTTTCGCTGAATATTGCTAGAATATTTGTGCTTGCTATGTGGATAATAAAAGATGTAGCTTATTATGATATTGTTCATAAGTTTGTCTGGTATTTTCTTAGTACTCTCCTAGTAGTGGGAGTTTGGTTTTTAACTGCATATTTATTTAATATAAAAGAATACCCAGTATACTCTGATGTTAAAGCTATAAAAAATTATATTACTAAGAATTAGGCTGAGTTAATATTTCCCATATACTCACTCATCATTTGCAATTCGAATCTTTCTGTTGCCCTTAAAACTTCACAATTAGCAAAAGTAATTTCATAACAATTTTCTGCTGTTTGTTCTATCTTAGTTTTATCTCCATCTTTAATCAGGATAACCGTATTATTTGGATTAGTTCCGCAATTAACAAATGGAGTATCTTTGTTGTTAGTATAATTTTTATCGTCTACTGCTCCCTTTGCATCAAGCCCGAATAATGCTAAAAATCTTCCAAAATTAATCAAAGCAACACCAGAATAACCATTACAACTACTAAGATTCTCTGTAACGCTGACATAAACTGTTTTAGACTTAACAAATTTTAAAGCAGATTTGAACTCTACAGGTATATTTTTTAACGAGGGAGGACTACTTCTGAAGTCTACTTTAGCATAACTTACTATATTGCCTGCATTGTCAAGTGCTGGAAGTTTAGCAGTATAAAAATCAATTTTACCTTCGCGCGCCTTACTAAATTCTACGCCCATGTAATTATAATTAGCCGAACTATAAACTAAATATGCCCAAACTGCCATTGCAACGATAATTATTCCTAAGACTATGAATGTTATTTTTGTAATGCTTTCAAAAGAAGTTTTCTTTTCAGATTCTGTTTTGTTACTATCTACCTTTACTTCTTTAATAGAATCATTTTTCTTTTTTTTGATGGCCATAATTAGTAACTCCGCTTCGCTCGTTCAAGTTCTTTTCTTGCTTCTTCAAATTTCTTTTCAGCATCAACCACTTTTGTTTCTCTGTGACTTATTTTATCAATAACTTCTTGTGCTTCTTTTATTTTTCTTTGAGCTTCGCCTAGTTCTTTTTCTATTCTCGGATCTTTAGTTATTCGAATATCTTCTCCAGAATGGATTTTATTACCTGAATAAGAAGGATGTTCGCCAGACATGAATTTTTTAATTGCTAAAATAATTAAGAAAAGTACAATAATTACTGCAAAAGCGCCCAAAACGTAGTATGCATAAAGATCTACAGCAGCCCATATTTGTTTAGTTTTTTCACCAAAACTTACTTGAGGTTCGGTTGAAACATTTTCACTAGGAGTACTAATGGCATTGCCAGTTAAACTAGCATTATTTGAATTTATAACTTGAGGCATAGAGTTTACTACTGATGCAGTTTGTATCACATTAGTATCATTTGAAGCAGGAGTTGGTTCGGGAGTAGAATTTACGACCGGAGCATCCACAGTATAATTAACAACTGGAACTGCTAAAACCTTTTTTGCATTTAGAGTTATATCTGTTCCA
>CAYLGX010000056.1:0-5893 GCA_964383425.1 Candidatus Woesearchaeota archaeon
CTCTTCATACTAATACTTCCATAAGTACTTTGCTGCGTTTAATGGGTATGAATATTGCTTATGCAGATATTGCAGCTAATATTCAAGCTATTATGGCTCAAAGATTAGTTGGAACATTTTCGAGTAAAATACAAAATGAACTTGCAAGTCGTCAGCTTCCTAAAAATATGATAGAGGTGGATGGGGGGCTGGCATTGAATAAACTCATGGAGGAAGATTATTTTAGAAAAGGAGAGATTTTATTTAAAACAGATAATCATGATGATAGCGTATATTCAGGTAGAACTACTATTACTGAACTTTGGGCGATAAGCGAGGATGCGAGAGACATGATTAGTTCAGGAGTAATGCAGGCTGAAAAATATTTTCCTGTTGCAGTCAATAATGGTATGAAGCCCATGTTAATTTCAGGTTTGGGTAAAGTTATAAACGGGGAAACTTCGCTGGATAAGGTTGTTAGAACAGTGGGGATAAGATCATTTAAATCACATAAGGAATTAATTAAGAAGCTTTTTTCGAATAGACTTTAATTTTTTAAATTTCAAATATTTTACCCTTTCTTCCAACGTTTACTACTCTCGTTTTTCCTATTTTCTCATCTGCGCCCTCTAGTTCATGAATATGTGAATGGATGAATAAGTCTGGTTGAAATTCATCTATTGCTTTTCGAAGGCCCGCATTCCCCGGAATTCCACTTAGCTCGGATTTAGTTCCAGCGGCATGGAGATGTGAAATTAATATTTTTTTCTCTAGATTCTTTATCTTATCAAAGTCTTTTTTTAAAGTTTTAAATGTTCTTTCGTCTTCGGGAAATAGGGCCCAATCTGCACTACCTACTCCGAATATACCTACTCCGTTGTAGACTAGATAATTTTTTTCAAGATTTTTTATATTATATTTTTTAGATATTGCTTCTGCATCACTCTTTGTTTCCCAGTTTCCAGGAATAAAAACTACCCTTTGATGTCGATCTAAAAATGGTTGAATAAGGTTTTTTGTATGGATCATCCCAGTTAAGTCTCCAGTTAAGATAACCAGGTCTACTTTTTCTTTTTCAGCTCGTTCTGCCAGTTTCTTAGAAATACTAGCGTCGCCATGCAAATCTCCCGCAGTAAGAATCTTTAATTTTTTTCTGTCTTCTTCCATATTTTTCTTAGGTTATCTAGCTTTAAAAATTGTATTTTTTCATGAATTTTATAAAAAATAATAAACCTTTCGATTGATTATAATTTAATCTAATTATTAAATTTAGTTGATTTTTGTAATTTTTATTTTTTTAATTATTTTTTCTCGACGATAACTTTTTTGGGTATTTTTTATTTTTATCAAATTTAGCATACCTTTAAATAAAGGATTTGCATTAATATATTAATAAAAAGGAGGAACAATGGCAGCTAAAAAATCAAAATCAAAGGCAGTAAGTAAAAAAAAGAAATTATAATTTCTTTTAACTGACTTATTTTAACTTTTATTTTTATTATTTTTTTAACTTTTATCTCGTATTTTTTAATTGATTTTTATTTTAATCAATTAATTTAATATATTTATTTTTAGAGCAAATTTATTTGCTTTTAGAAGTCTTTTTCTCTTTCGTTTCTGCTTTATCGTCTTCTTTTCCTATTACTTTAAATCCAGTATACGGCCAAAGGACTTCTGGAATTTTTATGCTGCCATTTTCTTGCTGGTTGTTTTCTATTAAGGAAATCATTAATCTTGGCAAGGCAATTCCAGAACCATTTAGGGTATGTACTGATTTGATCCCATCTTTAGCTTGATATCTTGTATTCATTCTTCTTGCTTGGAAATCTGTGCAGTTAGAACATGAAGAAGTTTCTAGGTATCTATTCATTGCAGGACTCCATACTTCTAGATCATACGTTTTTGCTGAACAAAATCCCGCATCTTCTTTTGAAAGTAGAATCCGTCTATAAGGTAATTCTAGGGCGGCTAGAATATTTTCCGCATTTTCCGTCATTTCTTCTAAAAATTTAACTGAATCTTCCGGTTTACAAATATAAACCATTTCTACTTTTTCGAATTGATGAAGCCTAAATAATCCCTCTTCCCCTGCTTTTCTTCCAGCTTCTGTTCTGTAGCATTCAGTAAATGCGCAAAATTTCATTGGTAAATCTTTTTCTGCTAAAATTTCATCTGCGTAGATATTAGTTACTGGAACTTCTGCTGTTGGAACCATGATCAGGTCATCATTCGTTTTGTAAAGTTGATCGTCAAATTTAGGTAAGTTTCCAGTTCCGAATGCAGATTTTCTATTTACCATTTGAGGTGGATTTATTTCAGTAAATCCATTCTTACCATGGAAGTCTAACATAAATTGAACTAAGGCCCTTTGTAATTTGGCAGCTTTTCCTTTTAATATGTAAAAACCGGCTCCTGCAATTTTTGTTGCCCTTTTCATATCAATTAAGTCAAAAGCTTCGAGTAATTCTAAATGTCCTTTTGGATTTTTTATTTTTAGTATTTTTCCTTTTACGTGAACTTCTTTATTATGTGAAGCATCGCCCATTGGAGTATCTTCTGCTTGGATATTTGGAAGGGTAGATATTAGAAAATCCATTTTTGCTTTTAGTTCATTTTCCTTTTTTTCGTTTTCAGCTAGTTTTAATGGTATTTCCTTTGCTTTGGCTAGAATTGCTTCTATTGGTTTTTTATCTTTTTTAGCCTGATTAATACTTTCAGAAACTTTATTTCTTTGCGCCCTAAGCTCATCATCTTCGGTTTTTAATTTTCTCCATTCTACATCAAGAGTAATAATCTCATCTACATTTATGTCATAACCTCGATTTTTGCAATTAGTTTTTATTAACTGCGGCGTTTCTCTAATAATTTTTATATCTATCATAAATCATGTTGGGGCTTATGATATTTAAATCTTATCCATATTGGTTTAGCGTTATGTAAAAACTACATAATAAAGCATTTAAAGCGGGAAAATCAAATATAATTATCATGGCCAAAGATTTTTTTAGGAAGAGAGTAGCTCCGCTGTCTAGGACAAATCCATTGCCCCCTTCAAAAAGTCCCCATATTGAAAAAATTGCAAATGTTCCTATGAAACTACGAATGGACAAGGTAGTAGTTCCCAAAGGAATTGGGTTTCAGAATCAATTTAAGAAGATAATGGAAGATCAGGAAGATAAATAAATTAAATTATTATTTTTACTTTTTGTTTCTTTAGAGTTACTTCTTTTCTGTTGTCATCTTTGCGTGCAGTGTCACCTATCTTCCAAGTTATAACTACTGACTAGTTGAATTTTTTCCAGCGAAAGTTTATAAAGCAATATATACCGATTGATATATAGGTTACAAAATAACCTTTAATTAAACATCACCACCATGAAAGACAATTTTGATATCTTTTTTAGAAGAAAGCCAGCTTTAATGTTAGTTGCTCTTAGTAAGGTTTCTAAGGTCAGATATGGAAGTGTTCTTGCGAAAGAAGTAGATTGTACTTACAGCCATGCTGTTAAGATCTTGCAGTCTTTACAAGAATTAGGACTTGTAGTATTTGAGAAACAAGGCCGAATAAAGGTTATTAAGTTAACCAAGAAAGGCAAAGAAATTGCAGATGCAATTGATAACATTAGAAGAGCACTAGTTGCTTAATTTTTTATTTTTTTATTGAGGGGTGATTTCTATTTTTTTATCTAGTAATGTTTATATATTAATTTTATCTTGAGGTTATATGGCTGTTTCCGATTATGTTAGAAAAAGGTTTGAACAAGCATATGGTTGCACAATTGAGCAATATGCTATGGTTCATTTGCCTTCTAATCCGGATTTAACTACTCTGCCTTCAAAAGAAGCTTTTCCAAGGCTAAATGATGCAAGATTAGCTGATAAGAAAACTTTGGAAATTTTGAGTAAGTTTTAATTAATATTTTTATCTACTTGTTTTAACACCTATTTTTTTGCAGTATTTGTTAATCGGGCATTGGCTGCATAAAGGAGAAACTGGAAGGCAAACTTTTTTTCCAAATAATAGGAATAAACCATTTATTTGTGTCCAATAGGGTTTAGGTAAAATTTTCATTAATCCTATTTCGGTTAGTTCTGGACTTTTAGTTGCAAGCCAGCCAAGTCTGTTAGGAATTCGGTGTACATGAGTATCTACAGGTATAACTTCTTTATCAAATGAGAAACAAAGCACAATATTTGCAGTTTTTGGTCCGATATGTTTTATAGACTCTAGTTCTTCGCGAGTTTGCGGAACTATGGAATTAAATCTCGCTATTAATTCGCTAGAAACATGTCTTATTGCTTCTGCTTTTTTGTTATAATGCCCTGAGGAGAATATTATTTTTTTTAATTTCGCTTCTGGGATTTTCAGCATCTTTTCGGGTGTATCTGCAACTTTGAATAGTTCTTGTGATATTACTTCGGTAACTTCATCTTTTGCCCTAAGTGAAAGTAAGCATGAAATAAGGGTTTGATAGGGTGTAAAGTTTTTAGTATCTTTTCCTTCTCTATTAAGTGTTGTTTTTCTTTCATCTTTTAAATAGTCTTTAAGAATTTCGAGCGTTTTAATAATCTCTTGGGATTTCATCATAAATTGGAATGGGTCCGGAGGGTCTAGAAAATTAATAATTTTCTAGCTCATTCAACTCTCCCCGATCGAGTTGAAGAATTTGAACCCTTTGTTCAAATCCCTAAATGGGTCCGGAGGGATTTGAACCCTCGACACCTACATTAAGAGTGTAGTACTCTAACCTGGCTGAGCTACGGACCCGTATGGATTATAAAGAAAAATTGGGATTTTAAAGTTATTGCTTTAGAATAATTAAAAATTGGGAATCTTCACTGTCTTTTTTAAGGTTGTACTTTTCTTATACCTACTAATATGTTAAAATCATAAATTCCAGTTATCTTTTTGCCCACAAGTTGAGAAGCATTTTCTATTTCAAAATCAGTATATAACTTTTGGACTGCGTCTGGCAATTTTTGAGCCTGTTCTTTTTCTAAATTGTCTTCATCAAAATAGTTATATGTAATTGTAATAGTTTGTTCTAATCTGCCTTCGCTTTTTACCCCTACTGCAAGAAGTCCTTTTTTATCATCGTATATTGTACGGATAATTGTCCCTAGTGTGCTTTCTATTTTTGCAGGATTGAGGGCCATTAAGCCAGAATCCCAATGTGTTAATGGTGGATTTGATTCCATAAAAGAATTAGGCCGTATTTACTTTTAAAATTATCTCTTTGTCGTTAAAATTTGGTAACTATGAAGCTGCCCCTCTAATTTTTTAATCTATTTTAAGTCTTGGCCAGGTTTTGACCCATTGTTTACTTTTTTTTCTTTCTTCATACAATTTGAGGTCTCTTTTTGGAATTGGAACGGGTCTAACTTGGAGTTCAAATAAATCCTTCAACCCGTATGGTGCGCATATGCTAATTGAATCATCTTTTTCTAAACGTACTCCTACGCAAGTAGGAGTTTCAGTCCAATAGGATACTGAATCAATAGATGATGTTGCTTTAGGTCTTCCTTTAGTAAATACGTGGGCCCTTGCTTGATTTATTACTTCGAAAACTAACTTTGGGAATAACTTTGATAATCTAGATTCGCTTTCTTTTTCTTTTTTTGTTTCTAAATTTTCCCGATCAAAGTAAATCACATCAATATCATTAAGTTTTATATTTTTAGAATAGTTGTGCAAGGTATTCCAGACAGTATTTCTAATTGCTCCGGCTGCAATATACCAGTCAGGTAGTTCTAAATCGCGGACTGATTTTAATACATCCATAAGCCAATCTTGCTTTCTTACTATAGAAATTAGTTTTGATTCATAACTCGCCGTCATTTTAATAATAGTTAGTTTTACTTTAAAAATATGCACATATCATATGAATATTCTATTGAAAATTATCTATATTCT
>CAYLGX010000057.1:0-5746 GCA_964383425.1 Candidatus Woesearchaeota archaeon
ATTTAATTAAGAAGTAGTTCATTACAAGCCAATATTTCTTCATTTCTGAATATTGATAAGTCTATATCTAAAATATTTTCTTTAAAGTTATTGTATAGTTCATCTAATAGTTTGTCTACCTCTGTTGTTTTTTGAAAAAGAAATTCTACTTCTAGTTTCCAAGGCCCTATCGTTCTTATTATATTTATACAATGTTTATTATTTTTGAAGAAATTTATCATTTTTTCTTCGATTTCTTCAGAGTATTTTTTTGGAGAGAAAAGAAGTTTGTATGAATCAAATCCTAATTTTTGATAGTCTATTCCTGTTTTATAGATATAGACTATTTTATTTTCTTTTAACCTCTGTATTCTATTCTTTGTAGCATCAATACTTAATTTTATTTTTTCTGCTAGATCGACTAAAGACATTCTGGAATTTTCGTGTATGATTTTTATTAATTTCTTGTCGATTTCATCTAGTTTTTTATTTTCTATCTCTCCCCAGAAAATATTTTCTCCAATTGGATTTTTTGTATCTGTTTCTAACAAGTTTTTGTGAAATAATCTGGCATCTATCATTGTACAGAATTTTCTTTCAGCGATTATTTCTCCGAATTTTTCTAATAAAGAATTTTCAATTTTATTGAATTCCTCATGTGTTTTTGCAAATAGTGCAATTGCAAAATTCCATGTACCTGATGAATCAAACATTGCAAAAATATTCTTTTGTTTTCTCAGATATTCTTTTAGGGCTTCTTTCTGCTCTGATGTTCCATTTAGTTTAAAGTAAAGTTTGTATGATTGATTTCCAAGTTTTTTATAATCTATATAACAAGTATACTGTGTTATTATTTTCTCTTTCTCTAGTCTGTTTATTCTATATTTTATTGTGTCTTTTGATAGGCGGCAGATCTTAGCTAATTCTTTAAAAGTTATTCTAGGATTATAGTCTATCATATAAAGTATCTTTTTGTCTACAAGGGTTAATTTCTCCATATTTTATCTTAAATAGGCTTTATTTATAAATTTATCGTAAAAAGGATGAAAATATAGTAAAAACTTTCATATACTAGTATTCCTATGTATTGTTACTATAAAGGAGTAAAAACAAGATGAAAACACAAAATATAACACAAGAAACACAAGAGGTTTGTTCTGTATGGCAAGAGCAATCCAAGATACCTTATAGTATCTATTCTGCTAAAACAGATAGTACTGGAAGCGAAGAGTTTTTTGAGTTTGTGAGTAATTTAGAAAAACAATTACAAGATGTTGAAGGAAGTGTTGTAATAAATGGAGGCCATTATATTCCTTTTGATTCAAGTTCAGACTACTTGCCAAAAAATGCAAAACAAACTTGGAATCAGGCATGTTATATTGCGAAAAGACTCCAGGGTAATGGTATTGACGCAAAAGTTAGTTTATTAATAAATGATCTTCCATTAAGCCATGAAGAAAGAGCAAAATTAGATTACTCCGTTCCTCGGGCTTTTCAGAATGTTGCAGAAAATTATGGCGTAGAAATAATGACTTCTGCTGCAAATAAGGGATGTGCTCATTCTGAGAAAAAAGGAGCAAATAGATTTTCTAGATATGAAGAGAGAGCTACGTGGAACATTTATCCTCAAAAAGTAACAAGTTATTGTATCGGAGCAATAATTGATTATCTTAGGGATATAAAATCACAGGGAGCAACTGAATCTGTTTGGGTGACTCCAAAGTGTTCTAGCAAAAATATGTTAGATGCATTGAGAATGTATACTAAATATGAAGGGGGGGTTGGCAATCAATGCTATTTTGATACGCCAAATTGTTTCAAATGAGCGTCCAATATCAAGAACCTCAAACCTTACCTGGATACAACACAGTATCTCCTTACAAGGGCAATAGTGAAAGTATAGGCAATATTACTGGCTCTTCTTTAGAGAAAGCGGTTGAATTAGTAGTCCCTAAGTCACATGAATGTCATTGTACTGCCGATAGTCCTTGCAAAAAGGACGGAATTTGTAGATGCATGGCAGGGTTACAAGCTAAACTTGCAGGAGTAATAAAATGAGCAGCGATAATCTCATTAAGCGCCTTTCTGAAAATGTTTTTGGCGATTCATTCGAAATTGCCGAGAAAATTGCAACAGAATATTGTAATTTCTGGAAAATTCCTTATCAAACTGATATAGAACAAGAAATTTGGTCTACTTTATTTTTAGATGGTAGAGAAAGATTGCTTCAAAAACTTCCTGCAATGTTTGATTGTCAGAATTACGATCATACAAAAAATCCTTATTGTGGAGTTCACCAAGCTTGTGAAAAATGGAAGGAGAAAAATAAACGTGATTAACATGGAAACACGAGACAGAAAACAAGTTGAAATAGCAAGACCACTAATTGTAGAAGATCAAGGAGATCCTTTAAGACTTTTAGAGTGGGTTGTAAAAGAAGTTCTCCCTAATGCAAGTTATGACATTGCAAGATCTTATAACTCTGTAAGAAAAATGACTAATGAAACTAAATATGGTTTAGTTTTATTGGATCACAGAATGCCTATTGATGATACTGCAGAGCCCGTTGCTCCTACTGGTGTAAATGTTGATTATACTGAATATTTTAAGCAAGAAAGAGCTTATAGTGATTGCTTAAGAAATATTGGTTATTCATTAATTCCTGAAATAAGAAGAAGCAATCCTAGTGCCGTTATTGTTGGAACTTCTTCGATGAAAAGAGAACTTAGTGATTTTCCTTCTCCTGACTTTAGTTTGAGTAAATTGAATGCAAAAGAAGATTTAGAGAAAATTCTTTCTGAAATAAGGATTGGAGAATTGAAAGGAGGTGAAACAAAATGAGCGACACATTAGAAAAAAGATTACCGCGAACTGGAGAAGTACACGGTTGGGACGGTTCTGACTTTAGATTCGGAATGGTATCTAAGTATTCTTTGGTTGGATTTTGCTCCGAAGAAAGCAAAGATATTATGTACGTCAGAGCGGATTGGGACTCTATCTGCGGATCTAGTAATCCAAATGGATATGGATCAATGGATCAACATGGGTATATGATTAAACAATTCAAAACAGTTCAGGAAAGAGAGAAGGCTTATAGGAATTACGTAGACTACAAGATGCCCAACGGATCTTATTAAATTTAGCCTCTTTTTTGAGGCTTTTTTATTTTAATAAACTCTAAGTGCAGGTAGAATTCCCATGAATACAATTATTAATAATTGCGTTATTTCTCTAGCTATTCTTTCTTTAAATCCTTCCGGATTATATGAAATTACAACCCCCGCTCTTACTGCTGTTAATAATAAATCTATTGCAAAAAAAGATATTGAAAGATAAATTGGGGCTACAAATGCAAGTATTAGCCCTAAAATATTAATAAAAAAACCATATCCTATTATAAAACTTATACGTGCTAATTCTCGCCATCTATGTGAGTCAGAATATGTTGCTTCTTTTATTCTAGAGAGAAGACCACAAAGAAAAAAAGGTATAATTAATGCAAGTTGGATACCTAAAAATATACTTTCCGTTAGTAACTCTGGTTTTATGGTAATTATTAATCCGAACAGGGCAATTGCAATTCCCATAAGAGTTACATCAACAAGATTTCGCGTGTCTACCTTAAATCTCTTTTTTCCTTCCGATAACTTTTCCATTTATTTAATTAATCTTTGAACCTTTTTAATTATTTCTCTTTATCTAAATCCTTTTAAACCATATATTATTTTCGAGTGTAAGGTGATAAAAGATGGATTTTGATGAAAATGGTCGGATAATTGTTCCTGGTGCAGCCCCTGTCGAGAAGCCAAGTAGGAAGCATTCTTGGTCCTTATATAAGAAAAAAAATGAAGATGAAGAAGAGGAAAGATTTGGCACTCTTGATTCTATTGATGTTGATTATGAAAAGCAAGGGGAAAAGCTTCATCCGCTTAAGTTTACAAATGGAAAGACGCAGGAGGATGTTGTTAAGGAAGTTCTAAGTGCAATTGATGCTGGAAATAAAATTATTTTTGTTAGGGGTGTTTGTGGAAGTGGTAAAAGTGCTATGGCTCTAAATCTTGCAAAGCATTTCAATAAAACTTCCGTAGTTGTTCCAATAAAAAGTTTACAGGATCAGTATGAAAGAGATTATACTAAGAAAAATTTTATTTTGAAAGAAGATGGAAAAAAACTCAAGATAGCAGTTATTAAAGGGCGAGGAAATTTTAGTTGTAAATTTTGTGATGGCGGTTGTAAAGCTGATGATCCTCAGTTGCCTTGTGATATTGAATTAAGAGAGAAAAACATGAATAAGATTTTGACTTTTATTGGACAAAATCCCGAAGTCAGAAAAGAAGATTTTTCAAGTGTTGCAGATGTTAGGAGGATTAGCGTTGCTGCAGCATGTCCTTATTGGTCCCCTATTATGGGTGCTGAAACTGGTGGGAAGGTATTAAGTAAAGCAAGAAAAAGAAAATATATGACTATTTCAGGAAAAGAATATGCTTTATTTGAGAGAGCCAAGGGTTGTGGTTATTATCAGCAATATCATTCTTATATTGATGCGGATGTTTTGATTTTTAATGCAATGAAGTATATGCTTGAAACTGCAATTGGGAGAAAACCTAAAACGGATTTAGAAGTTATAGATGAGTGCGATGACTTTTTGGATAGTTTTGCAAATGAAAAGAAGATAAATTTGAATAGACTAAATTCTGCATTAGCTAGTTTGGTTCCTGAAACTCCTAAAGATAAGAATACTATAAAGGAAATGAGTTTACTTGCAAATAAAATAATTGCAAATCATACTGATGGGATTGAAAAGTTAAACGCTCATAAATTTAAGGAATTATTTGAATTAATTTTGGAGAACCCTTATCTTGCCGAAGGAGAAGATGGAAATTATTATAATTTTGTTTTTGAAGCAGTAAAAAGTTTTGAGGATTTAATTGATGAAACATATGTTGCTTTAGAAACTTCCAAACAAGAGCAACAATCTTTATTCAGTTCTAGTTTCGGAGATACGGTGCATGTTAATCTTGTGTCTATTAATGTTTCTAGGAGATTTAAAGATTTAATAGATAAGAATAATGTTTTGGTTTTAATGTCAGGCACTTTGCATTCAGATTCTGTTTTGAAAGATATTTTTGGTTTAGAGAGATTTAAGATTATTGATGCAGAGATTATGAGTCCCGGAAAAATTACTAAGTATCGGACTGGTTTTGAAAAAAATTGTAAGTTTGAGAATTTTAAAGCAGGAGTTTATACTCGGGGAGATTATTTGAAAGCGCTTTCTTCTGCAATTTCAAATGCAAAACCGCCTGTTTTGGTTCATGTTTCTACTTTTGCTGATTTACCTACTGAGTTAGAGAAAAAGCAAATTGGTTTTAGTAATATCATTTCGAGAGAGGAATTTGCTAAACTCCAGTTAGATAATAATGCATTTAATGATTTCAAAGCTGGTAAAACTAAAGTCCTTTTTACTACAAAATGTTCTAGAGGTGTTGATTTTCCTGGAGAGCAATGTAATTCTATTATTGTTACCAAATATCCTTATCCAAATATTCAAGGTTTGTTCTGGCAGATTTTAAAGAAAGAACAACCGACAAAGTTTATGGAATTCTATATGGATAAAGCTCGACGTGATTTGGTTCAAAAAGTTGCTAGAGGGGTTCGTTATAAAGGAGATCATGTTTTCTTATTAAGCCCTGATTCTAGAGTTTTAGATGGGAAAGTTGACTAAGGAATATTTATAAAAGTCTTTAGCGTTTAATCTTTGAGGTGTGTA
>CAYLGX010000058.1:0-3890 GCA_964383425.1 Candidatus Woesearchaeota archaeon
AGTTTGAAAGTACTGGAACTAAATCACATAGTCAAAAGTTTACTTCAATCATTCCGGGAAAATATAATATTTCAATAATGTGTCAAGATCAAGCTTTAAATATAGCCTATGGAAACGCTGTTTTTGAATTTGTTGCGGATAATACGCCTCCACAAATAATCAGACACTATGATGCCGATAAAAAATTAATTATCGTAACTAATGAAAGGGCAATATGTAGATATACTCAAAACACTACACTGGGCTGCGGTTTTGACTTCGCTGAAAATGGCATAAATGAAATGACGGGAACAGGAACATACCACACGGCTCCTGGAAGTTATAGTAAAGAATACTTTATTAGATGCCAAGATGTGTATAATAATACTAATGTTGGTTGCGGAATTAATATTAAAGATCTTATAATCAAATAAAAATAGGTAAAAGAACAAATAAACATAAATAAAAACAAATTTGAAAATCGACGAAACCTTCGGTTGTTGCAAAAAGATTTTCAAAATTCAGAAAATAATAGATTTTCTGACTTTTTATTTTTAAAGAAGTAGGCAAAAGAACAAATAAACATAAATAAAAACAAATAAAAACGAGTAAAAATGACTAATACCATGCATAAAAAGGGGCAAATTACAATATTCGTGATAGTTGCATTGATAATTGTATTAAGTTTAGGATTAATATTTTATACTGGCAGCAAATCTACTCCAGAAATATCAGTAAGAGAAGACCCTAAAGGTTATATGCAAAAATGCATTAAAGACGCTCTAATTCTGGCACAAGATACAATTATTCCTCACGGAGGTTTTGCTAACCCTTCAGATAGTATAATGTTTGATAATAAAAACGTTGTTTGGATGTGCTATACTTCCGCAGAAGAAGAGCTTTGTATAAATAAACATCCTGTGCTCAAAGTTGAAATGGAAAAAGAAATTACTACTCTGATTAAACCAATAGTAGAAAAATGCTTTAATGATATTAAAGTTCAATTTGCTAAATATGATTACGCCGAAGAAGATTCCAATATAAGCACAGAAATACTTCTTGATAAAATCCAGGCAAAGGTAAGAAAGAAAATTACTTTTACTCAAAATGAACAAACAATTATACTAAGTAATTTTGATTCTTCTATTAATTCACCACTGTACAACTTTGCTAAAATAAGCCTTGAAATTATAAATGAAGAAGTTACTTGCAATTGTCTTGAAGAAAGTTGTAATGCGGACCTTGCTAAATTAAATAGATTTAATAGAGATTTTGAAATAAATAAACCAGTTTATGGCGGAGATGGCCAAGAAATTTATACAATTAAAGAAATATTGAGTGGGAAGCAATTTAATTTTGCTCTTAGGAATTGTGTGAGGTTACCATGATTAAAAATAATATAAAAATATTATTTGCGATGATACTAGCTTTTGCTATGATTAGTTTGGTTAGTGCAGAATATGGTTGCTGTTATGATGCTAATTCCGGTTCATGTGCACAAAATTCAGAATATTCTGCTTGTATAAATAATGGCGGAACTTTTTCTGCTTCAACGTCTTGTAGTATTTCATCTTGCATAAAAGGATGTTGTGTTTTAGGAACTAATACTGTTTTTTCAACTTCTCGTGAATGTGAAATTTTATCAAGGGCAAAGGGATTTCCTTTTCCCGGAACGTTTACCTCTAGTGATGAGCAAACCTGTTATAATTTAGGAAGAGCACAAACTACCGGAGCCTGTGTTTACGGAACAGGCAGAACCCGTGATTGTAAGTATTCCACTTATGCAGAATGCGGAAGCGGAGAATTTCACCAAGATACTTTATGTTCGCAGCCCTCACTAAACACTACTTGTAATAAAACAACCGACACAATGTGCTATAACGAAAATGTTCACTATAAAGATAGTTGCGGAAATGCCGATGCTAGAAAAGAGGTTTGTGATTATGATGCAGGTCTTCTTTGTACAACTAAAAATTCAAAAGAAGCCTATTGTAAAAGTTTAAACTGCGACAATGGTAAAAAGAATGGAGAAAGTTGGTGTATTCCTCCTTTAGGAATAGAACCTGACCTAGTTCCGTGGCAAATAATTGATAAGGAACTTATTAAAGTGGGAAGTAGATATTTTATTAAATCTTGTTTAAATGGAGAAATAGTTACTGAACCATGCGCGGACTACCGCGAAGAAATCTGCAATATAAAAGATAATTCTGGCGGAAAAGCAAAATGCGAAAAAAATAATTACCAGGACTGTTTTGATGCAAACGGAGAAGAAAATCCGGTAACCGGTTTTAAATTTAAAGAAGAGGATTGTAGTGAAGATTCATGTATCATTATAACTTCTACTGATGCTGCCCCTTGCAGCTCCCTCGCTGAGATTAATGGAGGGGCCGATTTAACTAAACCCTCTTTTTGTGCTAAAGCACCCGGATCAAAGAATAAAATAGAAGATTATCAGGCGAAAAATGAAAAAACACAAGAAGTTGCAAATCCATTATTAACAGACTTAGGAATAGGAGTCTGTGCTCCCCAAATTGCTCCTGGCCAAGAACTTGGCGGAAAATCTGATGAAGGAACATGTAGTGCAGGAGATTATACTGCACAAGTGATACTAAAAGCACACTATGATAAAAAGGGAACTAGTTTGTGGGGTCGCGATGCTAGTCCGATGCACTGGTATGTTAGTGTTGAAGATGATGCGGTCCACAAATATGGATATGCTGGATTAATAAGCACGGATCCAACTGTTTGGGAATTGGGTAAAAAAATGGAACCAGATACAGACAATTCCCAAGTAAGCCCAAAAGATCCAGTCAATAGAAAGGGTTTGAATCCTCTGAACAAATATGTTGGAAAATCTAGTTTTACTTCTACACTTCCAATAGATCTCACTGTACTAATGAGTTTGAGTAATCTCTGTAGACATATGGGTGATTGCGTAGGTAAGCTTAATTGGCAAGGCGTGGGCGGTTCAAATTCCGGAGAAGGACCAGTTTTGACTTGTAAGGGAGATTTAAGTAAGAGAACTTGCACAGTTGATTTTAAATGTGTTCCTTGGAAAGCCCCTGCTGGAAATAGTAATTGCCAAAAATGTGGAAGCGATAAATTACCTTGTTCCGAATATAGATGTTTATCTCTGGGAAAGGCTTGCGAATATTTCGAACCCGAGGGAGCCGATAAAGGATATTGCATAGCTGATGATGATTCCTCTGCTCCATCCATAACTTGTAAAAATTGTCCAACTGAATTATTGCCTTTTACTGGAGCCCAATTTACAATAACTACAAATGAAGATGCACTATGTAAGTTTGATATAAACAAAGCGGGCGCAACATTTAGTGATATGGAATATGATTTTGGTGAGGGCTATGATACTACTCACTCAGTAATATTAAATTTACCCGGACAAATATCTTCAATAAATGCTAGTGATATTGATGCAAATGAATATGATTTAATAACTCAGGATGGAAAATATACAATTTATGTGAGATGTATCGACGTTGCCGGAAATGGAGAAACAGGTACTGCTCATCCGATTAATTTCAATGTTCTTGCAGGGCCCGATACTAGTGCACCTTTCTTAAAACAATTCTTACCAGTTTCGGGAAGTGCAATAAAATATAACACTACTCAAAAGGTCATTTCATTTAGTATGAATGAGCCTGCCGAATGTAAATGGAGCTTAAAAGATGAAGACTATGACCTAATGAATAGTAACCATACCCTTACTTGTGATACTTCCATTAGCACATCAGGTATTCTTGACCAGTATTCTTGCTCTGGCATATTAACCAATGTAACCCTCAACAGAACACAAGAAACATTGTACTATATTAAATGTAAAGATCAACCTTGGCTGGAAGGTAAAGAATATAATTTAAGTTCAACTTTAATATACAAAAGAAATAAGC
>CAYLGX010000058.1:3900-5510 GCA_964383425.1 Candidatus Woesearchaeota archaeon
CAGCACTTTTACCAAAAGATTATATGAAAAAACTTAGAGCATTTTGCGACGAGCATAATATTGTATATACAAAAGAAATAAGCATACCTCTCAAAATGATTACACCTATATTCTAAGGCCTTCTGAAAAACTTCAGATTAATGAGATTACTCCACTTGGAACAATTTCAAAACCTAGTTATAATACCTCTTTTGATATTGAAACAAGTACTTCTGGAGGAGGGAGCGGAGGAATAGCAGAATGCAAATGGAGAATATCTAAAACTAATAATTTTAATGGTACAGCCCTTACTAGATTCTTTAATACTAACTCAAATAGACATAAGCAAATGATTACTGGTCAGAATGAGTCACAGTACTACCTCAATGTGAGATGCCAAGATTTATCAGAAAATATTGTAGAAGCAAATAGTACTTTTTATCTAAAAGTGGACGATACCTCTCCGGTTTTAACTAGATTATTTAATCACCAAGGGCAGTTAAGTATAGGTACTAATGAAAATTCTTTTTGCATTTTCTCACTTGACAGTCGACAAGGATGTTTTTTCGATTACCTTAATAATGGAACAGCGCTTAATGGACTTGACAAACAACATACTACTACTTGGCTTTATGATAAAAGATATTATATCCTTTGCAAAGATTATCAAGGAAATTATAATAATGGCTGTATAGCTAATATAAGGACATATTAAACAATTGAAAATCAAACGAACCCTTCCAGGGTGTTGTCTGAAGATTTTCAATACTCAGAAAACCTCGGATTTTCTGATTGTTAGTTTTGTCTAAAATGACAGAAACAAAACAAACAAGAAAGGTTTAATAATTATAAAATCGAATGAATAATAGACAAAATTTTCATTTTAACAAATGAGAAGTAAAATAAAAAATGGGTAAAGTAAGATTTAGCAGTAAACGTGGACAAATAACCATATTTGTAATTTTGGCGATAGTCCTAATTGCTGCGCTGGCCATTATGTTTTATCCTAAAATTAAAGATTTTATTACACCAAAAACTCCAATCGAATTGATTCCAAAAAGCTGTGTTGAAGCTAATATAAAAGAAGCACTGAATTATACTATGCACCGGGGCGGAAGTTCGAACCCAGAGTTATATTATTTATATAATAATTATACTATTGATTATTTATGCTACACCAATCAATGGTATACAACCTGCACTATGCAAAAACCTTTATTAAAACAGGATATTGAAAAAGAGGTTAGTAAAATGACACAAAAAAGTAATGAACAATGTATTAATGATATGACCCAAATATTAACAAAAAGAGGATATAGTGTTAAACTTACTGGAAATAAAAATCCACAAATAGATATTTCCCTAAATAAAATTATTGTAACTTTTAATTTAAGTATGACTCTTTCAAAAGATGGAGTTGAAGAAAAATTCATCCCAAAAGATTTCAAAACCGAAATTACTTCAAAAGATTATAACCTAATCATGATTGCTAGTTCAATACAAAATTACGAAGCTAGATATGGAGATTCTGAAACAACATCATATATGGATTTTTATCCTAGTATAAAAGTAGAAAAGTACAAACAAAGTGATGGAACTAAAATATATATTTTAACTGAAAGAAATACTAA
>CAYLGX010000059.1:0-587 GCA_964383425.1 Candidatus Woesearchaeota archaeon
CAGGGACTTCCGCAAAATGGGGTTAAGATAAATAAAACTTCTTGCAAGATTGGAAATTGTGCACAGTTTGATGGGGCTGATGATTATATTAATTGTAGTTCTGCAACATCACTTAATGTAGTAAATATAACTATCTCATTATGGGTTAAAAAGATACAAAATGGTATTAATCAAGAGTTTATTACAAGATTTAATAGTGGAAGTCCGGGGCAATTCAATTTATATTTTGAATCTGATAACAAAATCAATTTTGATATCCCTTGGGTTAAGGGAGATGTTGTCGTAGGGAATACTGCTATTATTGATAGCAATTGGCATTATATTGTTTATACCAGAACAGGGAATAATCATGTGCTATATCTGGATGGAGTGGTTGATGGTTCTTCAACGGATTCTTCTGCGTTTACCTATGCGGGGAATTTACTAATTGGAAAAGGAACTAGTTATTTCAACGGCGCAATTGATGAGGTAATGATTTTTAATCGTTCTTTAAGTGCAACAGAAGTTGCAAATTTATATAATAACCAATCTAGCGGTCAAAGAATTTTAACAAATGATTCTTCTTTAGTTTCCAGTTGGTATATGGA
>CAYLGX010000059.1:597-5431 GCA_964383425.1 Candidatus Woesearchaeota archaeon
ACTCCTTGGAGTATTGGTACAAGATATCATGTCGGGGATATGGGTTCATATTTTAATGGTTCGCTTGATGAAATTATGGTTTTCAATCGTTCGTTAACGCAGGCAGAAATTACAAGCTTATATGGAAATCAATCTAACGGTCAAAGAATTTTAACAAATGATTCTTCTTTAGTTTCCAGTTGGTATATGGATGAAGATGAAATTATCGGAACCGATTTAAGTAATAAAAATAATCAAGGGGGATGTTCTGGTGCGACTTGTCCGATATTAAATAATTCTGGAATTGTTGGAAGTGCTTACAGTTTTGATGGAAGTGATGATTACGTCGGTATATCTGATAGTGCTTCTATGCGAATTGGTGGTTCTGGAAATAGTTTTGCTATTTCTTCTTGGATAAAACTTTCAAGAACTTCTGGAACAAACTTTTTGTTTAGTTCACATGGCGGCGGATGCGAAACTTATGGTTTTGCAAGCTGGTTTGATACTACTTATGGTATTGCTTCACAAATAAGGGCGGGCGATAATAGTTGTCAGGTTCTATATCTTACCCCCTATACTCAATTTCCCCTCAATACTTGGATGCATGTGGTTTTTCAATACAACACTACGGATTTAGTAACTTACATCGATGGAAATCAAAAAGGCATAACTCATTATGTGGGTTATATGAAACAATCAACTATTGGTATGAATATTGGTAGAAATATTAATACTGGGACTAATAATCTTCAAGGTTCTATCGACGAAGTTCGTATCTACAATCGTTCTCTTTCAGCATCAGAAATATCAGATTTATACAACTTAGGAACAACACATATTAATTGGAATAACGGCGGAAATTATTCTACTGAAGCCGTAGTAACGGATGGAGTTGGAACAAGTCCCCAAACAACTGGAAAATTTATGCAGTATAAAACAAACTTTTACACAAACGATACAAATGTTGTCCCTTATTTACTTGGCCATAATATCACTTATACTCCTGCAGTAATTAATATAAATATAGCTTATCCTCTAAGCGGCTATAATTATAACACAAATGTTACTGCTATAAATTTATCTGTAACTGCTAGCCTCGGAGTTAGTGCTTGCTGGTTTTCAAATAATTCTGGAGTAAATAATTATTCTGTTACTGCGGGCTGTACTTCTAATTTTACAAATCTATTTTCAATTGAAGGAAGAAATAATTGGACAGTTTATGCAAATGATACTTACGGACAATTAAGTTCTACTTCTTTTTCATTTGTGGTAGATTTTCATAATCCTAATGCAACATTAAATACTCCTTTAAATGCTATTTTTGCTAACGCTTCTTCGCAAAATTATACTGTTAATATTACAGATAATTTGGGAGTAAAAAATGCAACGCTGAAGATTTATAATTCAACAAATTCTTTAGTCAATACCACTGTTTTAAATTTAAATCCGGGGGTTACTCAATCAACTATTGGAATTGTAGTAAGTTTAGTTGACGGATTTTATTCTTGGTTCTATAACTTATTTGATTGGGCTGGAAATAATTTTGCAACAACAAATAACACTTTGACTATTGATACACTTAGACCTAGCTTAATAATTAATTCTCCAACAAATGCTTTTAATTCTTCAAATGCTACCTTGGTTGTTAATTTTACTGTTACTGATTTAAATTTGACTACTTGTCTTTCGTCTAAAAATGGGGCAGCAAATATTACTAGGGCTTGTGTTTCTGGCGTAGCATTTACTTTTTCAGATACTTATAATGAAGGAGCTAATACTGTAACTATTTACGTAAATGATTCTGCAGGAAATAAAAATTCCACAACTGTAATATTCTATGTGGATACTATTTTTCCGCAAATTTCTTTCTCGACAGGTACAGAAGCAAGCGATTCCAATAAATCTCAAAGTAATATTTATGTTAACATTTCATTAAATGAAACAAATCCCAAAAATATAACCTATGCATTATATAATCCATCAGGAGGTCTTGTAGCTAATACTTCAATTACTTCTTTCAATCCTATCGGCGGAAACATAACTTATGATGGTGCTTATACTGTTCATACTTTTACACAAAATGGAACATTTAGTTTTGCAGGTAGCGGAAATGTTGAAGTATTAGTTGTTGCTGGTGGTGGTGGTGGAGGGGGAGGGGGAGCTCCGGGCGGCGGCGGAGGAGCTGGAGGGCTAGTATATTCTCCTAATCTTCTTGTTGCAGGAGTAATTAATGTGACTGTTGGTGTTGGGGGCACGGAGGGCAATAATGGTGGCGCTTCAGTATTTGGTTTAATTTCAGCGAGCGGAGGTGGCAGAGGCTCTAATTGGAGGACGCATGTTAGTGCTGCTATCGGTGGTTCTGGTGGCGGCGGAGGATATCAGAGTGCTCCGGGGGCAGCAGGGCTAGCTGGTGAGGGAAATGCGGGTGGAGCCGGACATGGTGCAGTTGGCCAGGTTGAAGCCGGTGGCGGTGGCGGAGCAGGCGCTGTCGGGGAAACATATACTACAGGTCAATCGGGAAATGGAGGAAACGGATTAAACTATTCAATTAACGGAACAAATATTTATTATGCGGGCGGCGGAGGTGGGACTGCAACTGATCAGGGCACTTTGAAGGGAATCGGAGGACTTGGAGGTGGAGGAAATGGTTCTAATGCTGGTGCAACTGCAGGAATTGCAGGAACAAATGGCACTGGTGGAGGCGGCGGTGGAGCACATGGTGGAGTTGGTGGAACAGGCGGTTCAGGAATTGTAATAATTAGATATCTAACTTCTTCAGCTGCACCTCCAAATATTAATTGGACAAACCTTGCAGATGGAACTTATTATTATAATGTTTCAACTTACGATTATGCTGGAAATTATAATAAAACTGAAACAAGAAAAATAACACTAGATACTACTCGTCCTCAAATTTCTTTTACAACTGGAACCGAGGTAAATTTTGCTAATAAATCGCAGAGTAATATTTTTGTCAATATCTCTTTAACTGAAATAAATTTTAAGAATATTACTTATTCTCTGTACAATTCTACATTCAGCAATATTACTACTTATTTATCCAATACTTCTACAGACATAAACTGGGTAAATCTTACTGACGGAATTTATTACTATAATGTTTCAACTTACGATTATGCTGGAAATTATAATCTAACTGAAACTAGGGCTATTACTTTAGATACTCATAATCCTAATGTAACTTTAATTTCGCCAGTAGATAATTATTATACTAATAACCAAACACAAAATTATACTGCTAATCTAACTGATAATTTAGGAATACAAAATGCAACTTTGAATATTTACAATTCTACTAATAATTTAGTAAGTTCTACTATTGTCAATTTTGTTTCGGGCGTAACTGAATCTACAGTAGGAGTTGTAGTAACTTTGGCAGACGGATTATATAGCTGGTTCTATAATTTATTTGACTGGGCAGGAAATAACTTTGCAACAACAAATCGGACTTTAACTATTGACACTCTAAAGCCAGTAATAACTAGTGTAATTTATTCTCCTACTTCTTTAAATGATCTTGATCCCAATGTACTGGTTACTGTTCAAGCAAATGTGGCGGATGAAAGAACAAATATCTCTTTAGTGATGATACAATATTCTAATGGCACGGACTTTTTTAATAAAACTATGACTTCGCTAAATTTGGGTGGTTTGTATGATACTTACAGCGTAAATTTTACAACTCAGGCAACAGAAGCAAATTATAGTTTTAATGTTTGGGCTAATGATACTAGTAATAATTTTCAGCAAAGTCCTGATTTTAGAATAAATAGTAGTTGGGATTGTACTTGGACTGCAACTTCAGATCTGGGGGCGATGGCAGGATTTAATATAAACAAAGAAGTTGGAAGATTAATTATAACTAATACTGGCGATTATAATTCTTCAGATGATCATTGTTTACTTTATTTTGGTATAAAACATAATTTGGAGGGTAAAAAATTATATCTAGATAATCGTGATGGGTCGACTATACGCCCTTATGGCCCACTTGCAACTGGTCAAATCTTAAATATTTCTATAAATTATTCATTTGGAGAGGTAGTTAAACAAGAACAATATCTACTGGCTATTAATGATACTTATTTAACTTCTAGTGTCTCTTCAATACAAAGCTTGGGAATTGCCGTAACTAATTTAGATGGACCCTATTTATATCAATCAATTACTTCTTATCCATCTAGCGTTTATATTAAACCGCAAGTTGTCAATCTCGATGCTTATATTTCTAACTTGATGGGAAGTGATGCATCCATTATGAACAATACCGCGTTCAATGTAAGCTCTAATTGGGTAATTGATTCTGCATTTACTAATTTAACTGGAAATATTTCTAGTTCTTTTGCAAATATATCTGATTCTGAACAACACTCCTTAAACTTGGGACTAAATGCCACTAATTGGGAAAGCTTAACTCAAGGCATATATTCCTTTACGCTTAATTCACAAGGTATGGATTATAATGCTACTTTAATTAGAGATACAAATAATAACTCTAATTTTACCAGTTCTGTAAATATTACCTTTTTATGTTATCCCTTGCTTGATGGATTTGAAGCTAATGGTTGCTGGCCAACTGATCCGGACACAGTTTATTGTGGTAATGGCCATATTGATGCGAATGAAACATGTAGCACTTGTTCTGCTGACGCAGGAGAATGTTCTACTACAACTGGCGATGGAGGCAGTGGGGGCGGTGGTGGCGGCGGGGGAGGGGCAACTAGTGGAAGTATTGCAGAAAAATCAGTTGCTACTTATGAACTACTTAGGGGAGAAAAACAAGAGTTTACTTTTAGAATTGAGAATAAATATGCGGATCCTATGACTAATGTAG
>CAYLGX010000060.1:0-5145 GCA_964383425.1 Candidatus Woesearchaeota archaeon
TTCCATCTAAATTCGCTACTTCTACTGCTCCCTTTTTTTCTTTTATTATTTTTATATTAGTTTCACATTTTCCTTTTGCAGTTCCTAGAATAGTGTACTGTGTTATTGTTTGAGAATCAGAATTGACAAAAATTGTTTTCTTACAGTTAACCATATTGGCTAAAAAACACTCTTTATTATCGCAATTTACTTTATAAAAAAAGAAAAAATAACTTCCGATTATTAATCCTAATAAAACTACGGCCGAAACTGCATATATTATTAACCTTCTTTTTTCCATGTTCCTCAATTTTCAATCAGTAAGAAAACCTCTTAAATTAAATAATCAGTTTTCTTGATAAATTATAGATGATATTCTACTTTTTAAAGGTTATTTTTATGGAGAATAAAGATTAAATCTCTAACTATAAAATTATATTGAAATTAAATTCAAGCTAGTTCTGGTTGTTGTAAAATTCTTAGCAGCTAAGTGACTTACGCCCCAAGTTTCTGCAGTTTGGATCATATTAGGCATAGCAGTATCGTTTATCGCTAAAATATATGGCTTTTGATCAGGTCTGTAGTAGAAAAGTCGACTAATTGGCATCTTGTTTATAATTTCTAATTTTTTATTGAATAATATTGCTCCTTTGATTCCAACAAATTCATCAAGGGCAGATTTTATTTTTTGAACTTCTTTTTCTGTTAATTTCTCAACAACAACTTTTTCTTCTGCTGCTTGAGGTTCCTCATCTGGAACTCTTCCGCCTCTGTTGAAGTATTCTTCTACAGTTACTTTTTTTCTTAGAGCTTGTAATATTTCTTTTCCTGTAAGTTCTTCAACTTCTTTTCCTTCAGGAGCTACAGTGATATAATGTATTTTTGCATTTTCAGTAACGTTTTTAGCAATTAATTTTCCGCCTCGATCTCCATCCACAAATAGAGTTACATCTTTAGATTTTGTTAATTCTCTTATTGTTTCAGGTAATTTTGCTCCGTTCATACAAATAACATTCTTTACTCCTTGTTTAAGCATATTAACTACGTCTGCTCTTCCTTCAACAATGATAAGTTCCTCACCAGAAATATCTCCGCAAGGTAAGTTTTCAGTTCCGTAAGTATTAATCTTAGCTGTTCTAGAATTATCTCCAAGTTCTCTTGACATATCTTTTCCTTCTCCGCCCATTCCGCCAAGAAGTTGTCTTGCTCTTTCCATAATGTAATCTCTTTTGCTTCCTCTTACATCTTCTATTCTTTCTACTTTGATTTTTGTTTCACTTGGCCCTATTTTTTCAATAGTTTCAAGCGCAGCAGCAATTAAAGAAGTTTCATTTTTATCCATTGCAGAAGGAAGTTCTACTTCTCCAATAGTCATACCATTTTCCATTTTAAGTTCAACATCAATTCTACCAATTTTACCTTGTTTTTGGAGTTCTCTCATTTCCATATCTTCTCCAAGAAGTCCTTCTGTTTGACCAAATAGAGCTCCAATTACATCAGGTTTTTCAATTGCTCCTTGAGCTTCAAAAGTAGCATAGATTATGTACTTTATTGATGTTGGTGCTATTTTTGCCATTTTAATATAATTTTATCAAGTTCCTAGAAAAATTCTTTCCAAAAAAAACCTAATTTGGGGTCTTTTAAGGCTTAATCGCCTATCGCATAATTCATTATTACTATTTCTTTACTAATAATCTAATCTCAAATCAGCTCAAAATAATTAAGCTCGATTATGATCTATGATCATGATATGTAATGGTGATTAGTGATTCAATTGAATCTTTTTCTAATCTTGATATTTATATTTAATTTTCACGATTTATAAATCTTTCTAAGTAGAATTTTACATTTTTTCGAGAATATCTATTCTTTTTTCGAGGGCAGGATGAGTACTAAGGATTTCAGAACTAAAAGGGTTACTTAGGAAGAGGGGAGCAACAGCCTTGCTTATTCCTTTAGTTTGAGCCGGGTTAATATGTTCGCCCTTGATCTTTTTTAATGCGCCCACTAAGCCAGTTGTAGTTCGAGTAAATTTGACTGCACTAGCATCAGCGCTATATTCTCTTTTCCTAGAAATAGCTAATTGAACTAGTTGGACAAATATTGGTGCCAGAATAGCGAGCAGTATTCCTATAATCATGAAAATTCCGGCAGCCTTATTATCATTATCACTTGATTTAAACCATAAGCTTCTAAGGAATATTTCAGAGATTATTGCAATCATTCCAACAAGTACGGCAGTCAATGTCATAAATCTAATATCAAAATTAGCTATATGCGAAAGTTCATGAGCTAATACTCCTTCAAGTTCTTCTCTTTTTAATTTTTCAAGAGCACCAGTTGTAACGCAGATAATTGCATGTTTTGGATCTCTTCCAGAAGCAAATGCATTAATTTGCGAGTTCTCCATGATATATAATTTAGGCATAGGTAATCCTGAAGCAATAGTTAATCCTTCTACTAAATTGTAATATTGCCTATACATTCGAGGATCTGCAGGTTTTGCTCCTGCGCCCATAACTGCAATTTGAGCAGAAGCATAATAACCAATTAAAGTATAAACTGTAGAAAAGATTATCGCGATTATAATTATAAACCAGAAATAATCAGCATAAATTTGTCCAATTATCCATCCAAGTGCAATAATCACTAGGACAATTGCCATTATTAGGAAAAAGCTTTTATTTTTGTTTCTATTTATCTGGTCATAAAAGGATATTCTGTCCATTGCCATGGTTAATATTACTCGGGTTTATTTATTAAGTTATCTGATTAAACTACTTGTTTTATTTAGAATTCTACTTTTGGAACTTTTCTTTCTGATTCTTGTATTGCCAAATATTCTTTTTGTTTCTTACTAAACATCTTTGCAAACATATTTCCAGGGAATGTTGAGAATAAGTTATCATAATCAAGAACGCTATCATTGTAGAATTGTCTAGAATAAGCAACTTTATCTTCAATAGCACTAAGTTCTTCTTGTAATTGTTTGAAATTATCACTTGCTTTTAGATTAGGATAATTTTCAGCAATAGCAAATAATTTTCCTAAGGCACCTTCAAGGGCATTGTCCGCTTTAAGTTTCTTATCAATACCTTTAGCTCCAACGAGTGCTTTTCGAGCTTCTGAAACCGAATCCATTATTCCCTTTTCATGTTTCATATATCCTTTAACTGCAGCAAGTAAGTTAGGGATAAGGTCGCTTCTTTTCTTTAACTGTACATCAATTTGGGAAAATGAGTTTTCAATTCTGTTTTCAAGAAGCGCAAATCTATTAAAATAACTAATAAGAACGACTATAGCCAATGCAACTAATCCTAAAATAATCCATCCAATCATTTATACGAGAATAATCCTATCTTTATAAATCTTTTCGCAAAATTTTTTTAATTTTTAAAAGAAAGACCGTCATTAAAATATTTTTATTTCTTGTTTACCGAATAAAAAATTTAAAAAAAGAGTCCTTTTTAGCATAAACATATAAAAAGTTTTTAATACAAATATTTTTAAATAGAACAACATTTTATATTACATAATGGTTAATAAAAAATTTGGTGTGTTTTTGCTTGCATTAATTTCCCTCTCTATCTTAAGTTCATTTTTTGTTTCAGCTACTCTTGATATTCAAAAACAAGAAGTTGCTATTATGGCAGTTAAAGATCTAAACATGCCTGCTATCTTTAATCTCCAAATTACTAATCTAGGAGAAAACGATACTTTCAATATATATAACTTAGTTGGCTTAGAAATGACTCCAAATGAAAGCTTTGATCTTGCTAAAGGTGCTACTAAATCAATGGTTGTAGAAGTTTATCCTACTCTAAAGGCAGATTACCAAAGCTTTGAATATAAAATAAACGGTCTAAAGGCTGGAATTCAAAATGATGAGCTTGCTATAATTATAGTAGACCTAAAAGATGTATTCAATTTCTATGCAGATGAAATCAATCCAGATTCAAGTAAAGCAGTACTTCATTTTGATAACAGAGGAGCACATGCTTTTGAAAACGTTAAAGTAGAACTATCTTCTCCATTTTTCACTAAAACTGAAGAATTTGCTAGCGCAGGTTCAGGAACTAATACTCTTGAAGTAGCACTTGATAAAGATAAAATCAAAAATATTTTAGCAGGATCTTACGTTATTAATGCTAAGATCACAGTAAAGGAAGTAACTTCTCAAATTTCAACTATAATCAAATTCAATGAAAAACCAGAAGTAAAAACTATAGAATCAAGTGAAGGTATATTTTTACAAAGATACGAAGTTGAAAAGAAAAATTTAGGAAATACTAAGAACCAAGTTTCTGTAGTAATCACTAAAGATCTTATTTCTAGCTTATTCACAAGTATTACTCCTGCTTATGACAAAAGAGAAATGAAGGGATTTAATAGAGTCTATACTTTCCAAAAAGAAATTTCACCTGACGAAAGCTTCAAAGTTGTAGTTAAGACTAACTGGTGGTTATTAGTTCTTATTATTGTAGTAATAATCTTAGGCAACTATTTAATCAATAAATACATTAGAGAAAAACTTGTAATCAAAAAGACAATACAACAAGTAAGAACAAGAGGCGGAGAATTCGCATTAAAGGTAAACATACAAGTTAAAGCAAGAGATTATGTAGAGAAAATAAGAATAGTAGATAGAATCCCTTCAATGGTTAAATTGTTTGATCAATATGGATTAACAAGACCAGATAGAATTGATGAAAGACTAAAGATGCTTGAATGGAACGTATCTGGAATGTCTAAGGGCGAAGAAAGAGTATTCAGCTATATTGTTTATTCAAAGATCGGAGTTGTAGGTAAGTTCGAACTTCCACAAACTGGCGTAATATATGAATACTTGGGTAAAATTAGGGAAGCTACTTCAAATGTTGCATTTTTTATTAATAAAGGATTAGCACAAGCACAGTAGTTCATAGAATCAACAAATGATTTAAATACCTTAGTTTTCTCGAAGTTATATCCCGGCTTAACTCAGCGGTAGAGTAGTTGGCTGTAGACCAATTTGTCCCCGGTTCGAATCCGGGAGCCGGGATCGAAATTTTTTCACCAGATTTGAACTGAATATTTATAAAGAATAATTCTCTAATAGAAATATGAAAAACATTTTTATAAAAATCTTTGCCGGATTAGCTTATATTATTATGGTTTTTATAAACT
>CAYLGX010000061.1:0-5091 GCA_964383425.1 Candidatus Woesearchaeota archaeon
AGGATTGAGAACTTCCCATAAAGACTTACCTTTTTCTTTTGCAATTGCTTTCAGTATGGAGGCTTCTAGTGCAAAAAGAGTATTTGCTCCAATTTTACTTGCAATAATTTTTTCAAGTTTAACTAAATCCTTAAAATTATTAATTTCCAGATTAAACTTAGTAGAATTTATTATTTTTACATCGCTAGCAACATCTTTTTTATAACTTTTAGCCTCGTATTTACCTGTACTTTTTCCAGCAGGAGCGCTAGTCATTTGCCCATTTACTAAAACTGCAATAGTTTTTTGTTTTCTCGAATCTAGAACTACTTGCGCACTTACCTCTTTTATTTTCATAATATGATTAAGAAATAAGAATTAATAAAGGTTCCTCAAAAATAGATTATAACATTAAAATAAGAATAAAATAATTAGCAGACAAATAACTATTCTTCGCCTTCTCCGCCAGATTCAGTAACTTCTTCTTCATCTTCCGGAGTAGATAATTCCATGATCTCATCATCTTCGGCAACTTTCTTTTCTTCAGTATGTTCTGCTTGTTCAAGACCTTCATCTTCTTTTCCTTCAGCAGCACCTTTTGATGCTTCCTTGTTAGTCTTTGCTTCAAGTTCTTTTTCAGCTTCAAGTTCTTTTTCAGCTTCAAGTTCTTTTTCTTTTACTCTAATAGCTTCAATATCTTCTTTTGTCAAAATTTTCATTTTTGATTCTTTTTTCTTTGGCATTGGTCTATTAATTGTGATTGGTAAAACTTTAGCAACTAATTCTCTTTTAGCAATTTCAATAGGATTATAATTAAAACTCTCAAGTTCTTTTTCATCAATCTTCAATAATAAAGGCGCGTCCATGGCAATTTGTAAAGCACGAGCACCTAAAATTCTAGCAATCTCATACTTTGTAAATTGTTCTTCAAGTTGTTCTATATCAGTAGGCATAGTAATTATTTTTTCTTTTTATCGGATTTAATTGATTTTTCAAAATTCTCTACTTCTTTTTCTACAAGAGCTCGTAAATTTTTGAATACTTTCTTTCCTTCGTCAATCATAAGTTCAATTTCATCAGCACTGAACAATGCTTCTCCGCCTTTTTGCATAGCGTTAATCATTTCTTCTTTATCTCCCTTAGAAATTTCAAAAGTCAATCTTCCGTCACTAACATCTTCTTCTTCTCTTGTTGGATCAATGAATATTTTTTCTCCAAGTTTAAAGAATGTAGTAGTTAGTGGCATATTTTCAAAGTTTAATGGTAATTTTTCATCACTTAAAACACCGAATTCAATTTTATTTTTTTCTTTATCATAAACTGGAAGTCTTGCAGTAAGTAAAGCTAAAACAGAAGCTAAAGCTCCAGCATCAATAAGATTTCCATCGTCATTTATAGTAGCAATATCAACAAAAATATTCCAAACTTTTTCTCCTTCAGTAATACATAATTTTTCAAAATCAATAAATCTAGATTCTCTTATTCCTCGATCAATAATTCTTGCAGTTTCTACAGATTCAATTGAAGGTTGACCATATTCAAAATGAGGTGAAGATAATGGTAATAATTCTAAACTAGTAGTCATGCTTCCTTCTTTCTCGTGATCAGTATAAGGAGTGCCCATTCCCATTTTGATTCCAGCAACAACTTCTGTTTTTCCAATTTTTACAGAAACACTACCTTCAGATTTATTAGAAACTCCAAACTTTATTTGAATATCTCGCATGTCAAATAATCCTCGTAAGTCGCTTCTTTTTCCTACATTAACTTCTTCAAGAATATTTTTTTTAGTAATTTTATAAGTCATTTTAAGCACTACCTTCCTTTAAAGTTTTTTTCTGAAGTTCATAAATCTTCTTGCAAGCAGTTCTACCAAGTTCAATAGCTTCTTTCAATCTTGAAGCTTGTATTCTTCCATCAAGTTGAAGTAATGTTATTTTTCCAGAGTTAGATAAAAATGCTATAGGGATATCTGTTGCTCCTTCGCCATCATCGTAGTCTTCTTCTTCCTTGTCTACATCTGCTACAATAGTAGTATCAAGTTTTCCAACTGCAATAGCTGAGATCATCTCTTTCATAGGTACTCCAGCATTAGCAAGAGCCATAGCTGCTGCATTAATACCGGCACATCTAGTTCCAGCATTAGCTTGTAAAATATTAATATGTACATCAATAACTGTTCCAGGAAGCTCTTCAAGCATAACTACTGGACTTAATGCCCATTCAGTTACTTTAGAAATTTCTTGGCTTCTTCTAGAAACGCCCGGTCTTATTCTTTCTCCAACTGAAAAAGATAACATATTATAATGAACTCTTAAAACTCCTTTTTCAGGGTTTTGTTGATGTTTAGGATTAAGTGTTTTAGGACCGTAAACTGCAGCAATAGCAATAGTATCTCCTTGAGCCCAAAGTGCACTTCCATCCGCATTAGGAACTATTCCGACTTTTGCACTAATCTCTCTAAGTTCTTCAATTTTTCTTCCGTCAAATCTCTTTGTGTATGCCATTATTTTTTATTCTCCTTAAGCCAGCTTTCAACTTTTTCAGTTAAACCGCTAGTAGTTACATTTTCAATAATATATTCAATTGCTTTTTTAGCAAATAATTGATCTTCAACTTTTCCTGCTGTAATCCAAATAATTCCATTTTGAGCAACAACAATCTCAGAGTTAGAAGCTTGTTTAATCATACCGATCATACTTCCATCTTTTCCGATTATTCTAGGCACTCTATGTGGATTTACCTTGAAAACCATTCCGTCTCTAATTTTACCAAAAACTCCTCGATCTCTTGTTTTCATTGTCAAATCAACACTAGTTCTTCCAACATTAAGTATTTGAGTAACAATTAAATCGCCTATTCCGTATAAACTTTCCATTTCATAAGATTCAATAAAACCAGGACATTCTCTAAGTGGTAAAAATGAAGCGTATGGTCCGCCAATGTCAATTTGCCAGCCAGCATTAACAATGTCTTTAATTTCACCGATAACAGTGTTTCCTCTTCTAGGAATATAAACTCCAGAGATAGGGATTATTTTAATAAGTTTATCTGCTTTTTCTAAGATACCAAGTCGAGTAGCAATAATGTTATCATCTTGTTTCATAGTCCAATCGCCAGGTAAAAATTCATCTGCTTTTGCTATAATTTCGCCAGGAGTAATAATTTCTTTTTTTTCCATTTGTGTCATTTTGTCAATTCTTGAAAAAGTTTTTTGTTTTTAAATCTATCTATTAATTATTTTTCTTTTAATTCTTCAGTTAAAGCAGCCCCATGAGTGACTGAGTTCAGTTTATCATAAAAATCTAGTTGCAAACCAACAGGAATATTAACAATTATTCTTAAATCACCGTTAGATAACCATTCTTCTTTATCTTTATACTCATTTACAATTCCATAAACTTTACCAGTGTGAATTGCAGGAATAGTAATTGCAAGTCTTTTTGTTTCAATTTTCAAGGGCAAGATTTTTTGAAGAGCTTCTGTTACAACAGGAATTAATGATTCCGCATTTCCATTTGAAAGATTAACTTTAGCTTGCTCAAGAGACTTGGCAATTTGATCAGGAGTAAATGGCCTGGAATTTCTAGCATCGACGGCATTTCTTACGAACCAATCGATAATTTTTTTCTTTTTAGCTTCTTGTTGATCATCTCTATAATCTTTTGGAAGTTCAATATTTCCTTTTTGAATAATTCGAGTAGCAACAGCAAAAACATCCGCAGTAGTAAAGCAATCAATTAAATCAGCGTTAGAAGCTTTAGCTCCAGTTTTAGAATTTGTGTAAATATCATTTCCAAGAAGTGCACTTTGAATAGTAGCAGGTTCGCCTTTTCTTATTTTTAAAGCAAGTTCTAAATCGACTAAAATTTCGAAAAGTTTATTTTTTACTCTTATGCTAGCAACTGTATGTTTTACCATTTTATGAAGTTTGCTCCTTGCAAACGAATATTTGAAAATTTATTTGGATTTTCATATTATTTTAAATGTTTTTTTAATTTATCTCCAGTAATTCTTTGAAGTCTTTTATCATCTTTTTTAACAAAGGCAGCGTCGAAATTATCAATATTGAAATTTTTACCTTTAACTTCTTTAAATATTTCAAGACCTAGTTTTATAGATGATTCAATACTCATAGCCGAATCATATTTTTTTCGAAGTATTTCTTTTATCTTTTCATCATTTTCTCCAATAGCTGTTGCAAAATATTCAAAATAATTTCCAGTAATATCGCTAACAAAAACTCGCGATTTTGAATCAACACCTGCAATCATAACTGCAACCCCAAATGGCCTTGCCCCGGGATATTGTGTAAACTGTTGTTTTACATCAGAAATATCTTTGATAACTGAAACAGAATCAATGGGCGAATCATAAGTAACTCTATGTTGTTGAGAGAGTAGTTGTGCTCGCTCAATAAGAACTCTTGCATCGCTTAAAATACCAGCAGCACTAGCAATGATATGCGAATCGATTTCAGAAATTTTATTTGCAGATTCAGGTACCATTAAACTATCATTAACTCGTTTATCTGCAACGATTAAAACGCCATCAGTACAAACAAATCCAATACTGGCAGAACCAAGTCTAACTGTTTTTTCAGCATATTCTACTTGTAAGATGTGGCCATCCGGAGAAAACATTGTAGCTGCTCGATCATAGCCCATCATTTGGTGTTGCATATCCATTGATTCCATATACCTTGTTTTTAGTGATTTGTTTAATTTAATACTTTAATTGATATACTAGAAAACTGATATTAATATATCCAGTTTCTTTACCTTTCACAAATTTAGATAGTTTGCTTATTTTTAAAGGTTTCGTAACACTTAAAAAATAGGCTCGTTACTTGAAGTTTTAGGTAAGATTATTCAAAGCGCCACTTACTTTTTCAATTTTTAAATCAAAACCAGATAATACAAAACTAGCCCTTACTTTTTCAATTTCGGTCCGATTAATCATCAAAATCAACTTTGACTCACTTCTTTTAACGATTTCTGGAGAAACTTGGGCATAACCTAAAACGCCAACAAATTTTAATATAGCTGACTCTATATTTTTTTCATTTGCATCTTTTCCAGACACAAGTAAGTATCTTTTATTTTCTCTATG
>CAYLGX010000062.1:0-5072 GCA_964383425.1 Candidatus Woesearchaeota archaeon
CTTTTAAAAGTTTAGAATTAACTCTTAAACCTTGTCAAAACTTCAATAGCTTCTTCTGCATTTTTCAAAGAATCATTACCAGGTATAGAAGATAAACCGCTGAGATTTCTAATGATACTCAATTTTTCTGCATCAAGTAAAGCATTTTTTCTTTGAACTATTTTAAAAGATTCATCAAAAAAATCAAGCATCTCTTCCAGAGTCCCATTTACTTCTCGTTTTAATCCATAAACTCCCTTGTAATCACAAGTACCTATTGCAATTCCGGCCATAGGCACATTTTGCCAATCGGCAATAGAATAAAAGTTTAATCCTTTATATTGCGTAACATGATAATTAGGAAGAAGTATATTCAAAATATCTTTAGCTTCTCCAGAACAATAACCCATTAATTCTCTTTTTTTATTTTCTTCAGACCGCATTATTACGCCAGTGGAATTAAAATAATGAGATATAGAAATAGAGGTGGCCTTCACCGAAGGATATCTAGCAGTAATCTCTTTATTCAATTTAAGTCTCTTAACCGCGTCTTCCATTGATCGCATAACCATTTTAAAAATAAAAGCTAGAGGTATAAAAGCATTACTGCAAATTAAAACATAGAATATTATTCTTCTTTAACTCTTGTTTCAACTAATTTTCCAAGACTAAGAATATCCTCTCCAGCAATAACTTTTCTTACAACTTCTTTAAGTTCTACAATTTTTACCCTTACTTGTTTTGTAGTATCTCTATCTCTAATCGTGACACTTTTGTCCTTAGGAGTATCTTCATCAATAGTAATACACATAGGAGTTCCAATTTCGTCATTTCGAGAATATCTTTTACCAATACTTCCAGATGAATCATAAGCCACATACCACTCTTTTTTTAAAGTATTGTAAACTTCTCTTGCAAGTTTTTCATATTTTTCATCGTCAATTAAAGGAAAAATACTAGCTTTAATCGGAGCAAGTTTTGCAGGAAGTTTAAGTATGACATTTTGTTTTTTCTCATCGAAATAATAAGCTTTAGTCAATACTGCTAAAAAGGCTCGCTCCATACCAAAGGTAGGTTCGATAACTTTTGGAATAACTTTATTCTTGTATTTTTCATCAAAAATTTCTGCTTTTTGTTTACTTTCATTAGCATGTTGAGTAAGATCGTATTGTCCTCTATTTGCAATTCCAGCTAGCTCTTTACTTCCAAAGGGATATTCATAATCTAAATCAAACGTAGCACTAGAGTAATGGGATAATTCATCTTTTTTATGTTCTCGAATTTTTATTCCTTCAGATAAACCAATACCGGTAAACCACAATATCTGTTCAGCAAGCCAATATGCGTGCCATTCTTCTAGTTTTCCTTCTTTTAACATTTTTCCTATTGTTGTTTCTTTAAGATCTTCTTTTCCAGATTTTTGAGTTTGTTCGTCAAGTAATTTTAATTTCAGATTAAGATGTTTATCTTCAAGCAATTCGCATTTTTTTTCTTCAGGATTTATGAAAAATTCTAGTTCTGCAATATGAAATTCACGACTTCTAAACATAAAATCCCTTGGAGCAATTTCATTTCTAAAACATCTTCCAACCTGCGCGATACCAAATGGTAATTTCATTCTAGAAGTTTGTTGGATTAATTTAAAATCCATAAACATACCTTGCGCAGTTTCTCCTCGCAAATATGCATCAGTTGCGTCTATTGCTCCAACTTTAGTCTTAAACATTAAACTAAATTCTCCTTTTATTTCATACTCACCTTTGCATTGATCACACTTGACTTTTCCAACTTCGCTCTTATCAATTTTAGTAGATAATTTACATTTAGGACAATACACTGCAACATCATTAAAATTAGCAATATGGCCTGATGCTTTCCAAGTTCTCGGATGAGAAATAATACTAGCTTCCATTCCAGTCATATTTTCTTTTTGATGAACAAAATAATTCCACCAATCTGATTTAATATTATTAAACAATTCAACACCTAATGGCCCGTAATCCCAAAATCCACTAAAACCACCGTAAATATCACTAGATCTAAAAACAAATCCCTTACTTTTACAAAAGTTAGCGAGTTCATCAATATTAATTTTAGTAGTTTCTTTCTTTTCAGACTTGACTTCAATAGTCTTTTTTTGGTTCATAATATCTTCAGAAGACCTCCGTATTTAAACTTTATTTATCTTTAACACTATCCACAGTATAAGTCTCTACATCTAAATCTCCACTATTCCAATAATCTGCAGATAGTCCAGCTTTCCTGCATAAACTAGAAATAAACTCTTCAAATAAAGGTAAGTCTTCCCAAACCTGCGGAAGATAAGTTGCAGAATTATATCCCTTGGTTATTATGACTCCCCGGCCTATAATTTTTTTCTTTAAGTCTTGCGAATCCTTGTAAGTTACCTTTTTAGGAACACTAAGAACTGAAATTTCCATCTTTACCTTTTTTAATTCTTGTTCTCTTAAAGGTTCAAACCGATTATCTCTTAATGCTGCACTTCTGGCATTACCCACAACATCCTTCCATAACTCTTGCCTAGCCAAAAGACTTCCAATACACCCTCGTAAATTTCCATTAATAGTAAGTGTAACAAAACAAGCCAGTTTATCAGAATATTTTTTCTTTAGTTTATCATCTACATTTAATTCTCTGCCCGTAAGCCCCGTTTGAATACTCTCTCTTGCAAGTTTAAGTAAATCTTGATATTTTTCCATTAGATATTACCCTTATAAATATTTTTTAATCCTGTCTTTTTACCAATCTCAAAAGCCATATTTAGAGTTTCGATAGAAGTAACGGGTTTATCAGTCATTTGATACATTGGAAAAAATCGACTTATGTGCCAAGGAATATTTTTATCAATTTTTGCAATAAATTTGGCAATTCCAGTAAGCTGTTTTTCGTCATCATTAATTCCGGGAATAATTAAAGTAGTAATCTCAATATGAATTCCATTTTTTTTAGCTAGTTTAATTGTATCAAGAACCGGTTTAAGCTTAGCACCGCAATATTTTAAATGAATTTTCTCATCAAAACATTTTAGATCGATATTCATTGCATCAATTAATTTTTCTTTATTAAGATAATTAAAACTTTTCTTAGTCCAGTATCCATTGGTTATAAAAATATTTTTTAAGAATTTCTTCTTTGCAAATTTAGCAATTTCTTTATAAAACTCAATTGCAATTACTGGCTCATTATAAGTATAGGCTATGCTTTTACAATTAGAAGTTATTGCGGAATTAGCTATTTCTTCAGGCGTAGTTTTATTTCCAAAGATATGCGCTTTTTTTCCCTTACTTGCCTGGGAGATATCAAAATTTTGACACCACTCGCATTTGAAATTACAACCAACTGTCCCAATTGAATATGCGCCCGTTCCAGGCAGAAAATGATAAAATGGTTTTTTTTCAATAGGATCCACGTGTTCTGCTGCAATATTGCCGTAAACTAAAAGAAATAATTTGCCATTTGAATTTTCCCGCACACCGCAAATTCCAACTTCTCCATTTTTAATAAAACATTTATGGGCACAAGCCAAACATTTTACCTTATTACCGCTTTCTTTTTTATATAGCTCGCATTCTTTCATCAAGTAACATTAATAAACTTAAATTAATAAATATACCTATGTGGTATCCACTAAAAAAAGAGGAATTAAGCGAGCTACTTTCAAGTTATTTAGATGAAGAAATAGCTAAAAGACACAAGCAAAAACCTGTAAAAGGAATTATAGTTCCACATGCCGGGTATGAATTTTCTGGAAAAATAGCTTCAAAAGCCTATCCCTACATAAAGGGGGCGAAAAGAGCAATAATTTTTTCCCCAAATCACTACTTTCCGCTCAGAGGCCTAGTTACGCACAATGAATCCTTCTGGCAAACCCCATTGGGAAAAATAAAAATAATTCCAAGTGATTTAAGAAAGGCTAATTTAAATGAAGAACACGCCATAGACAACCAGGTTCCCTTTCTTCAAAAATTAAATGTGGAAGAAATACTGCCAATAGTAGTTGGAGAAATAAATCAGGGGGAAGCAAAATCTTACGCAAAACAATTTGAAGATTTTAAAGGAATTTTTATATTTTCAACAGACCTAAGTCATTTTCTAGATTATGATTCTGCAAGAGCCAGGGATAATAAAACAATAAAAGTAATTGAGAATTTGGATATAAACAACAAAGATAAAATAGATGCTTGCGGGATATATCCCCTAATGATTTTTTTAGAACTAGCAAAACTTAAGGGATGGAAACCAAAACTGCTAGAGTATAAGAATTCGGGAGACATTAATGGCATTAAAGATAAAGTAGTAGGTTATGCTGCATTTATTTTTGAAGTTGAAAAATAATTATTTAAAATAAATTACTAAAAATCAATTTTATCCCAAATGGGCCTAGCATATTCAAGCATTTCTTTTTCAGAGGGTAAACCTACATTTCCCGCACAATTATACTCTGCAATTAAAGGAATTGCTAAAAATAGCCTTACTGGCTCAAACATTCTTTCAATTGGAATTTTTTTTATAGGAGTTTTATCTCTAAATGAATAAGTTAAAAAACTCAGTGCGTGATTTAATTTTCTGTCAAATTTACCTAAACATCGCAACATATCTCCGTCATCCACTTTAGATTGCATAAGCAAATAATCATGCTTAAAAGTAGGTTTCAAGGTCATTTGTGGATCAAACTGTGCTTGATTAAAAATTAATTCATCCTGATCCAAATACATCCCCGAAATATCTGGCTGCTGTTCATTTGCCCTAGCAATACTAAAATTTGCTTGAATAGTAGTATAGCTATATTTTTCACGATACATAAAGAAGGGTAATTTACGAGAGTTGGATCTGTATTCCCACCTAATTGTCTCGCGAGGTTTATCCGTAGAATATCCCCAGTTTAATGGTTGACAAATACAACTTTTTTCAAATAGTCGAACATAACTTCCAGAAGCAATAACTGGAAAAGTTTCTTCTAGTTTTTTTTGTATTTCTTCAATTTCTAGTTTATTAATAATAGCCATAATTCAAAGGCCATTAGGTTATTTAAAAACTATTTTATCCTAGAGAAGATAAGCACCGGAGGAGAA
>CAYLGX010000063.1:0-4813 GCA_964383425.1 Candidatus Woesearchaeota archaeon
TATGAAAAACGCTGACTGAGATTATTTTGATTTCCGGGAACAGTATAATAACGGTCACTATAAAGAAGGGTAACATCAGGCACTGTAATCAAAAGACAGGCACCTTCATTTCCAAATGCTTTTTTAAAGAATGACTTTCCCCATGCTGTATAATAGTAATTGCCCTCTGAATTTGGTTGATTGATAAAAGTAACCTCTACCTGAATTGTATTGACATCATTTAACTTCAACCACTCATCCAAATCATTATAGGTTGGTTGAATGTTAGGGCAAAATGATAGAAGCAAGGGCGAGACTTCCACGGGAATAAATATAAGATCCTGATCAGTATTATCCTCTTCGAGCATTACTTTATTCCCAATTTCAGGTATTTGTTGGCTTGGAGCAACTGGAGGGATAAATGTTTCGAAATTGTATCCAGAGGCGACTTGATGTTTTGGCTTATATGTTAAATAAAGCCCTGAAACATCAATAACATCGGCTTTACTATGGTACGGTTTTATATACCCGTTTCCAGGAATAAGTTCAGGATACCTGGAATCTGTAAATATCTTTTCCTCCGTTTTAGTAAAGGAATTTGAAGTAAGTGTTACCTTGAACTTAACTTGTTTTATGGTATCTGAAGGTACAACAGTTACTTCATACTTACCCGAACCAATAAACTTAACATTCCAGGTAGGTTGGGAATTTGCAGCAATAAATAGAAATTCTAAAATTAAAGTCAGTATGATTTTATTCATAATCTTATTTTATTTTAGAAGAGGGCAATTCATTTATTGGTTTAATAATCATTTCTTCTTCTGAATTTTCTGGAAATACTGTATCCATTTTTGGCTCAATAGCATCCCAGCGAAGGAAGAGTTTCTGGACTTTCTCATTTCCTGTTTCGGTTCCGCCGTCGACTGTGACAAATTTGTAATCAATTTTAGCGCCTCCTTTATTGACTTTCCTTACGGTGAAACTGATCTCCATGGAAAAATCTCTCAATTTGAACAATGCCATTTCATTATTGGCTATCCTGTACTGATCAGCTTTAACTAATTCTGATTTTACATTCCTGATAAGGCTTGCGATTTCAAGTCCGGTTGTATCATTGACATTCACAAACTCTTCGGCTTTTTGCCTCGTCGCTTTTACAACAAAGAAACTAAGCGATAGCATGATGATGATGATTAAACCCGTTCCCAAGCTAAAGGTTATTTTTTTAGAGAACCATTTGTCTATGGAAAACTGATCTTGACTCATTTTCTTTTGTATTGGGCTGAATAGATTTTTCCAGGACGAGCCTGAAGCTGTTGGGTATAACTAAAAGGGCAGCATGGCCAGAATTGATTCTGCGCTATTTAGGGCATTAGTTTGTGCAAGTAATTCCTTTTGTCCCCGGGTAATTTTGTACGCAGTGATGGCAATTTGTTCACTAATTGACAGTTTTTCATCAACAGTATTAAAAGATTCAGGAGTAAGTACCTGGAGGCCAATAGAAACTTTTGCATTTATAGGATAAAGCCTCGTTGAAAATGCCTCTTCATCTACACTAAAACTTATCAATCTTACCGGTACAATGCGACCTGGCCCCCAGACAAAGAGCACAACGGGCACCTTGCCTTTCGGCACAGCATCACCTATTCCGGGAATAAAAGACAATGCTTTACCCATCAGGCTGTCACCAATCGGATATAACAGCATTTCCAAAGCAGCAATGCGGTCAGCAATGCCCGACAATACAGTTACAGGATGACTTTCCGGAAATTCCAATTCATCAGCCGCATCCAATTCAATGGTAAAAGTTAGTTTTTCAGCAGGATCAAAAGGTGCAGCGATTGTTGGTTTACCCCACCTGCCACCGCCCTTACCACTGATACCTGCATCCTCTCCTGATGAGGTCAGTTCCCGCTTAATGGTTTCAGGATTATACTGAAAAACAATTACACTTGGCACGGGGCCAAGGGAACCTTCGCCAAGTTTAACCAAGGCGCCTTTCAGGAGTTTTGGGGTGAGGGAGGAGGAAGCAGACATATCTATTCTATTTTTTTAATATGCTAACTAGTTATCTCTCTTATAAATAAAGGTAAAGGAGATTAATATAAACAATGAATATTATTCTGAATAAAAAATAGATCCAACAAAATTTATTCGTCTTGCTTAAGATTTTTTATTTTAACGTATGGATCTACAACTTTACCATCTGTGCCACGCCACTCAAAATGTAAATGTGATCCAGTCGAACGGCCTGTTGAACCAACTTCACCAATTTTCTCCCCTTGAGAAACGGATACTCCAACTTTATTTACAGATACTTTACTAAGATGTGCATAACGGGTTGTTCCTTCAGCCTCATGATTTAATAATACATTATTGCCAAATTTACCACCACATTCTTCATTACCAATTACGCAGTCTGCAGTTATAGATTTCACTTTGCCATCTAATGCAGCAACTACTTCAGTCCCAGTGCTACAAGTAATATCCACTCCATTGTGCCCAGGTAATATTCCTCGTCTAAAAGTACCCAAATTATTCAACGGATGAATTGCTATTTGTTTATCTTCGGTTGGAGGAACATCTTTCTGAGTTTTTATCCAATTCATAAATAAATTGTAAGCAACTTGGGATTCAATATCCGTATCCCCAGTTGCGCCCTCTAATTTACTGACTGTTAAATAATAGTAATTTGTGGCAAAATTTTTTGTTTGTTCTAATAAGGTAGCTCCCATCCAACTATTCTTCTTAACAATATCAAATCTGGTTGGGGCGATATTATTATAGTAATCTGTTAAAATATCACTTAATTTTGAATAACTAGAATATTTCGTATTAGCTATTGACCCAATTATAAATCCATCGATGTCACCAACAAGTTCTGCATTTGTTGCTTCAGTATCCTTGCCTATGAAGCCTTTTTGTTCACCATTTTTAACTCCTACTGCTGATTGACCTAAATCTCCGGCAAATGTTGTGGCATATAGATTATCAATATTTTCGCCAAAACCCAATTTGCCTACACCTAATTGGTACCCAAGGAATTCCGTTCCGTACATCTTTGATGCAAAATCAAGGTTCATGTTTCTGTGAAAACCTGCGCTAAGCCCAGTTAATACATGACCCATGGCTAATTCAACTCCTGAATTATCTTTTAGTATTCCATATTCAATATTATCTTTTACTTTATGAGCTAGTGTGTTTTTTAGATAATCTAACTCAATATTGGTTGGGTTCTCAGGGTCTACTATTTCTAACCCAGTACCTTGAATGAACTTTTTCTTATGCAAATCTGCGGTTGGTTTTAAATTATACATTATTTGAAATTTTTTATCATCATAACCGCCGAGTCTTCTTAATCCATTTAATAGATCATCTGGTTTTAAAAGTGGGTATACATTTTCGATTTGAATCAATATTTTAATGAAATTGCTAATATTGAATTCGGAATTTATCTCATTCTCATTTAATATTTTGGTCAATTTATTTTCTTGACTTGCAATGACCTGTGAGGATAAATCAAAGTTATTAACACTAGGGATTATAATATTTAAACCAGAGTATAAGGAATCCTGTTTGATATTATAATTCCACTTCATAATGTTCTCTTTAGATATTTTAAATCTCAATGAGATACCATCAATAGTGTCACCATCAGCAACAGTGTAAACACCAAGTTTTTTATTATAAACACCCTTGGCATTATTTTCTGTAACAGATGCAAGCCAGTTTGTTTTATTGCAAAATGGAAATAAGTCAAGATTGGTGTTTTCAGGATTAAAATCTATTTTGTCTTTTAATAAAATATAACGTGGAATAAAACCGATATTAATCTCTTCCGATTTATTACATTTATCAAATTTTGCATTTGAAAGTTTATTCGTAATAAATTGGAGATTCAAGTTATAAATAAGGTTGTTATTCAGATTTGAATTATCATTAGAGTTTATCTCAAGATATTCTTGATTATTTTCAAATTCTTGAATCTCTGGATTAGCAATGGAATCATCCTCTGAAGAAGTTGTTTTTACCTTATCAAGGACATTTTTTCGTTCTAATGTGCCAATTGGAAGATAAATTTTATCCCCATTCTTTACAACATATTTATTATTCTTTAATTCGGGGTTTAGTTTGTCAATTTCTTCAAGAGTTACATTATAATATTTAGCTAATCCCCAAATGCTTTTGTAATTGTTGTCATCGAAATATACAAATTCATTTATATCATTTTCTTTCACGACCTGTCGTTGAATGTTGGCTGATGGTTTGATAAAAGAAAAAGAATTTTGCTGTAAAGTATGCCCTAACTCATGAGCCAATAGTTGCTTCCCATTAGTAGAATATGGTGAAAATTTACCGGAGTTAAAATATATATCACTTCCAAATGTAAATGCTCTTGCATTAATTCTTTTACTTATTTCAGATGCCTGGCTATCAGTATGTACCCTCACTCCCGAAAAATCTGAATTAAAAGCGGTTTCCATAAACCTTTTTGTTCCTGGTGGCAATGGTTCACCCCCTCCTTTCAACGCATGTATTTGTGATTCAATTCCGTGACTGATGCCAGGCGTTTGTTGTTCATTGCTTTTCATCTGGATTGGATCTTCCTCATCCTCATTCCAGGGTGATTTACGCTGAACCATTGTTGTACTTTGCCCAAGCATAGTTTTCATCTGGATTGGATCTTCCTCATCCTCATTCCAAAGTGATTTACGCTGAATCTGCGAATCGGGCATCCTCATGACTGCATCTGCAATCCTGTCCGCTTCTTGCTCATAAACATCGTTCGGCTGGCCGATTTTAAGTTTGGCCTGTATAACTCTATCCCCACAAC
>CAYLGX010000064.1:0-4773 GCA_964383425.1 Candidatus Woesearchaeota archaeon
AAATTTCTAATCTGGGTCTTCGTCCGTTTGCTCCAGTTTTGTTTATGGATTTTAATTCTAGAAATGAATCTACATATGTTTTAGATAATTCGATTTACAATAATTTTGGAGTTCTTGGCGCAACCTCTGCTGCTCCTTTTTGGAATGCGACCGGTGGTTATGATGGAAGTGGGGCGTATAAATTTGATGGAGTCGATGATAAGCTTGACATAAATAATAATCCGGGGCTTTATCCTAATGCATTTACTTTTTCTGCTTGGGTAAAACCTGCTAGTTTTTCTAGTGCCTATAATCAAGTTATCGGAAGAGATTCAGGGGGAAATGCATATGCTGTTTTAATGGTAAAAAGTACTGGAAAACTTGCGCCATATGTTTATGCTGCGGGTTCTGTAAATTATGACGGAACTGGAACTACAACATTAGTAGCCAATACTTTGTATCATCTCGTTATGGCTTATGATAGCACAGGAGGGTTGAAAGTTTATGTTAATGGAAATTTAGATGGTAGTGTTGCGGCTAATGGGAATCCAGTTTATGCGGGATCCATTACTACGGTCGGTTATTCTGCCCCTTACGGCCGATATTTTAACGGCACTATTGATAATGTTCAAATTTTGAATCGTTCTATTTCTGCATCTGAAGTTTTATGTTTGTATAATGGAACTGGTTGTTTTGGAGTAAATAATTCTCGATACATTGGAAAATATGCCAATGGCGGAGATTTTAAGAGTTTAATATTTTATAATTCTACTTCGACATATTGGAATGTAAATTTATCTATTGCTGATACTTTTTCTCCTGCAAGCGGAATTGTTAATAATAAAAATGAAATTAATTTGAGCAATCCTAACCTGCTGGGTTATTGGCCATTTGATGGAAATTTTAGAGATGCTAAGAGTATAAATAATGCTTCTTCCAATAACGGTGTTAATAATGCTACTGGAATTTCTAGTTCTGCAATGAGGTTTGATGGCCAAGATGATTTCGTTACTATTCCCTATCAAAGTTATTTTGCTTTTGGAACTAATAACTTTACTATTTCTTGGTGGGAAAATCGTATACAGGGAACAGATAGCAGATCTTCCATAGCTAAAGATAGTTCTACTGTAATGATTTCTTGGCTTTTAGGGTATGCTTCTGCTGGAATTCTTCAAATTTATATGTCTTCTAATGGGGTTAGTTGGGATGTTGCTAGTGCTAGAAGTTTGGGACCTATGACCCTTAACACTTGGAATCATTTTGTGGTAAAAAGGGAGGGGAATAATTTCTACGCTTATAAAAATAATAACCTTACTGATACCTGGACTTCTTCATCTACTCTTGTTGCTAATACCAATCCAATTTCGATTGGTAAAGTTCAAAATCAGTTTTATTTTAACGGTACTATTGACGAGGTTGTTATCTATAACTCTTCTTTATCTAATTCTCAAATTTCACAGCTTTACAAATCAGGATTATCACAACATGCTACTACAAATATAACACTACAAACTAGAACCGGGGCGTCATATAATATTTCAGATCCTTCGCTTGTTGGCCTGTGGACATTTAATGCGTATAATTTTTCAGATAGTAAGGGATCAAATCCTGCAACTCCACTTAACGGGGTATTAATAAATCGAACTGGTTGTAAAGTCGGAACTTGTGTAAAATTTGATGGAAGTAATGATTACATTACTGCTGCACGGCTTTCTGGAACAGGTAGTTTCACATTTAGTGCATGGGTGAAATATTCATCTTTAGTTGGTACTTATTCAGTTCCATTTTGGAATGGAGTGGATAGTACTACTGCAGGTTTTGGTTTAGGTTATCGAAAGCCAAGTTCAAGAGTGTTATATTCTGGATGGGGCAGTACTGCCGGAGAAATCACTGCTTTTACTTCTAGCGATGATGTTTGGTATTTAGTTACCTCCACTTATAATGGGACAACTCATAAATTTTATATAAATGGTACGCTGCAAAATTCAGTTGCATATTCTGCGTCTAATTTTAATTCGGGAAATCTTAATTTTGGTTCACTTGGGGGAGGTTACCCATTTAATGGATTTTTAGATGAGGCAGCTGTTTATAATCGTACATTAAATGCAACAGAAGTTATGGATCTCTATAACTCTGGAGCAGGTAAACACGCACCCAGTGATGCTTCTTTAATTTCAACATATTATTTTGATGATGATGAAATTTTGGGAACTGATTTAAGTAACAATAATAATACTGGTACCTGTACTGGAACTACTTGCCCTTTATTGAATAGTTCGGGAATTGTAGGCAATGCATATAAATTTGATGATAGTAATGATAGAATTGATATTGTTTCAAATTCTAAACTAAATACTTTTCGTCAAATTACTCTCGCAGGATGGGCGTATCCCACTAATATTGCAGGCGATGATCCGATTATTGCTAAGGAAGGAAGTGGAGGAGTTCAAGAATATGTACTTGGAATAAATGGAAACAAAATGGGTTGTCTTTTCGGAGATAATTGGCCAGGAAATAGTAGGGACGTTGGAGGGGCAGATGGTATTGTTAATAATAAATGGCAATTTTTTGCTTGTACTTGGAATGGTACTACTATTGCAGATTATCTAAACGGAGCCTCTATTCAAAATGTAAGTTGGGCTGGAACAATGACTGCTGGAAATTCTTTACTTAGTTTTGGTGCCAATTCCGAAGCTGGAAGTACTTGGTTTGGGGGAATGATTGATGAAATTAGAATATATAATCGTTCTTTATCTTCAACAGAAATTTTAGATTTATACAATTTAGGAAATTATCACATTGCTTGGAATAATAATGGTGCATACTCCAGTGAAAGTGTTGCAACGGATGGAGCTAATCAAATATCTAGTTCTGCTGGAAAGTTTTTGCAATATAAAACAAATTTTTATACTAATGACACTAATGTAGTTCCTTATTTACTTAGTCACAATATCACAATGGCCTCAATTTATCCTCCGACTGTTAATTTAATTTCCCCTGTAAACGGAAATATTTCCACAAATTTTACACAAGTTTTTTCTTGTAATGCTTCCAGTAATAGTTATCTGACTAATCTTACTTTGCAAATTTATAATTCTACTTCAACTGTTTATTCAAATACTACTTTAATTAGTAATGTTAATTCTACTATAATTAATTGGACTTATGTTCTTCCAAGAGAAGATAGATACTTGTGGAATTGTAATGCTTACAATAATTTATCTTTAAGTACACTCGGTACTTCTAACTACACATTATACATTGATGCTGTTTTACCGCAAGTAAATTTTACTTTACCGACTCCGCAAAATGGAACAATCACAAACTCTCAAAATTTAGCTATTAATTTGAGTATGAATAAAAATGCTTCTTCATGTAGTTTCCAATTTGGTACATCTATCCTTAATTCTTGGTTTAATTCTTCATTTTTATATAGGCAAAAAATTGATTTATCTCTGGTAAGTGGAAATATTGGGCCGGGGTATCAAACAAAATTAATTTTGAATTCATCTATGCTGGGAAGTAATTTTAATTGGGGTAATAATTGTAACGATATAAGATTTACCGATTTGAGTAATTCGGAGTTACCTTTTTGGACTCGATCTTGCAATGCCACTTCTAGGACAGCAATTGTTTATGTAAAGTATAATGATAATATTAGTTTAACTTCGTCTTACATTTACATTTACTATGGTTCAAGTTTAGCAACAACTAACAGTAACGGTGCTGCAACATTTGAATTTTTTGATGATTTCGATGATGGTTCAATTAATCTTACTAAATGGCAAAGTGGAACAGGTTTTACAGAATCTGGTGGCGTTTTGACTGGGACCTCTACTTCTTATCGATTGAAGAGTGTATCTTCTTTTACTGGAAGTTATATTTTTGAAACAAGAACATTTACTAGTAGCGAGGCAGGGAATGGACACACCGGCGGCGGATGGTATAGTTCTTCAAGTAATAGTTATGGAAATTTATTTCACCCTACAAACGGAATTTATACAAGGAATGATGGGGGTTGGAATGGCCCATATAGTTTTACTTATATGAATGTATGGGTAATTATGAATGTCACTGCAAAAGGTTCGGGTTCTTCTGTAATAATAACTAGAGAGTCAGATTTGGCATCACAAACAATCAGTGATTCAAATAGCGGACTAAATTCGGAATATGTTGCACTTGGAACTAGAAATGATGACGGATATACTGGGCAAGGCTATAATGCGCAATGGGATTATCTTTTCGTAAGGAAATATTCGGCTTTAGAACCACTTTTTTCGTTAGGCAATGAGGAATCGGGAGTTGTAGTTCCAAATGTAACTATCACTATCAATAACCGTACTGGAGATACTACTATAAATGCAACGCTAGGGGGACTATCGACTGGTTCATATACTTATTATGTTGTTTGTAATGATACTATAGGAGTTAGCGCAAATACTGAAAATAGAACCTTTACTATTGATTTAAGTGCGCCCGCAATAGTTTTTTCTTTTCCAATCAATAATACAGGAGCAAATGCCCTTACACCAGTTAATTTCACAGCAAATATAACTGATGTAGGGAGCGGAATTAGAAATGTAACCTTATTTGTTTACAACTCGACTAATTTAGTTTACAATACTACTAATTCTAGTTTTATAGCGGGAACGTTAGCAGCTACAATTTCTATTCCAGTTGTTTTGGCACAAAATATCTACACTTGGTTTTTAGAAATATTTGATTTCACTGGAAATTTCTTCCAATCTGCAAATCAAACACTTTTGGTAGTTAACGGAATCCCAATTAATTCTT
>CAYLGX010000065.1:0-4711 GCA_964383425.1 Candidatus Woesearchaeota archaeon
GGAGAATTTGTATCGGCCATAGATAAAACGGTGCTCCAATAAGTTGAATTTGAGTTATAAAATATTAATGACTTAAAATCCCCACCATTTGCATATTTTCCAATATAATTAGAATTATTTTTTCCACCACAACCCGTTCCATTGTATAAACATAAAATTTCTGCTGCAGATAGAGTTCGATTAAATATTTGAACTTGATCTATAGACCCATTAAAATTCTGGCCTCCAGCCCTATTTGACATAAGATATAATTTAGGAGAACTAACACTCGCAAAAGTTCTAGCTGCACTTTGCATGGCAATGCCGTCTTTATAGGTAGTAAGATTATTATTGGAATAAGTATAACCAATATAATGCCATCCGCCAACTAGATTAGAAAGACTATCAACTTGTGTCCGGCTATTAGCATCACCACATCTATCAAATTCTAAAATTCCAGAAGAAATTCCTCCAACATAAGAAGCAGGATTACCATTACAGTTAGTACCATCACTTATTTCAAAAATTTCTTTTCCGTCTTGTGAAGTGGAAGTTACGTAAACCCAAAATAAAGCTGAATGACTAGCAGTAGAACTAAAACCATATAAGGGCACAACAAGATAATCATTACTCCCGTCAAAACGATAAGCCCCGCTTCGGTCATAACCGCCAGTAGAATTCCAAAATGGAGCCGCAGTAGTAGCTCCAAGTGTTCCAAAATTATTATAGATCGAGTTATCCTTTACATAACTACTTTCATTTGGAGAATTAAAATCCATAAACAAAAGAGGCGCAAAAGGCCTAAGACCTAAACTCGAAATCTCGGTTCGATTAAAGAAAACGGTTTCAGTAGAAGAACTGTATAAATAATACAGTGATGGGGCAATAATAAAAGCAGCCGTAAAAACTAAAAATAATAAAGCTATTGCAATCCCAAATTGCTTTTTTTTAAACTTACCTTTCATATTAACCTTTTTTTCTTTAGATACTAATTACTACAAATAAAGACTATATTTAAATGTTAGGTAGAACCATATTTCCGAGCATAAATCACTAAAAAATAAAATAAAAAATTAAAATAAAAACAGGTAAATTGAAAGTTTATTAAAAAACTATAACTTCTTTTTCTTTGCTACTACTTTCTTTTTTACAGGTTTCTTTTTTTCTTCACAACAGCAACATCCCATTTTTAGTTTACCTCTTTATGAATATAATACATGCCAAATCTATTTAAAACTTTCTAGAAAAATTATCTTTGCCCAAGAGGAACATAATTTCGCTCTGGGAAAAGTTCAAAATAAGCAGGTCTTATAATTCTATTTTGAACAAGCTGCTCAAGTCTATGCGCGGCCCAACCTGAAACTCTAGCCATTGCAAATAAAGGAGTATAAATTTCAGCGGGAATTTGCAAACAATCAAGAACAAAGCCAGAATAAAAATCAACATTAGGAGAAACTATCTTTTTACTTCCTTTAAAGTTTTCAAAAGCCTTCCCTGCTAACTCGCCAACAGTATTCAAAAGTTCAAACTCCTCAAGCCTGCCCTTACCTAATGCCAACTTTCTAGCTTCATCTTTTAAAATAATTGCTCGTGGATCTGATTTAGTATAAACTGCATGACCTACTCCGTAAATCTTCCCACTTTTATCACCTACTTCTTTCTTTAATATTTTCCCAAGGTAATTAAAAACTTCATCTTTATCCTTCCAATCTGTTACTCCTTTTTTTAAATCTCCCATCATGCCCATAACTTTTTCATTAGCCCCGCCGTGCAAATGCCCCTTGAGCGATGCAAGCCCAGAAGAAATTGAACTATAGGTATCTGATTCACTAGAAGAAACTACCCTGACAGTAAAAGTAGAGTTATTTCCTCCGCCGTGATCTGCATGTAACATTAAAAATAAATCTAAAATTTTTGCTTCTTCTTTAGTATAATTATCTCCACACCTAAACATTTTCATAAAAGCTTCTGCATGACTTAAATTTTCTTCAGGAAGAACAATATTCAATCCCTTTCCCTCATATTTATTTTTTAAACCCTGATAGGAATAAGCTACAAGTGAAGGAAATTTTGCAATTAACTCTAAACTATGACGCGTAACATCTTCTATATTAGTCGAATTAGGATTTGAATCAAGTTCATACATATTATCCACTGCAGTCTGTAAGGTATTCATTAGGTCCTTACTTGTTAATTGATAAATTAGTTTATCTCTAAATCCTACTGGTAAAATTCTTCGGCTTTTAAGATCCTCATCAAAATCATTTAATTGCAAAGCAGTAGGTAATTCACCAGTTAAAAGCAAATAACTAACTTCTTCAAAACCAAAGGTATCTTTGTCTTTATGTGCATTAACAATTTCTTTAACATCAATGCCACAATAAGATAACTTTCCTTCTAAGGGTTCAAGGCGAGAAGGGAAAATACTTTTTAATTTGGGAATAAAACTTTCTAATTGATCCGAAGTAGGATTTGCACCATAGAGTTTAGTATAAATCTCCATAGGATCAACAATCACACCGCTGGCATCCTTAGAATCTTCACCCTTAACTCTCGCCAAATATTTTCTAGCATAACCCGTAACACAGCCTTTTGTAGTTGCACCGACAATAATTCCAGCACCTTGATCATCCCGAAGCCCAATAGCAATATTATTTTCCCTTAGAAGAACCTGGTCCGGCCTATCTTTATTTTTAATAAGTTCAGCTAATTGTCTAATATTTCTTTCTAACATTTTGGCGATAATTTTAAGGAAAAAAAGAATTATTTAAGCATTTGTATGCTGCACTACTTTTTCTAATTGTTTCTTAATTAATAGAATTTTTTGCCTGGCATTCTCTGCTTCTTCTTGAGCAGATTCCAGCATTTTTTCTAATTTTTCCTTAGGAGGTAATTTTATTTTTTTGAAACCATAACTATACCGCGTATTATGTCCGCCTGGCATAGATTCAGCCCAACTTTCACATTCAGATTTTATATTAGCACTAGAAGGATAATCTTCTTTAGGTAAATAAAAATAATCCTCCGCATAAATCTGCATGGGCCCTGATTTTTTCCAAAATTTGTACCAAGTCATTATATGATTAAAGTCCACTAAATTATTCTTCAAGTCGATCAAGCAATCTTCTAAAAAAAGTTTTTCGTGTTTTATCCAGAGTTTTATTTAAATTTTCTAGCACAGAAAGATATATTCTATTTACCCGAGCAACATTTTCTACGGAAGGATTTTGATATAAGGCTACTCTTTTATTGCCGCTATATTCTTCAAATGCGTCAACACGGCTATTTAATCCCCAGCCGTCCTCTTTATCATCCCAGATAGTTTTACCATTTCCAGCATAACCAATCATTTCAAGTCCGGCAGGCTTTATTTTTACTAAAACAAAATCATCATTCTTTAAAATTGAATATTCCTTTGTATCACCATTCTTTTTAACTTTCCAACCATTTGCATTTTGTGCTAAGTTGGTTAGAGCAGAAACATTTTGTTCAATTTGTCTTTGAACGAACGAATTAGAGTTAGTATCAACAGAATAAGCAGCAGAACTCAAAAATAAAGAAGAAACTACTATTGCTGTTTTAATTTTATTACCAATCATAATTAAGTCAAGAAGAAGGATTATTTAAATTTAGTGATAATAAAGAATAGTTATAGTTTATTAATTTCATATCCGTCGACTATGTCATTAATGCTAAATCCGGCTACCTTAATTTTATCACGAAGCTGGTCAGCTTTTTTAAAATCCTTATTTTTCTTTGCAAGCAGTCGTTCATCTGCAAGTTTTTTAACTTCGAGTGGAACTTCAACGTCTTTTATCAGCTTAACCACCTCATTCTTTCGAGTTAAAGTGTTATAAAATTTTAATACCATGTTTGGATAAATTAAAGAGTAAGGAGACATATAAAAATGTTTTTACCTAATTAGGTATTGACGATAAATTAAAAAAAACTAAAACTAGAATAATCCAGATTTAACAACTTCTATTGTAAAAGAGTTTAATCCCAGAGTATTTGAAGATTCAGCATAGTCTTTATTAGTATTATCAATAAAATCAACCATAATCTTTTGAGTACAAACTACTGTTCCTGCAGGTATACTTAATTCAATTCTAGCGTAGGCTTTATCAGCTTCAGCTTCATCAACATTATTCCAAAAAGTAGTTGTTCCTGAAACTTTTTGTTGAGTAAACCATCTTTGAATTCCAGCAAATCCGAGCATCTTATAACATTGTGAATTTGTATCAAGTGAAAGTTTATATTGTATATCACTCCGATTATCGATAGAGTTACCATATTTAGTCTGAGCACCTATGATCATACCGAAATTGGTAGTTCCGGCCTTAATTTTAGCAGTTTTATCAGTACCTAGATAAATAACAATCTTCTTATTTTCATCAGTAAATAACTTATTAATTTCTTTAGTAACCTGGGTGTTAATTTGATCTACACTACTAGTAGCTCCACCGAAAATATTTTTTATAAGAACAAGCGCCATAATCAAGAAGATAACAGAAAGTACGATGACTATCATAGTAGTCATAGACATTTCAAACGCACCCTTTTTTCCTCTTTGCATGTTTTGTATAGTATTCTCTTATTTAAAAACCTTTTCTGCGCTAAATTTTCTTTTAAACCTTAAACATCTTCCGTATACCCATTTCTTTCTTAAGTGCTTCTTGAGCTTCCATAAATGCTAATTGCTCATCTACTTCAGTCAATCTACCAGAATAAC
>CAYLGX010000066.1:0-4571 GCA_964383425.1 Candidatus Woesearchaeota archaeon
TCTTTACTTTTTTAATTTCAGAAAGAGTCATGTCCAGAAACTTCCTCTTATCTTTCCCACTACTAATTCTTTCTAGAGTGGAATCGTGAAAAATAAAAATTCCATCTTTTGCAAAATTACAATCAAATTCTATACCGAATCCTCTTTCAAGTTGATTTTTAAAAGATTCTAAACTACTTTCTGGATAAAAATCTAAATTTGAAGGCTCTAGGCCCCTATGAGTCAAAATTATGATATTTTTTTCCACGGATTAATTTTCCTCCAGATTGTCTTAATTATATCCCAATCGCTTTCATCCAAAGATTTAGAAATAAGGACTAACAAGGCATAAACTGCTAAAAATCCCGCTGCAAGTAAAATAACCGTAAAAATGTTTTGTGAAGGAATAATTGTTCTAAGATAAAATAAAATAATTGCTGGAATTAATCCCATTAGAAAAATATTAATCATTTTTATTCGGATGGGCATAATCCTTAAACTTTTTTTTGCCTGGAAGAAAAATAGAATATTTAAAAATATAATGGAAAGTGCTGTTGCAATTGCAGCTCCATTTATTCCGGAAGAATTGTCTAAAGAAAATATGCTTGGCATAGGAATCAGGATAAGATTGAGAATTACATTAACAATACAAGCCAAGATCATATCTACTAGGACTAATTTGGATTTTCCAGCCATAGAAAGTAGATTGTTAGAAATAGTACCTATTGCCGCGATAAATGAACCAAATATTAAAATTCGCAAGGCATTTTCTGCAACCAAGTATTGACTTCCGAAAAGTATGTTAATTGCAGCTCCCGGAAAAATAAATATCAAAATGAAAACCGGCAAATTAACCATAAATATCCATTTTCCCAGCTGTTTACTAAGTTGTTTTATTAGTTCAAAACTCTTGTTAGAATAGTGCCTGTTAATCATTGGGAAAAATAATTGCATAAATAATTCCGGAGTAATTGACAAAAGTAAAGCTATTGGAACTGCGGCATTATAAAATCCTACTGATTCTACGCCTTTAAAATATCCCAAGAAAAAAGAGTCAATCCAATAAAATAACATAAATGCTATTCCAAAAAATAACAAGGGAAGAGAATACGAAAGAAAACCTTTTCTTACCTCAGATCTAGATTTTGCTGAAAGTTTAGAACCAATAAATAATTCTGGTATTTTATACTTGCAAACTAAATAAGAAGCAATTAAAACAGCTAGAAATCCTAGTGAAAAAGAAATTATTGTAGAAGAAGCTTGAAATCCCAATATCATTAAAATTACTAATGCTGTAGCCCTTACCACATTTTGTAATATATTAGAAATAAATGAATAACTACTAATGAGCTCATAACTTCGTATTACTTCTAAAAAAGTTCCAGAAAAAACTGCTATCGGAATAAAGAAGCTTAGTATTTTAAGAAGGATAGCTAACTGAGAGTTATGAAAGATAGATATTGCCATAAAGTCTGCAAGAAAAAATAAAAGTGCTGCTGAAAATATACTCGTTATTATTAAAATTTTATTAGTTAGCCCAAATAAATAGGAAATTTTATTTTTATCATTTTTACCCCTATATTGCGGGATAAATCTAGATAATCCTGAAGTTAAACCCAAAAGTGCAAAGGTGATAATCCAACCTGAAATCATAATCGCAAGAGAAAATAACCCATAAACTTCCGGGCCATAATATCTTGCAATGATTATTCGGTAGGCATAAGCTATAATTTTTGATAAAAATAGACCTATAAACACTATAATCGATGTTTTTGCTAGAAGCTTAAGGGATGTATCGAACTCAGTCTTGGCTTTATCTTTTTGGCCCATATATACCTCACAAAAAGCACCTTTTTATTCTTTGTGAATACTCAAACCTTGCCTCATCTTACCAGAGGTTTTGTTTAAAAATAGACTGATTACTAGCTTATAATAATCTTTAAAAACCGAGATTGGCATCCTTAAAAATAAGAGAGCTAGGATAAATAAACTATCAATTCCATATTTAATGAACCAACATAAAACTCTCATACTAAAAATAGGATATTCTGAAATACTCGATCAGAAAAATAATTCTCGAAAAGTTAGCCTTGGTGATATACTCAGAACTACACCTATACTTCATCTTTACAAAGATCATTCTGTTACATGGGTTACTGACGAACAAGCTATGCCCTTGCTTGAAGGAAATCCCCTTATTTCAAGACTATTGCCTTATGATTTCACAACTGCATTTCAACTAGAATCAGAAGAATTTGATACAGTAATTAACCTTGAGAAAATTCCAGGAATATGCGCACTCGCAGATAAAATAAAATCTCGAAGAAATAGATACGGATTTACTTTTAACACTCAAACAGGAGAAGCAGAAGCTTATGAGAAAGCATATGATGTTTTAGCAGTTAGCGCAGATCCTGTCCTTAAAAAAGAGAATGAAAGAACATTTCAAGATTTACTTTTTGAAATGGTTGGTGCCAAATGGAAAAATGAAGGTTATGTTTTAGGATATAAACCTCAAAAAACTATTCAATATGATGTTGCACTAAATACTCAAATTGGACAAAAATGGCCCACTAAAGCTTGGCCCACTAAAAACTGGGATGAACTAGAACAACTACTGACTGCAGAAGGATTAGAAGTTACAAGACAAGATCAACAAGATAAGGGAGTTTTGACTGATTTAAAAAAATATATGGATTGGATAAACTCTTCAAATGTTGTGGTGAGTAATGATAGTTTGGGTTTACATTTAGGAATTGCCATGGGTAAAAATACACTCGGGTTATTTGGCCCTACTCCTCATAAAGAAGTTCATTTTTATGGAAAAGGAGAAGCGCTTTATCCTACTCCTAGAACATGCATGCCCTGCTTTAAAGGATATTGCGAAACAAATGATAATTGTATGAGTGATATTATGCCCAATTATGTTAAAAATAGATTATTAAAATATTTAAAATGAAAATACAAGTAGATAATCACAAATTAATGTATCATCCTGCTAGAGTCGAAGAATGGAAAGCAAACGGAGACTGCGCACCAATATACGTAGAAGTTGGACCTACAAATAGATGTAATCATAGATGTATGTTTTGTGCACTTGACTGGCTTGAACATGGCGGAGCAGATATAGATTCACAAGTAATGTATAGAAATCTGGAAAACATGGCAAGTTATGGAGTAAAATCTATGATGTTCGCTGGAGAAGGAGAACCATTTTTACATAAAGATACGCCTGGATTTATACAATTTGCAAAACAAAGAGGTATTGATGTATCAGTTACATCTAATGGAGTTATGTATGACAAAGCAATTGCAGAAAAAACATTACCTTATCTTTCTTGGTTGAGATTTAGCGTAGATGCAGGAAAACCTGAAACATATTCACAAATACATGGAACTCGAAAAGAAGATTTTGAAAAATTAATGGACAACTTGAAAAATGCAGCCGAAATTAAAAGACAAAATGGCTACCAAACCACCATTGGAATTCAGGCTCTGCTAACAAGTAAAAGTATAGATGAAATTGAAATGCTAGCAAAAAGAGTAAAAGAACTTGGTGCAGATAATATACAGATAAAACCTTACTCTCATCATCCTTCGAGCAAAAATGATCTTAGTTTTGATTTTTCACAAGCAGAAGATATAAGGGCCAGACTTGAAAGCCTGGGCGATACTAATTTTCAAGTAGCCTACAGAACTAACACTATAAAACGATTAAATGAAGAAAGAAATTATAATGACTGCCACGGGCTACCTTTCTTTTCACTTATTGATGCTCGCGGAAACGTCATACCTTGCAACCTTTACTATGGTAATTCTGATTTTTATTATGGCAATATTAACGACCAATTATTTTCTCAAATTTGGCAAGGTGAAAAAAGAAAACAAGTTTTAGCAAAAATATGTGAGAATGGAATTGATCAATGCCGAAAAGGTTGCAGACTAGATGTAATTAATAGATACCTCGAAGATGTAAAAACTGCAAAAGTAAAAATAGAAGAACCCCAAGGACCAAAACCAGCTCATATTAATTTTATCTAAATTAAAAAATATTCTCAAAAACAAAATGGAAAAATATCAAATACTTGGATCCGCAAAAAGAGTTTCTAATTTAGATGTAAATGAACTAAGCCTTCTTGAAAAGGAACTTATTAGTTATGAAGATTCAATAGTAGCTTTATGGGAAGGAGCGAAAATACCTTATCCGGTTCACTTTTCAGGAGGCAATGAAAAACAATTAACCCATATATTTAAAGAAATTAAAGAACAAGATTATGTTCTCTCAACACATAGGGGCCATTATCATTATCTACTTTCGGGTGGAACTCCACAAAAATTAACTGAAATGATACTGCGAGGAGATAGTATGCACTTATTTGATAAAAGTATTAATTTTATGACTTCAGCTATAGTTGCGGGAATGCCCGCAATAGCTGCGGGAATTGCTCGAGCATTAAAAGATAATAAAAAACAAAACAGAGTTTGGTGTTTTGTAGGAGACGGGGCTGAAGAAGAGGGTCATTTTTATGAAGCAGTCAGATATGTTGATGGCCACAGTCTTCCTTGCTCATTTGTGATAGAAGATAATAATC
>CAYLGX010000067.1:0-599 GCA_964383425.1 Candidatus Woesearchaeota archaeon
AATTTAGGCTTTTATCTTTAGATACTAATTATCCGTGTAATAAATTATATTTAAACCTATTGAAAATTATATAATACAAATTAAAAAATGTTATAAATTGGGTTAAAAATCAGTTAAATTTTATAGCTACAATAGTTAAGAAAGCTTTAAAAACATACTTTTTTTATGAATGTTATCCAGAAAACCAATTATTAGGTTTTCTAGCGCAGTAAACATTTAACAATAAAACTAAAAAATTTATTAACATGGCAAAAGTAAGAATAAAACTAGGAAGCTTGAACATTGAAGAACTCAATAATATTTGTGGAACTATCAAGGAACTAGCAAAAAAGTCAGGCGTAAATATTTCTGGCCCAGTACCATTACCTACTAAAAAATTCAAGATAACTACTAGAAAATCGCCATGTGGAAATGGAACTGCTACTTTTGATAATTTTGAAATGAGAATTCACAAAAGAATAATTGATTTACCTGCTAATGAATCAGTATTACATTCTATTATGAGGCTTCCAATTCCAAGAAGCGTTAATGTTAAGATAGAAATGAAGGATTAGTAGCTAATTCTCCTATTATATTTCTTATATCTTGCCAATTATAAG
>CAYLGX010000067.1:609-4477 GCA_964383425.1 Candidatus Woesearchaeota archaeon
GTAATCTAAGACCAACCAAGGTTTTCTTCGATGTATCTTTCCTGTTAAATTAGGCTCATGGCTGCAAGTTAAATAAAGCTTTTTCTTATCTTGTTAATCTCTTCAAGCGTCAGGGTATTAGAAATATTCTTTATTTGAAGAATAAAGCTAGAAAGTTCAGAAAAATTAATATTCACATTTATGTTCTTTAGATAATATTGATTATCTATTCGAAGAGATTTATTTTTTTCTAGCCTCAAATAAGTTCCAACCGGTAGAATACCTTCTTTTTCTAATAATTCGGATATTTTTATGGTACAATCATGAATTTCACATTTTATGCCAATTCGTATCAATAAAGAATAAACTGCAAAATACTCACAATAGTATTTCATTGTTGCAGACCACATATTTGACTTACCAGTCAAATCTTTTAATAAAATTAAAGTCTCTTCTGCACTTTTAATATAATCCTGGGAAAGATTAATATTTGGATCTACAACTTTTATTCCACTTTGTTGCTTTTTACACCAGTTTAGATTAACCATTTAGTGATAGCTTCACAACCCCCGATAATGAGATGTTTAGCTAATATCTCCTTTCTTAAAGTAGGAGTTATAGAATTTAAATCTTTTGCGTTCACTAGATGAAGTTTAATGCTCAATCTTTTCTCAAGTTCTTTTATTTTATCTTCAAAATCTATTTTTCCAGTAACTAATAAATCAATATCTGCGGCTTTACTGAAATCTATTGTTGCTGAACCAAATATCAAAGAATTATTGTGCTCATTTAAATTTTCATGTAAAAAACCCACCAATTCCCGCAGAATAAGATCCTTGCGACATTTGATAATCAATTTTTCTTTTTCAGCCAAGCATAAGTAATCAATCAAGACAGGTGAAGATTTAAGCTTGTACATAGTTAATCTTCCAACTATCTTTTTTTCCAAAATTCCATATTTTTCCAGCTGATTCATATAGAGCCTAACAACAGTATGATTTTTACCTACTTTTCTAGCTAATTCGGATAAATGAATAAAGTCAGTAGCATTTAGAAAGGGTTCTAGATAGGAATTGATTGTTAATTTATTAACCATATGGTTATTAATATGACCATAGTATTTAAATCTTTATATCAGGGTAATTACTAAAAATTATTAATACCCGATTTTAATAAAAATAAACTCTGCAATTAATTTATTCTGATAAGTTTAAAAGAAAAAAAGTATCACCTCTTTTTATTTGAGTAAATTAAAGAAGATCTTTTAAGATTCTCTCTAATGTCTCTCTTCCTCCGCATTCACAACTTTGTACTTTAGCACCACTATTTCCGTATTTGGAAATCATTGCTGTTTTTTGTGACCAGTTGCAGCTACACATTACATAAGTTATTTTATCGGCTGGAATTTGAGAAGTTTGCCTTATTGCTTCTTCTCCGCCATTACTGCCTACATATAAGTAAACTTTATCCATATCGGCTAGGTCTAAAGATTTTACTACATATCCCACTGTACTTTTTCGCCTTGCTTCTTTTTCAGATGAAGGATCATCAGCATTTGCAGTCCATTTGGATCTATGACCATTTTGAGCAATATAGATTTGTTTATCTGCTCTTTCCATTAAGCCATTCTCATATTGACCTTCGCCTATTCTATTGTAGGTTACTATTGCTATTTTTTGTTTTGTCATTTTATTTTAAACCTCCTTTCAGATTATGTTTAAATTCCATTTTAAATTTGAAAATCTAAATACACTGGTTTATTTTTAGGAATTAATCTTTTCATTTCTTCTTCAATTATACTCGTAAGATGCTTGGCAGAATATTGCTCTTTCCAGTTCATAGAGTTATGTATTTTTTTACCTGGTTCGTATTCAAAAGAAAGTTTATCTTCTTCAGGATTATATTTTAACCTAAGTTCTGTAACTTGATCAATTAGTTTTCTTACCTTAACCCTGTGAAACTCTAAGTTATTTGATTCTTCCTCAAAATATTTAGCATATTCATTGTCTCCCCAATATCCGCGAGAATCATGTCCTTTTGAAGCAAGTGTTTCAGTTAAATCCCTCATTAATCTTCCGTTTGATTTAATATCTAAACAAATAGATTTACAATCCATAGAGACGTGTGAATATCCGTCATCGTCTGAAGTAGTCTCATAATATTTAAACGCCTTGAGGTAAAAATTAAAAGTTTTTCCACTATCTTTAGTTTGAGTTGCCATCTTATTTTCCCCCCATAATCTGATTTAAGTAGGAATAATCAGCTCCAAACTTACCTAGCATTGGACCTTTTCCTTTTGGACCGTGGCAATCAGAACCATAAGTTACCATTAACTCAAGTTTATTTGCAAGTGCAGAAAAATATTCATTTATTTTATCTTGACTTTCTGCGTGAGATTTATCACTACCTTTGTAATTGTAAAGTTCAACTCCATCAAGGCCGTGAGCCTTAAGATCTTTAATAAAAGTATAAGGAGTTAGTTTATCATTTTCTGCAAACCATTGCTCTTGAGGCAAATCCCATTCTTTGATCATACCATCTTCATAACCCTTAGATAAACCTGGATGTGCAACTATTGCTTTTCCGCCAGCATTTTTTACAGCACTAATAGCTTCGTAAAAACTAGGCTTAGATTCTTTTTCAGTAAATAAAACTGCCTTGTATTCTTTCTTAAAAGCCTCGCCAGCAGATCTATCTCCATTCAAGATTAAATCCTTTTTATCTTGTTCAAGAAGATTATCTGCAATAAAGTGCAAAAGAGTCATCTTTGATAAAAATGGATTTGGATTTTGATAAGCAATTCCTTGTTCATCTAGATTTTTTGAGTTATACCAATTAATTACTTCAGATAAATTAGTTTGCTTTTGAGCAGTTAATTTAAAATGTTTTTTTTCATTTTCTTCATTAAACTTTTCAGATGCAACATAGGCATTATATCCATTAATGTAATCTCCGAGGAGAGCTAAACGGTCACTATTTCTTTTATCAACTAGCGGCTGCATTTTTGCTAGATCTATTCCTAAGCCCAAAAGTTCGATATTTTTTACATTTCCTTTTTCAGATTTGTATTTAGCATCAATTTCAATTCCAGCAATAACTTCTACGCCATATTCTTTTCCTGCTTTGATTGCTTCGCCAACTCCAAAAGTAGTATCATGATCAGTTAAGGCAATTACTTCAAGGCCGTTTAATTTAGCATGTTTAACTAATTCAGCCGGAGTCCAGATTCCATCAGATGCCTTTGAATGCATGTGTGTATCCATTACTATTTTATTTGCCATAGTGTCCTCCAATTTGATTATTGTATAGATCAATAACTTCTTGTTCTAGTCTTTCTGCCTTGCATTTTGCAAGATAAGTTACGCCAGCAGCAATAGCTACTGGAGCCGCAACTAATGCTAGTGCTCCTAGAGCAGAAACTTTATCATAATTATTAGCCCATAGTGCTAAACCGGTAAGGGGAGCACCAGTAAGAGTAAGATAAGCACTTATTCCTGTTAAGAAACCCCATTCTTTTTTAGAATGGTCTAGTGCTGCTTTTTTCTCGCTAAAGCTATTAACTTTTTCTTCAAGTTTTTGATTTTGTTTGTTTTCCATTGTCTTATTTTTTGTTTTTTATTTTGTTTGTTTATGTTTTTATTCTAATATATTGATGAAAATTCACTATATCTAAGCTATGTATATATAATATATATTATATAGATAATTTTATAAATAGCTAAAACTACTATATTTTATGAGAAGAAAATTAGTAAAGCAAGGGCCATCTACAATGACGCTGTCTCTGCCAAAAGAGTGGATTGATAGGTTCAATCTAAAGAATGGTGACGAAGTAAATATAGATGAAGCAGAAACAAAACTAATTATCTCAAGTGCTGCAAGACAAACA
>CAYLGX010000068.1:0-4440 GCA_964383425.1 Candidatus Woesearchaeota archaeon
ATCGGTCAATACTAATGGGACTTTTCCTGAACTTAGTTGTTCGATAAACTGGCCGTATGCAATTTCACCATTTTCTGCTAAGCTAATGCCGTAGCCCATTGTTTTGATGATTAGGCCCATATATTTTCTTATGGCCGGCTCATCTTCTGCAAAAATAATTTGTTCGATCATGTTGTTATTTGTATTTTGAATAATAACGATATTTAAACATTTCTTTTCATTCTAAATTAAAAAACTGCTGGAGATAAAATTTATCTGCCTAAAGCCAGAATTTAAAAAGTGAAGTTCCAATTTATAGGCATGGTTAACATAGCTGAAAATAAGATTCTCGCTTATGCACTAAAAAATGCAACAGAGCATGAGGGTAAAGCTCAAGCTGGAAGTGTACTTTCTCCGTTGTTTACAGAAGGACTAAAAAAAGAAGAAGTTCGAGAAGTTATGCCTAAAATAAATGAAATTATTAAAAAAGTCAATTTAATGTCAATTGAAGAGCAATTAAAGGAACTTGAAAAATTGAATAATTTGGTTGGCCATCGGGACGTTAGAGATACTAATGAAATGCCTGACCTCGAAGATGTTCCAAAAAGCGGTATAATTACGAGGTTTTCGCCATCTTCTAGTGCTTCTGCGTTTCATATAGGTCATATTTTGACAGGAATGCCTGCTTCCCTTTATGTAAAAAAATATGGAGGTAAACTGTACCTTCGAATAGAAGACACTAATCCTGAAAAAACAGTGCCGGAGTGTTATGACTCCTTTCCAAAAGAAGCTGAATGGATTTTTGGGAATATTACTGAGTATTATGCTCAGTCAGATAGGATGCCAGTATATTATGACTTTGCAGAAAACTTAATAAAAAAAGGTTTTGCTTTTGTTTGTACCTGCAAAAAAGAAGATGAAGAAGAATCGGAAATTCCCAAAGTTCGAGAACCTTGTAAATGCAGAGATAATCCTATAAAAGAAAACCAAGAAAAATGGGAAAAAATGCTAGACAAAAAAGGATTTAAAGAAGGCGATGCAGTTTTAAGATTTAAATCACAAGATCTAAATTTGAATAATCCTGCTTTGATTGATTTTCCATTAGCCAGAATAAATTTGACAAAACATCCTCATGTGGGAACTAAATATCGCGTTTGGCCTCTAATGAATCTTTGCGTGGCCCATGATGACATAGAGCAGAAATGTACTCATATTATTAGGGCCAAAGAACATCAAGATAATGCAAAACGACAAGAAATGATTTTTGATGCCCTAAAAGTAAAAAAACCACATTCTTATTTTTTGGGGAGATACAAATTTAATGACCTTGAAATTTCTAAGACGAAAATAACCGAGAGAATAAAGAAAGGAGAATTTAGTGGATGGGATGATATCAGACTACCGCTGGCCCGCAACTATAAAAGAAGAGGATATCAGCCAGAAGCTTTTGCAAAAATGGTTGCACAAAGAGGATTAAGTGCAGTAGATAAAGTAATGGATAAAGAAGACCTATATCAGGTACTTGATAATTTTAATAGGGCAATTATAAAAGACAAAGCAATAGGAGCAAGTTTTGAAGAGGACAAGAAAGGTAAAATTGAAATATTAATGGCAGATGCAAAGATACTCAAAATAACTTCTGATTTAGATGTTAAGAAATTGAAAGATGCAGATATTGTTTTCTTTAAGGGGCTGGGATATGCTCGATTTAACAAAGATGAAAAAATTAAGTTCTGGTTTGCGCATAAATAATTATCTAAATTCATCCAGATTATAGGGGATGAATAAATTATTGACTTCTGTTGCACCGGTTATCTCAATTAATTTTTGTAATACTGATTTAACATCGTCTTGCTTGTGGGTTACATCTGGGGCAGTTTGAAACATAAGCTGAGAATTTGCACGAGGGTCATAGACCATTAGGGCTTGTTTATCAAACTTTTTTCTTCTTTTAAAAATATCTCCATTCCAATTAATTGATGGAAGAACACAGTATGTTTTTTTAAGGCCTAGTTGACTTGCTAACTCTTCAAGCTGAGGTAAACATTCTTCTTTACATTTATTAAAACCATAATATGACATTGTAGTTAAGTTAATTGTTTAATTATTGTTAGTATATTTAGGTATACCTGTAACTGAGACTAGTTTTTCAGTAGGTTTTCTTCTTATCACGCTATCTGGATTTGCTATAAGCTCTTTTCTTTTCTTACTTTTTTCTATATCTCGCAAGATTCTGGCAGCTAACGATGGACTGCGCATGCAAATATTCAGTATGTTAAGGTTTTTGTTGATTATAGCATCATAACTTTCAGAAGGATATTCTTTAATATGATCTAGTCTTTGTTTAGTCTTCTCAGAAAGCTTTATCGTCGTGGAATTCTCCTTACTAGCGGTATTTTTATTTTTCATTTTATTTTACTTCCTGGGAATGCAATTCGGCATGACAATTGGGGCATAAAAGAACACATTTTTCGATTTCATTAACTATTATATCTAAATTTTTTAAACCCTTCATTAAAATATTGATGCCTTTATTTTTATCTTTTGGGTCTTTATGATGAAACTCTAGAATTTTTGGATTTTTTTTATAACCGCAAATTTCGCAACTTCTTTTCATTTTATAATCTTTAATAAAATTTCTATTTCTCGTCATTCTTTTTATGGAAGAATTAGCTCCTCGTTTATTCGTTCGTTCTCTGGCACATATTCTGCAGTAGATTCTTTCTTTATTGCGAGCATAAACTTCTTTTCCACAATTTTTACATATCAGCGGGGTATAATTCATTTTTTTACTCCGGTATATCTAGGTATATTGGGGTAGACTATATAAAACTTATGGTTTTTGTAACAACTATGTAGTTAATACAATATAGAAACCTTTATAAACGAAAAAGGGGTTCTTTAATTAATTAAATAACCACCTCTTAAGAATGGAAACAAAAAAACTTTTAGGTTTCATGGTAGCTATATTAGCAGTATTATTTACTGTTAGTTTTGTTGCTGCTGGGACTCTAGCTGTTAGTATTGATGAAGTTTCAGTTAACGACGTTTCTAATCTTGATGCATCTACTCTTGTGCTCTCTGCAGCACCTGGGGAAACTGTACCTGTAGTTGTTAAAATCACTTCTGATAGTGATTTAAGCGACTTGAAATTAAAGGTATGGGTTGATGGCTACAAATCTGATATCTCTGCTACAACAGCAAGATTCAGTGTAAAAAATGATAGCACATACATCAAGAGATTAGCTATTACTATGCCTTCAGTGCAAGACATGAAAGACAACCTTTACGAAGGTTTAACTTTACATGTTAGAATAGCTGATAAGAACGACGAAAAGGAACAAGTTTATGCTATTAGCCTAGAAAAAGAATCTTATAATTATAATGTTCTTTACGTAGATGCACCAAATGCTGCTTCTGCTGGAGAAATTATCGCAGTGAACGTTGTTTTAAGAAACAGCGGAACTGATGAATTAGATGATTCTTTTGTAACTGCTTCTATTCCTGAACTTGGAATCTCAAAGAAAGTATATTTCGGAGATTTACAATCACAGGATAATGAATCAGACAACCTAGACAACGCAAAAGAAAGAAACATGTACTTAGTAATACCTTCTGATGTAACATCAGGCGATTATGTACTTCAAGTAAGTGCTTCTAACTACGATACTAGCGCTACAGTAAAGAAAGGTATAACAATATCTGGACTTGCTGTGTCAAATAGTACTTCTACAGTGGACATCAGTGCATCAGGCAAAGATAGAATCCCAAATTCTATACTTGTTTTGACTATTGTACTTGTTGTTATCTTTGTAGTATTACTTGTAGTATTGATCGTGTTGCTAACCAAGAAACCTTCTGAAAAATCAGAAGACTACGGCGAAACTAGTTACTACTAATTAAATTTTAATTTTTTTATTTTTTTTAAAAAATCGATGAAAAAGCCACAATGGCTTTCGAGATAACTTTTTATATAACATTAGGGGAGATGATATGAACTTCAAATGGAATCGTTTATAATCCCGCAGCAAGACCTTGAAAACATAAAGTTTATACAATTGTATTTTACTAATTCTTCTATTGACACTCCAATCCTGCGTTATGCCACAGGTAGTTCGGAAATTAGACATGCAGATATCCTTGCCAGAGTTGTAAGGGAATTTAGTACCCAGCTTAGTTTTATTAATCAAGGAGGCATTACTATTCCTGCACCTCGAACATTAGACTATCGCCTTGTTGGTGCTGGAAAATGTAGCTTTAAGGATCAAATATTTAGAATTTGGGGGGCTAGTTTGGATTACTGTACTAGTCCTAATCCTGATCATCTTTCGAAAATAGCCACATTATATCCTAAAATAAAATTTGAACTTGATAAGGCCAGGGTTATTTAAAATTTAAAACTGTTCAAAATGGAAAATTCTCGCGTTATTTCTCACACTAAAAAAAATAGAGTAACTTACT
>CAYLGX010000069.1:0-4419 GCA_964383425.1 Candidatus Woesearchaeota archaeon
ATTATTATACAGTTAGGGATAAAAGTAAGAATTATTTTGTTACTGGAGAAAATATGGATTTTGGCCTAGATAATGAGCAAGTTAATTTATTTTATTCTTCTGATTGGCCTTCTAGATTTGAAGTTTGGCAAACTAAGGGTGGAATGATGATTGCCGAACCGGTTGGAACTCAGGATGGATTGAATATGATGGGCTTTTGTTATACTCCTTATAAATTTGTATACGATGTTTATATCCCTGTTATGATTCAAATAACTTCTTCTGATGGGGGTGAAATGTTTCAATTTCCTTTTGCAGTAATGGTTGATAAAAATGTACCGCGTAAATCTAATTTTACTGGTGAAACCGAAACTCCTACTGAAACAATTTGTAATAATGCTAACAGTGATGCTCAAATTTATACTTATGATAATAATCTTAATCCGGTTGAAGCAGATATTACCTTCAAATGTCTTAATGATGAATGTTATATTGGTAGAACTAAGATGGATAATTCTAGCGGAAATAAGACGGGCGATTCAAAATTAATTACTAAAGTTCCTTCTTGTGCAAACGGATTACTTATAGCTACTTCTCCGGGTTTCAAGGAGAAGAAACAAGTATTCTCCTCTAATGAAGAGAGTGCGGCAGATATTGTTTTGAGCAGAGAATCAAAATTAAAACTTGAAATTTATGTAGATGGCCAATTGAGTAAGAATTTAGCTATTTTAACTCTTTCAGAGAATATTGCTGGTTTTAATAATGTTTTATCGGTTTCATCTTATCCTAATGTAGGTGATTTGAAAATCGCAGATGGAAGTTACAATTTTAATTTAAGGGTATTTAATTCGGGTTCAATAACTATTCCTTCAGTTACTAAACGTCAATGTTTTAGTGCTCCGGCAGATAATATTTTAGGATATTTCGGGTCAAATGAGGAAAAATGTACGGATATAACTCTTCCCGCACAAACTGTTTCAAATGTACTTTATGCTGGCGGAGAAGTTGAATGGTATATTTCACAGAGTGAATTAGCCAATGCTCAAATTATTAGAGTTTACGCAGAAAGTATTCCTTTGCCTAGTAGTGTAGAGCAAGTTCAAGATGGATATGAACAAATTAAATTAAAAAACTTACTTGTAGAGGTGGCTTAATATGAAAAAAAATACTTTTAAATTAATCTTATTACTCTTCTTAGTAAATCTATTTTTTGTTATGCCTGTTTCTGCAGCAACTTTTTCAAATTCAGTAAGTGCTACAAAGGTTCAATTTTATCAGCCTTCTTTCAATAATGCGGGATTTGAGTATTCTTCTTTAATTTCAGGTTCTACTTTGGCTGGGAATGATAACGAGCTTTATGATATGCAATTATTTATTCCTCCACTTGGATGCAAACCTTATGTAGTTCGGAGCGATTTACTTGAAGAGCAAAATGTGCCTGTATTTTGTGAAATAATGGCTTTAAAAATTAATCCTGGCGTAGACATAAATCGGATTGATAGAATTTCTACTAGGCAAATAGAATCTAATCCTTATATTTCTGGAATAGGATTTTATCCAGCGCGTGCTGCAATAAGAGCGAGAAGCAGTATGACTTCAATTCCGGCAGATAATACTTTAGGATATGTAGTAGTAGTTTTGAAAAAACAAAATTCAGAAAAAGAGATGCCTGATAGCGTAAATACCACTCTTTCAGCATACCTTGATTATGGTGCAGATAATGCTTTTGGAGTAGGACAAACAGAATATTATCTTCCAGTAATTAGTGATGAAGAATTTAATAATAACTATAATGATTATTCTTTTTTTAATGGCCTAGGCTATATTCGGGCAGAAAATGTAAATGATGCTTCTGCGTCTATTGCTGTTTATTCTTCAAGTTCTTATTCTACTCGTTCAAGTGATTTAAGAAGAGTTTGGAGTAGTAATATAGGCCTAGGTAAAACTTCCAGTGATTTTTATTTATCTACAACTACTGGCGGACAAAGAGTAAGAGCTACACTTGAAGAAATAACTTTACCAAAAACTAAGGCTAGACTTGTTGTTAATGGGCAGACTTTCGAGGTTTATGAAAATGGTAAATTTTATAATAATAAATGTATTCTTTCAGATGTTGTTTCTTCAGGAGGCGGTTCGGGAACTGCTAAGGTAAATTGTCCTGGTAAAACTTTTAATTTAGTTAAAAAATTTAATGATGTTTCTTTAATTGTAAGAGGTAATGCTGGGGAGTATGCTATCGGTGATCAAATCGATTTGTTTAATACTACTACTAGCGATTTGCATTATTATCCAGTTTATGTTGGAAATACGGCTAATAAAGAAAGTCAATATTTATTTCTTGCTAAAGACTCTTCTAATAAGCTGCTTGATCTCCCTACTATTTCGCGTATAACTACTGCAATTGAGAGAAAAATAAAAGATGATAAAAAAATACAAGCTGATCCTACTCTTTTAAAAACTATTAGTGGTGTATCTCTTATTTATCTGGGTATGGGTTCACAGAATATCAATTCTGCGTTCGATGTAGTTTTTTCTGGAACAAAAACTTTTGATAAACCTGTAAATTCTACTACCAGGGAATACTATGATCAAGCAATAAAATCTTACGACACTGTGGAAAATAAATTTGGAAATGAACAAAATGCATTTTCTGGAACAAATCAAACTTATGGAGTGGACTCTTTATGGAAAGAATATAATCTAGCTGAGGCCCTTGGTTTGCAAGAAGATGCAATGCAAATTCTTTCTAGAATAGCTAATAGTTATCCTGACTCTTCAAATAAAGTTGGAAATAAAGCTTTAACTGCTAATCAAATAATGTCTGAGAATAAATTGCTAAGTAGTGAGGGCAGTAGTGATTATGATGAAAAATCAGATATTTATGTTGAACTTGTTTCAGTAATAGAGCCATCCAAAGATGAAGCTAGTGTTTCTTTAACGTACATTGGTCCAAAACAATCTTCTTTGGTAGATCGAACTTCTGAAAAGCTGGATGTTCGAGAAAAAGAAAATATTGTACAAGATGATCAAAATGGACTGAAGATTACCCTTGATTCTTTTTCAACTAGTAATGCCTATTTTAGTTATTCTTGTAATAATCAAAGTACAGTTAGAACGGCCTCCTTGAAAGAGGGAGAAATTAAATTATTTTCAGATTGTAATTTCCAGTTGCAGATTAATAAAATTAATCTTATAAGAGTAGCTAAAATACAGATTACGCCTAGCGTTGTTGGCAGGACAAGAGAAAGCAATTTTACTTTTTCTATTGCTATTGAAAAAAGAGCTTTCGCTATGAATTTGACTCCTGCAGAAGCTAATAAAAAAATGGAAGATTTAAATAAAAAAATTGCAGAACTAAGGGCAATTACTGATTCTTTAAAAAAAGTTATCGAGGGCGGAAAACTTGCTTGTTTAGCAACTAATGCTTATTTGAATTTAAAGATTGCATTTTCAGGTTCTAGTGCTTCTGCAAGAACTGAAGTAATGACTCGGGAGGGCGGATGGAATGATATTTGTAAAAGACTTGCTGCGGAGGGTAAATCTGGCACGAGCATGGAAACTTGTATTAAAGAGAATTCTGCAAAAATTGAAAGTGATATTGAAGCTATGTCTAAATTAATGGAAGAATATAATACTGGCGTTAAATCTATTGAAAAGAATAGCCTTGATCCTAAAACCGGGAAATATTCAGATAGTTTAGCTTTACAAACTAGTGCTACTGCACTTACATTGTCTAGCGCAGAGCTTCGTAATGAAGATGATCAAGTAGTAAACATTATAGGCGGAAATGGTGGAAAATCTGCAAGCGATATTTTGAAGAATGTTAATACTAGTTTGGGTGATATGGGTTGGACTGATTCTCGTGCCCTTGCAATTAATTTAAAGATAATTGATAGTTCAGCTTTTAGTCCTGAATTTAAAAAGTCGGCTCAAAGGTTAGCTTACCGGACTCTTAATAATGTAAATGAAAAGATGGGTGATCGAGATAAAAAATTAGAACTGGAAAAAAGTACTGGCCTCCCTATTTCTTTTGCAATAAGTGATAAATTACCAAAAACTGAATATTTGAATTTAATGTGGGATAATAAATTTAGATCAACTTACAAAATTAATATTGATTCGGCTAAAGAATTTAAACCTTCTGAAAGATTAGCTTTTATTCCTTCAATAGATCAAACTCAAACTTATTTAGTTAATTTAGTTGGAAGTGGAACCGAACTTATTGTTGGTCCAACTAAATATCTTGTTAGCGGAAGTGTTTCTAGTGGAATTACTCTTACTAAATACGATGATTCGGCACAGAAGGATGCTAATAAGAAACCAAATACTGCTGCCAAATTCATAGTTTACGACGATAAATATTATAAAAATCCTTGTAAAAATTGTAATTATATGGAGGTATTTTCTCTTGACCCCAATAAGGGACAGCCTGCTCTTCTT
>CAYLGX010000070.1:0-4361 GCA_964383425.1 Candidatus Woesearchaeota archaeon
AGCCGATCAAGTCTAAAAATTGTCTCTCCCTCTTTGCCCTCAACTTTTCTAGCAGCATCTTCTTCTAAACACACAGTAGCAATTCTAACTTTTCCAAAACTCGTTTCTATAAATCCATCTTGTGCAATAATTAATGTTCTCTGAAATCCACTAGTATTACTTCCATCAAGAACTGTCTTCCTCATTATCTGAGTGATTGTACGAATTTCACAATTTAAAAGTAAAGCAACCTGAATTGCAATTTTAAGGGCGTCTTTATCAATTTCCAGGGGAGGCTGTTCATCATATTCTACAAGGCAGCAAGTATCGCTAAAACCTTCATAGATAAATTCTTTTTCTTTGGCCGTTTCATGTTTAGCTGCAATATCTACTTCTCCGCTCTCACCAGCAACAGCATGAAGTTTTCGCTTAACAATCCAGTCTCCTTTTTCGTTTCGAAGTATAGAAGGGCATCTACAAAAAAGTTTACCAGTATCAAGCTGTTGATGGATCTCAAGTCCGGCTTTCATTTCAACCTTAGAAGATTCTTTTTCAATCATAAAGATATAAAGAATAAGGTCGTTTTAAAGATTTTGATTAACTATTCCTGTTTTTTAGGAGTAATTGTATATCTAGCCTGCGGATTAACACTATCTAAAACTGCTTCAACATCTTCAAGAGTTATATTGCCTCGAACAAATAGATGATCTTCTTCCTGAACATATCTAGCAACTCCGCTAGAATCTCTTTTATGTAGCAAACTGCTTAGTGCATTTTTAGAAGAAATATACATACCATGATGGTTAGATGGATGATCTATCTTCACATAGAATGTTTTTTTACTAGCTAGCTTGTCATTTAAACTTTGTAAAGAAATTAAAACTTTTTTACCTAGGTAATCAAAAAGTTCGTGTTCTTCTTTTGAAATTAAAACATTGGGAACATTATTACCTTCCCTAGTTCTTCTAACTCTATAAGCATTAACCATTTTAGAAGTATATTCTTGATTTTCAACATCATGAATAATCGGAGGAGGACAATCGCAATCTCTCAAGATTAAATTTTGTATAATTCTTCCAGTCCGCTTGTTGGCATCGTTGTTAGGTTGTAAATAAAAAATCATAAAATGAGAGTAGATCGCTTTTTCAATGTCAGTCATAGGCTCAGATCTTTCATCAGTCCTAGAATAAAAAACCTGATTATCGTTAACTTCTTTTAAAAATCGGTCCAAATAACCTTCATAACCTTGACTAGAACGAAGCTTAGCCGAGTTTATTAAAGAAAGGTCTGCAGCTATCCTTCCGGCAGTATTTCTCAATTGCCCCAAGTGATTAGTTACCGGATCAAGGATTTTTCCAGTAGATAAAATTAAGTCCTCAGTTAAGGATCCGTCGTATTGAACACAGCCCATATTCCAAGCCTCCATAACCTGAGTATAAATTTTTCGAGATTCAGTTTCTAAAATTTTTCTGGAAATTTTTCCGGAATAAACTTTTTCTCCAACTGGCCCCTTCATTAAATCTGCTTCGAGCCTAGCACTGTTAATATTAGATTCATTGAACAAAAATTCCATCTCTCTAGATTTTAAAACTTCGTTATGAAAAGGATCTACAACTAGCGCCTTATGCTGTTCTAAAATTTGTTCTAAAAGGGCTCTGCTAATTAAAGTTCGACCATAGTATTGTCCGCTTGAATTTTTTTCAGTCATATTATATAGATTCTAGATATAAAAGAAATAACAAATTTACCTATTTAAATCTTCCTGTTTGTTACTCCTATCAAGATACAACATAAACCAAAGGTTTAAATACTGTTATTTGTTACTACTATTAGGTACTATTAAAGAGCGTACTATTAAAAATTAGTTAGATGAACTATAATCTAAATTTAAGATAAATATTCAAAATGACAACACTAAGACAAAAACTTGAAGCCAGAAAGCTTGAAAGATATCAAAAAGAACAAAAAATAGAAGAAAATATAGCTCTGCGTAGAAATCAAAAAAGAAATGGATTAACTGCACTGTTAATAGCAGGCCTAACAGCCGGATGTGTAAGTTCTATTATGAAGTATGATCAAGTACGTACAGCAGAATTTGAAAAAGAATTAAATTATTCTACAAAAACAAATTATGTTGCTAGTCTACCGCAGACATATACAAGACCAGATGCAACTCAAAAACAAGATACCCTAGTTAAAAAAACAAATGAAAAATTTAACGCACAGAAATATCAAGAAAGTTTAGATTCACTGCTTACAATTAAAGAAGATATGTCTACGGAAGAAATTAGCCAGATAATTGAAATAGAAAAACTAAGATTACAAACATATGACCTTACTCTAAATGAACTTGAAAATGATTCTGCAGAGGACCTAAGCCCACATAAAATAAACTATCTAAAAGGAAAATTTGCAAAATTTAAACAGTATGCCTCATTAGTAGAAAATGAAGTAAAAAATTATAATACCAAATTTAATTTTCCAAAACCTCTTACTGCAAATAACGTTTATGCCTTATTACAAACGGAATCTGGAAATAGCCCCGAAGCATTTGCAAAAGATCCCGCGCAAATAGCTACGCAAGGAGATCATGCTCTGGAAGCACTACGAAATGGAAGAGAATATAGCTGGCAAATAGGGGATTTTTCATTCTTAAATGGGAAAAAACATACAAAAATAGCTCATTGGAAAAAACAATATAATAAAAGCAATATGGATCCCGAATCTAGCATTAAAGGCGGAATCGGTTGGCTGATCAACAAGGCGGCAATAAGAAACTCGAACGGAGAAATAACTGGTTGGAGAGATTGGTCAGAGGCAGCCAGAAGATATAACGGCGGAGGAGACAGCCAGTATAAAGTTAAAATTAATAGAAATATGTACCAGTTAAATGCACTTACAAAATTATAATATGGCGAAAAAACAAAATAGTAAATTGAAAGAAATTCAAACAGCAAAAACTTCTAAAATTTCAAAAATAAGGAAAACATTGAATACGGCACTAAGTTTAATTGCAGCATCAACATTAAGTTATATGGCATATGATTATTATTCTACTAATTCACAAAAAACAAATTACCTCGAGCAAAAAAATTATAATAAACTAGAAACTGCTGTTCTAAGTCCAGAACTAGCCGAAGCAATAAAATATCCACAAAAAAGACAAGACTATTTAGATAATTTGACTAGAAACTCAAAGCTGCCATATTGTTCTGGAATAATTTATGACCCTACTGGAGAAAAACTAGTAAATTATTTACTAACATTAGCAAAATCTAAAGGACTGACTGAAGAAGACATGAAAGAGGGATTAATCGAAGCTAGACGATCTACAGCTAATGGAAATTTTGATATGAAAACACCAGAAATATTAAATTTTATGGGACAAGGAATAAAATCTAAAATATTTGTAGGAAAAGAAATATTCAAAGGAGAATATTCAGAATCAGAAATTAAAAGCGGCATAGTAGATCATGAAGAAAGACATGCAGAACAAATTGCAAGAGGAATGGGGGAATTAGGATATTTAGATACTAAAACCTTAATAGAATCAGTAACTAGTGGAGAAATATCAGTAGATTGTTTTTACGATATTGGCGAACTAGACGCCTTAGGAAAAGAAATATCAGAATATGAAAAAATGCAAAACAAAGAAAAACATTATTTTAGAGCAGTTCAAAATTATAGATTAATTCGTAGAGGAATTATGGAAGCAATGCCCCACACCAAGGGAAATTTTAAAAAATTATTAGAAAAAACACTTGAGCTTAATCCTAAAAAATAAAATTTTAAGAACTAGATAAACTCATTACCAAGTCGCTCATTAAATTCGCCAGAAATATTTTCGAGTAACAATTTTTCGACATCTTCTTTTTTTATTTCTTTACTAGCCAACTTTCCTAAGACCCATCCCAATTTTACAAAAGCAGTTTCAGATAAAATATCCCCTAGATAAATAACTCCTACTTTTTCAAGTTCTCTGCCTGGAGAATAAACCTTTGGATCAAGTCGGCCATATATTGTTTGCGGCGCAGCACAAATTACCATTCCTTTACTAACTGCCTCTTTGATATGAGCAACCCAGTTACCATTTCCTTCAGTTAAAACATGACCTAGGCCCGACATTTCAATTACAATCCCCTTAAATCCACTTTTAAGATAATAATCTACAATTTCTCCACTTTGACCCGGATAAAACTTAACTAGGGCAACTTTTTCTTCAAAAAAATCATTTAAAATCGCCTTTGCTTCTTTTCCAGTTTGCCTTTTATGATAATCTCTTAAAATTTCTATTTTTTCCTTAAAAATTTTAGCAATGGGACTAGAATTTATTGCCTTGAAAGTGTCTCTGCGAGAAGTATGCATTTTTCTTACTTTTGTTC
>CAYLGX010000071.1:0-4324 GCA_964383425.1 Candidatus Woesearchaeota archaeon
AGTATTCATAGGATCATATTGACCAAAAGTTGAAGAATTAATAAATTCACAATTAGCTCCAACATCTTGATTAGTCCAAATAAGTCCAGGAGTCTGAGGTATGCTAACTTCATAGCTTTCAAGTGCAGAAATAAAACCTAAAGAAAACAAAAGTAAACTTACAAAAATTAAAATTTTGGAATTGATCATTGTGCGATATTTCCGGCTAGTTTAATAGGTTCAGCGGGTAAATCAATAGTTTGATTTTCAATAATCTCTGGAATAGTCACATTAAGATATTCACTTAACGGTTTTTCTAAACAAGATCCATCTATACAACCATATGAACAAGATGAAGATCTAGTTTTAGGTGATATTAAAAATCCAAGTAGACCGCCGCAATAATATTCTTCAAGCGTACTTTCAGAAGTACAGTTGTCTAAATAAAATTCGTTTTTATATGAAACATAACTTGCATTAAATTCATTTACGCCGTTATCTGAGTCAACACAAGTACTGTCTACTTGCGGTTCAATTGGGATTGAGCCATATTCCGCCTCGTAATATACTAACCGTTCATTATATTCTTTCTGCGGGATAAAATTACCATCACTCCCCAAAAAAGTATAACTCGTAGAACCATCTGGATTCTCGATAATTCCATGATCAACTACACGTCCACTTATTGAATGCCCCGTTATTGTTGCGAAAATATTAAATATAAAATTTTTAATAACGGCGCCAGTAAGATAAGAAGTTGTAGGGCCGGCAACACCCGGAACCGTATCAACAATGACCAGTCTTTCGCCTAGTGGATTATAATACCATCTTTCTTTTTCCCCGTCGGCATAAGTTAACTCAGTAACTTGACCCTGATTATCCCAAACATAATTAATTTTTCCACTGTTTATCCCTGTAGGATTATCTTTAATAGTGGCCGTTTGAAGATTATTCTCACTATCATAAGTATACTCTCTTTCTGTGTCTTCCCTAAGTAATCCATTTGAATCAAAAACATTAACGGGGGTATATACCGTACCATCGTCTACGCGAGTATAAGAGGTAGTTTCACCTGTGGAAGCATAATTTACGTTAACCTTAAAGTTACCTATACTTCGATCTTTTAATCGATCATAGCTACATGTCGAAGTTACAAAAGTCCATGCACTACAGTAGTAAGGTACTCCTGCGGAATTAGTTAAAGTTATACAGTTTGTATCGCTACCACAACTTGAAACCGGAGTAGTACAACTTACTTCCTGACAAGAATAATCAATTGATTCATAAGTATAGTCTACTTTTGCACCCAAATTATCTTCCTTGGACAGGATATTTCCATTTGAATCATAGACATATTTTATCCAAGAAGTAGTCGTAGTTCCATCTGCATTAGGAGTTATAACCTCTTCTTTTTCCAAATTATCGCTGCCTGCAGAATAAATAAAATTAGTTGTGCTACCTCCGGAGATAGTTATCTTTAATAATCTACTGAGGGAATCATATTCGTAAGTAGTCACTAGCGGAGAAAAAAAAAAAAAAAAAATTTCATTAATTTCTTGATGGAGTCGATTTTCTGAATTATAAATATAACTTACTCTAGAATCTGCAGATTTTGCAGTTTTCAAATTGCCATCAGCATAATAAGTATATTGTCTATTTTTTTCAGGATAGTTGAGATCAGTATACGCTAATAAATTACCAGCAGAATCAAAAAAATCTACTGCTGAATTAATTCCAGAATTAGAATATGAAATACGCTGAATATTATTGGTTGTCCCATAATAAGTATAGGACACCCTTTCACCATTGGAATCGGTCTGAGAAGTAATCCTCCCCAGTGAATCTGTAGTAGTGACAAGGGCCGAAACTAAACTAAAACAGGAACAAACTATAATACTAATAAAAATTAGATTAAACAATACACCCTTTTTCATGATAAATTATGTTCGTCCAGGTTTATAAATATTAAGGGAATATAAAATTAAATTTCTGAAGATTAAATATACGGACATGGGTCCTCTTCTTCTAAAATGATATCACTAGGCAGTGACTAAAATCCAAAGATTTAAATAGCTTAAAGAACTACCTAGTTTATGGAAATACCACAAAAAGATAGATTTTTAGGATGTATGTATGGGCTAGCAATTGGCGATGCACTAGGATATCCTGTAGAATTTATGAGCAATACTCAAATAAAAAGTATACTAGGAAATAATGGAGTTGCGGGATTTGATTCTCTCAAACATCCTGGCATATCGGGAAAAATGAGGCATCCTATTGGTTCATACTCTGATGATACTCAAATGACTTTAGCTACGGCTAATGGAATAATTAATTCTAAAACGGATAAACTCGATGATGTTATGGATAACATTGCTAAAGAATATATGAAATGGTATAGTGATCCTCAAAATAATAGGGCTCCCGGAAATACTTGTATGTCTGGAGTAAGAAATCTTATAGCTGGAAAACATTGGAGTACTTCGGGCGTTGAAGGGAAGGGATGTGGTGCTGCAATGAGAACTGCTCCAATTGGATTATATTGCGCGCAAGTTCCTAGAAAAATATATCAACTTGCTTCTAATGCGAGCAGTTGCACACATAGGGATCAAACACCTACTTCCGCAGGCATAGCTACCGCCACTTTGGTAAATTTAGCACTAAGAAATTCAACACCTGAATATATGGCAATGCGAGCTGAAAACTTATGGGGAAATTGCAATGAAGAGTTTAATGGAAAAATAAGGCAAATGAATGAATATCTAAAATCGCAAGAAGATCCAAGTGTTGCTTTAAAAAAAATAGGCGAAGGTTGGAAAGGCGATGAAGCTGTAGCAATGGCGCTTTATTGTTTTTTAAAAAATCCTACTGACTATGCAAAAACAGTTTTAATGGGCGCAAATATTGACGGAGATTCTGACTCTGTTGCTTCAATTGCCGGAGCAATAAGTGGAGCGTATAACGGCGTAGAAGCAATCCCTAAAAAATGGATAAATCAAATTGAGAATAAAGAATTATTGCGTAAAACTGCAGAAGGCCTTCTTGAAAGAAGCTTAAAATTGAGTGAAGACTAACGTTAGCAGATAATTTCTAAATATTTAAAAAATAAATCTAAATCCTAGAATAGCTTCAAACGCAAAAAGAGATATAGCATTGCCATTCTGAGCCATATCCCAAAATCCTTCCTCAAGCTCATATAATCTCGTACCAGGTAGCTTGTATACCGTATCTATTCTATCAAAAGAAGGATTATACCCTCTAAAAGATGGTTTGTAAAGTTGAGTATATCTTCCGATCGACTGACCATCAGCAATTTTATGTTCTAAAACAAATGCACTTTTATCAGCAAATATTCTTGCGCCCGAGCTAGCTGGATTCGCATTAAAATAAGCAATTTGTGTGGGTGTCAATAAATCTGAAGCTATTGGTGGAACATAATCACTAGTATGTAAAACAATTTTAGCGTTACCTGATGTAGAGATTATAGCCTCAAGTGAAGCTCTGGCCGAAGGAGTAATGTAAGGCACAACTAGATGTAATTCAGGTAACTCGGAAAATTTAAACCCCTTACTGCGCAACCGCGAAATTGAGTTTAGGAATGGAACGATAAATTCTCCTTCAAGCTCCATTCCAGAATAGGAGGCATCATCGAGTGTTACAAACTTAGTTCTACCACTTTTTAGAAGACTATCAAATTCATATCCTTGAAAACCATCGTATTTAATCCCCGTAAGAGGATTAATAATTTCAGCGCCCATATTCTTTCTCCAGATATACATCCCCTCATTCACTTTCCCGGATTGTTTTAAATCAGTTTTAACTTTTGAAAAAATATAAGCCGGTGAGCTATGGGGTTTTCTCCCAAGTATTAAAACAAAATTATTTGATTCCGATGGAACCTCATCTAAAAAACGATTCAAGGCAAGTCTTAAATCTGAATTAAATTGTTGTTCCGAAATAACTTTGAACTTTCTTACGAATTCGTCAAATATGGCTAATGTCTCGGGTTCAGAAGCTAACCCTGCACGAATCCCATTAACCCAAGTAGTATCTAATTCTATTTGAGGAGGAATACTCGACTCAACAAATTGCTCAGCCCTAACTCCGTAAGCTTTTAAACCTGAAACTTGAACAGGGGCAGGACTGGGAATTGGATATTTTGAAAAATCCTCTTCAAGCATTAAACGATTAGCAATATCAGTAAGATCGAGAGTTTTTGCTGATGGATCGTCAATTGCGGAATAAACTTTACCCTTTCCAGAAAGACTATCCGAAAATACATCTGGCTTGTTACTATTGTGCACAATAACTTCTAAATTATCTCCACCATTAACGACAAAATCAT
>CAYLGX010000072.1:0-4306 GCA_964383425.1 Candidatus Woesearchaeota archaeon
TCCAAACATCTACCTCGCTCTGAAGTTCTTTTAATCCCATCTATCTTCCCTACAAGCGTATTTCATTTCAGTGGAGGGCGTAATTACGCCTTTCTGTCTTAATCTACCTGTTAATTTTACTAGTTCGTCCCTCAGTTCAAAATATTTTGGTCGAATACTAAGGATCCGCTCATAGTCTTCATATTCATCGCAATCAGGATAATAAGCCTTACAATATCTTTCGCCGTTTGCATAAGTTCCAAGATATTCGCAATTTGTTTTTTTACAAACGCGCTCCATTATTTCTTTTATGTGTTCCATAAAAATATTCTAATATTCAGTTATTTAAAATAGAAAGTCAAATTGATTTGACCTAGAAAAATGGGGCATATCTGGATTAATTAACTAAAGAAGGATAATTATTATTTAACTAAAGTAAACAATAATTTTGAAGAATTTACTTCTGAAAAATTACTAGCCCAATAGTATACTTGACTGAGTTTGAATTCTCAAACTCATTTAACTAAAGCTGTTCAATATGAATTTCTTTGGTATTCTTAGTTATTCTATAAAGTTTAGGTCTGTCGTTATAGATTGCTCTTTCTAAAAAGAATTTATTATCTAAAAATAAATTTTTTGGAAGTTTATTTAGAGAATACCATTTTCCATTACTGGGAGTTTGAGAAGTTGTGGCAGTGTAAAGGTTTACAATCCAATGTTGTTTTATACTTTTTCCAATAGTCACCATACTTTCACTTATTGCTCGAAGTTTAATATGATCTAATTTAACTCCGGCTTGCTTTAAAACTTCATTTCTAGCAGAAGATTCAATCGAATCACCAAACTTAACTGTACCTCCAAAAAGAATTAAAGTTCCGCGATTAGGCTCATTAGGCTTTACTTGAAGAAGAACCTTACCTTTCTGGATTATTGCAACAGCAGTAACTGGCATAACCGGCATTTGCTTAAGAGTGACTATCTTCCTATAAGGAAATGTATTTTTACATTCGCTAGAAAGATTATATCTTTCATTTTCAAGAATAATAAATCCGCAAGCTACAAGTTTTTTTAGATGATAAGTAAGTTTGTTAGAGTCTATTTTAATTTCTTTTCTGATATCATTAAATTTACCATTACCTTTATTTATCAGATCTATAATTTGTTTTCTAGTAGGGTCTTGGAGAATAGTAAGGTCCATATTTTTTAAGATAAAATGATATTTTTAAAGTTATAGAAGGTCAAAATTAAGCAACATTTATGGGAGTTGTTCTTAAAAAATCAAAAAAGTATTTGTGCGGCTTAATTCTTTTAATCCCACTAGGATCTATAAATTCGGGATAGGGCATATTAGTCAATATTGGTCTTTCATAAGTTTGGCTAACTTTGGGCCACTGATGCAAAACAGCAAATGGCGCATTTGTTGCCTTCTGATGTTCCTTCCAAGAATCAACATATAAATTTTCAGAATGAATAATAAAATCAATAGGTTTGCATGCACAATCCTTATCCGAAGATGCACTATTAGATGGACAATCTTCCTCATGAATACCGAATCTAGAAGTAAGATAACATTCAGCTTCATGAAAATAAGGCTCAAAGGGTGTCGTTAAATGCCAAGAATAATCATCCTGTCTAAAAGCTGAAGCTAATTGTTTATGAAAATCTCTAACTAATTGGCTTATACTTCCTTGCCTTAAACAGTAATTTGTTAAATTTAATGCAGTACTGCCAGCCATTCCTTTTTGAAAATTATATGCCCAGTATTCTCCTTTGTGTTCAATGCCTTCTAACATAAATCTGAGATTGTCATCTAAATCTTCAAGTCTATCAGGTTTAAGCAATTCGGCCTCAAGAGCACCACTTCCAATTAATGAAGCATTATTCTCCCCTAATCTATTTTCATAACCTGGTGCTTCTGGCAATGGTCGCCACAATGATTTTGCTCCGCTCGAACTGATTACACATGAAAAAGGATTAGTGACGCCCATTTTTCTAGCTAAATCTGGACGAATAACTATTTCTTCATCAATTAATGTTTGTGGATCTTGCAAAAATATTTTATCATAATCTGCAACTGCTCTAAAATCAAGACCAACTAAAACTAGATCTATATCTTTTGATTTTTCCTTTCCTAAAGAACTTCCAACTACATATAATCCGCAATTCTGAAAAAAAGGAGCATACTCCCCTTTTGAAAATTCAATTGTTTCATAAAGCGTTTGAAGAACATCTCCTGCCCTACCGCAGCGAGATAACCATTGTTCTAGATCAAATTCCATGTATTAGGTTTTGATATTCCGTTTAAAAGAATTGTTGTAATGTAGATTCCAGCTAAAATAAAATAGACTATATCAAATTAATAACAGCAGAAGTAATCATCTCAATTGCAACAGCCATTAAGAATAACCCTAATATTTTGGAGGTTATGTCAACTATCTTTTGATTAATTCTAGAAATCATAAATGAAAAGCAGATAAAAACAGCTCCGACTAAAACAAAAGCTGCCAAGATATTTGTAACAAGAGTCATCTTTCCAAGCTCAAATGCTTTTATTGTAATAAATGATATGGTAGCGGGACCAGTTAAGAGCGGAGTAGCTATAATAGAAATTAAACTATCTACTTTAGTAACTTGTGTTTTTTGTTGTTTATCTCTAATTGTATCAAGACCAAGTAAAAGAAGAACAATGCCTCCTGCAATCTTAAATGAGTCTACACTAATTCCAAACATGTTAAATAAAAATGGACCGAAGAAAACTACTAGCAGGGCAATAGTCAATGCAATAAAAACCGCAGTAAAAGCGATCTTTCTAACATTCATCTTTTTTCTCCAAGCTTCCATCAAAATTGGAAAAGAAGAGAGAGGATTAACTAAAACGAATATTTGAAATATTAATGCAAAACTTATTAGCTCTTTTATCATAAACTAGTAATAGAATTTGAGTTTATAAATAATAGTTTAGTCCTTAATTACTTTCAAGGGTAACTTAAGTTTATCCGCTAAAGTCTTTGCTCCGGCCCTTGCCGAATCTTCTAAAAAAGTGTCTATAAAATCATCTCTGCCCATCACAGGATATTCGCCAACATCTAAAATATGATATTCATGGCCAGCAGGACCAGATAGTGCAGGAATCTCTTCACGAAACATGAAGGCATATTGTTGTTTTTTATTTTTTAAGGCAAATATTTTTCCACGATAAACATTGTAAGTGGGTCTAACTTCAGTCAGAGAATAACTATCTCCACTTTTTCTTAGTTCTAAATGAGATTTTTGTTTAGTCATGAGGTATGTAAAATTATTTACTTTATAAAATTAATAGCAATCGATAATATATGAAATTAATCAGTCTGCAGAAATCCAGCCGGCACTAGGGGGAAATTGATATTCTACGTTTTGAGTGGTAGGGTTTACTCTAATACGGTACGCAATATCATCATTATCCGGAATAAAAACATTTTTAGAAATATCAATTCTTTCTTCTAAAGGTAATTGCATAAATTTATCGCAAGGCATATTAATCAAACCAGAAAGTAATTTTTAAATGTTTATACTATTTAGAATTAAAATAATTTCTAATATTTCTGCCATAACCATGGCTTATTTTTTCTTGCACCCATGAACATTTCAAACATATCTCCTTCCAATGCGCGAGGGTTATATGAAGGATATACGCGAGTTTTGAATCCTTTCTGCGTAGTTCTCGTAGGAAAAAACTCAGTCAAATCTTCATCAACCAAGACAGAAATTCCTTTGTCGTAAGCAGTTTTAGCTAACTTTTCAACACAATCCCACATATGAAATCCACCTACAACTAGCCTGCTAGTCGGCGATATTTGATTTAAGATATAATCTTGATCAGGATAAGGAAAAGTCCCATCTTGCCTTTTAGTTCTATGAGTTTTTGCATCCATCCCCACAAAGATAACTTTATCTTCAGGTCGTCTAACCATTATATCAGCTAAAGGCTCATTATCCAAAAGGGCATAAACGATTTGAAAATCATTTTTTCTATACCTTTGGGAGATACATTGATTTAACAGTCGTTTGTAAGTTGGACGAAAGAATTGCGTTCTATCTTTTCTTGCTTCTGCTTGTATTGCTTGTTTTTCTTGTTGATTTTTTACCTTGGCCAATTTAGGTTCAAAATATGTTTTTCTAGCTGCCCACCATTTGTCATCAACTATACCTGATCCAAATTCTAGTTCAAAATCAAATATTTCCTGTTGCGGATATAAGAAAATAAATGTTTTATTCTGTTTTTCTTTCATTTGCAAATTTTCCTAAGAACTCACGTGTTCTTTTACGAACACCTCTAATTTTATGGTAA
>CAYLGX010000073.1:0-4203 GCA_964383425.1 Candidatus Woesearchaeota archaeon
TTACATTTGAATTTGAACAGTAAAAGTCTTTATTTGAATTATATAATACTGTTCCTGAAAAAGTATTGTTTAAACTTGCACCTGCAAAATATACTCCATATTGGGAATTAGAATTGGCAGTTATGTTTGATAGAAGATTATTTGAACTCCCCTCGAAATTAATTCCACGTTGCGAATTCGAGTTTGCAATTATATTAGAGAAATTATTATTTAAACTTGAAGAAATATATAGTCCGTAGGAGTTAGAGTTAACATTTACGCTAGTTATGTTATTGTTTGAAACAGAAACTAAATAAATTCCGTAAGAATTTGAGTTTGCGGTTATGCTTGAAAATAGATTATTATTTGAATTGGAATAAGAATAAATTCCGTAAGAATTTGAGTTTGCAGTAATATTAGAGAATATGTTATTTGAACTAGCTTGAAAATAAAGCCCATAATTCGAATTAGAGTTCGCAGTGATATTTTTTAAATTATTATTTGAACTAGAATATAAGTAAAATCCATAGGAGTTTGATTTGGTAGTTATGCTTGTTAGATCGTTATTATTTGAACCTGAATATAATTGAATTCCAACAGTATTAGAATTTGCAGTTAGGTTATTTATGCTAGAATTGATTGTTGAACTAAAATAAATTCCATAATAAAAATCAGTTATATTTCTGAAGTTTTTAATAGTAAGATTCTTTCTTCCGCTTGCATAAATACCATAATCTGTAGCAGAATCATCTCCGTCAATAGTAAAACCATTTCCATCGATAGTAACATTATCAGAATTAACAGTTAAACAAGTTCCAATATAATTATTTACGTTTACTGCCATTATATAAGTTCCGGGAGAAGAAATAGTTGTTCCGCAAGAATTAATTGGGATTCCGTTAACTACCAAAAGTGTTTGATTTGCAGATTGGAAAAAATTTCCAGTGAAATCAAATATTCCTAAAAACCAAGTATAGATATTTTGTGCCAAAACAACTGGAATAGAAATTGTTGCTGCTAAAGTTCCTGCTACAAAACTAGAATTAGTAGTATTGTAAACTAAATTAGTTGAATTGTAAACAAACAAGGTTACATTTCTAATTCCACTTCCCACATCAGTTAAATTTGCTGTGAAATTAACAGGATATAGCGCGCTCGCGCCAGTATTATTTACGGGAAAAGAATAAGTCATATCTGGTGCAGTTCTATCAATTTGAATAGCTCTATTTTCAGTATAAACATTAATTCCCAGACTATCATTACAAACCGCGTAAAACAAATATGTTCCCGTAGACAGATTAGTTACAGTATAATTTGCAGTAGTTAAATTATTTGCATTTGTAAGAGTCATAGAATAATTGCCAACAGTATTTGCATTTGTCAGATATCTCACGATAACAATTCCTGAACCGCCGTTTGCTCCTGGCTGTGCAGCTTCATTACCATTTGTTAAAGAACCTCCTCCACCGCCACCCGTATTGGAAGTTCCCGCAGTACCTACACCAGTAGTTACTCCCCTTCCAGCTCCGCCGCCACCATTTCCGCCAGAACCGAGTGTAGTACTTCCGGCTCCGCCTCCTCCGCCAGCATAATAAACATTAGATCCAGTAATAGAATTAAGCAAACCAATTCCGCCAGCACCTCCAACAACATTACCTGAAGCGTCGCTACCTGCTGCTCCTGCTCCACCTCCGCCTCCTCCCGCACTCGGAGAACCCGAGTTATAATCATTATCATTACCTCCAGAATTTCCTTGCAAGGAAGTTCCAGCCGCTCCATTTAGAGACTGACCATTTTCTCCGGCTCCTCCTCCGGAACCGCCCGTAGTTGGACTAATTGTCCAAGTCCCGCCTCCGCCACCCCCTATTGCAGTCAATATTCCAAAAGTAGAATTCTGACCTCGACCACCGACTACAAATCCAGTTACTCCTGTTCCTCCATTACCTACAGTAACAGGATAATCTCCTGAGGAGAGGGAATAACTGGTATTGTAAATTAAACCGCCAGCACCTCCGCCTCCCGAAGCTATACTCGTGCCCTGAGAACCTCCACCAGCTCCACCGCCAGCTACAACTAAAACTTCAACATTACTAGATCCACTTGAACTAAAAGTTCCGCTAGTAGTAAATGTGTGAATAGTATATCCTCCAGAATAAGTTATTGTTCCGCCGGTAGCACTAAAACTTGGACCTACACTAGCACTAACTAAAATACAAGCAGAAGCATTCTTATTCATAGATAAATTAAATGAATGTGCGCTAGTGTTCGTTATTGTTCCATTTTGCGGAGTAGGTAAAGTAAAATTTACCTGCGGTAAAACCGAAGTAACATAAATAATATAATTTGATGAAGCACTAGCTCCTAAAGATTGATTATTATAAGCCAGACAATTCCACTGATATCTCCCATCGCCAGTAAAATTATAATTTCTCACAATAGTGACAGAGTTATTATTTAACAAAGTCAAATTTGAATAAATAATCGATGTGGCATTATAAATTTGGAATGTAATATTAGTTAAATTACTAGAAAGTGATGAGGCACTACAACTAAAAATTTGAGTAAAATTTGTAGAAATATTATTGCTTGCAGGAGAAATAAGAGTTACACTTGGCGGAGATAAAGATGTAATTGTAACGTTATGGGAAATTAAATAAGGTACAACATTAGTATCATTTGTATAAAAATTAGTTTTGTACTGCATAAATTTTCCAAGAGAAGCAGAGATTTGAAGAGCACCATCTGCAATAGGGACTTCATTTGAATAATTTCCCCCATTTGTCCAGTTAATATGCATAGTGCCTAAATTGTATAAATCCCAAACTTCTGCTGCAGATAAAGAACGATTATATATACGGACTTCATCAATGGTTCCATTAAAGTTTCTACCACCCGGAGATGCCGCGCCGATCCAGATGGGGGCGGTGTTAGTTATAGCTACAGCAGATCCCTGTAAAGAAGTACTTGCCACACCATCAAAATAAGATTGAATAAAATTAGAAGCATTTCTAGTTACGACGAAATAATGCCAACCAGTACCCCTCACATCCTTACCGAAATCAAACTGATCCCCAAAACAACCTCCATTTCTACCTGCCCAAACATGAGGGATTCCTGTCCCTATATGCAGTTCGTATGGCATTTGAGCACAACTAGCATGTTTGGATACTATGGTACCTCCATAGGATCCTAGCGGTACAAAAGCCCAAGCAGAAATAGTGTACACTTGTGAAGAAGGAGATGGTGCAGGATCGCCAAGAGTAATATAGTCATCAACACCATCAAAATTATATGCATTACCAATAATTCCCGAACGATTTAATATTGGGCAACTAGATCCGGAACAGCTTCCATTATTTATGCCGTTATGTAAATCCACAAACTTTGCAGCATTTTCCCCAATACTAGAATCATTATTCAAGGCCCAAAATCCAACTAAACTAGGGTCACTAACATTATAATTATTTGCAGTTCTTGTTTGTAAAGTTACATTTGTATTTGCATGTTGAGATAACCCCGATTTGTAAAGTTGAGTTATTTCCGAAACAGATAAGGATTTATTGTAGATTAAAAATTCATCAAGTGTCCCGTTAAATTTTTTAGCAAAATAAGTATCGGCATCACCAATATAAAGGGGATACCCTGAAGAGCTCTGATAACTGGCAGTATTTGAATAACTACCTATGTTGACTCCATTTATCCAATATTGAACATTCCCATTAAGAGGTTGAACTGCAATAATATGATACCAAGTATTTGGTTGGAATGTATAAGCAACTGGTTGATCAGCAACTGCCCCCTTAGTTAAGGTAATATCATTTGAATTTCGATTCATGACTAGAATATATCCGCCACTCATTGCAGTAGTTGCTTTAAAAAAAATTGCTTGTTGCTGAACAACTTTCGGATTAACCCATAGGGAGATGGTAAAATTTCCCCCCTCTACCCTTAAATTAGCATTATCTGTAATGTTTACAAATTGAGATACTCCATTAAATTGTAAAGCATTACTACTTACTCCTGTTGCGTTATTTGGACAATTTACTCCAGAACAAGTCCCATTATTTCTTTTCCTAGCATCCAAATAATTTCCATCGAGTGCCCAATATGAAACTAAGTTAGGATGACTCAAATTAATTTCATTTTTATTATTTAAAATTCCGCTAGCTGGAGAATTTGTATCGGCCATAGATAAAACGGTGCTCCAATAAGTTGAATTTGAGT
>CAYLGX010000074.1:0-4180 GCA_964383425.1 Candidatus Woesearchaeota archaeon
CCGGAAGATGTTCCGAAGTTATTGTAGATACTTCCGTCTTTAATGTATGTTCCAGATTGATATAAACTTCCGTTTTGATAACCTAAACTTAGATGATTTTCTCCGTCACTATTAAAATCCATACTTAGAACCGCCGCACTTAATCTTGCTCCAAGATTACTTCCCTCGGTCATGTTTGAAAATATTAGATCACTTGAAGAAGAGATCAATAGATAAGCTGCCGGTGCAATTACTAATGCTGCAAGTAAAACTGCGAATACGATGGTTGTTGTAGCTAAAAATCTTTTTTTATTATTTTTAATAGTCATAAAAATGGCGAATCTATTTTTTCTTTTCTTTTAATTTACTTTCTTCTTTGGAATTTTCATAATGTTCTACTAGTTCATTTAAAATTTCATCAAAAGTATGCTTCCTAACAAAGTCCAGATTCTCTATTTTTTCCTTTGTTTCTTGCGAAATTCTAATTGTTGTAGACTTCATAGACTTAGTATTCATAATAGATAATGTAGATTTTTACTATTTAAAGGTTTTGTTTAAGAAGGAAGGGGTAAAGTAAGGCGAGATAAGATAAGATAAGATACACCCGTGCGACACAGAGAATCTTTGCGGATTCTCTGAGACTTCAAAACAAGTATATTTTGAAGTGAAGTTGAACTCGGAAAAGGTTGTTAAGTTTAATCCTATTATCGCAGAAGTATCATTTAACCAGTACTAGTTAAATGATGATACGCCCCGTGCGAGAATTGAACTCGCCTTTCATCCGTGACAGGGATGTGTACTAGCCGATATACTAACAGGGCAGATAAATAGAATAAAAAATGATGATTTATAAAACTTACTAGAGGGAACATTTATTAATCAAAATCCGCATTATCCAATATGGGGTTGTTTAATATTCTGGGAATGGCTTTACTGCTGGCCTTAGCTATTGGTCTTGTTGCCATTGAAATGGGCTACATAAAAGATAATTATACTCCCAATGTGAAAAGTTTGAAAATTAATGACTATAATCCGTTTGTAAGCGTACCCACAATTGCAGCAAGCGAAGAAGTAATACAGTTTACCCCTAACTTAAGATTTCCTTCGGGCAGTATTTCTTATTATATTAATCCCAATTGCGACACTAAAAAATCCGATAGAATTACTATGGCCCTTGGAATAATAGCAAGCGAGGCAAAACTAATAAATTTCTATACTGCTAGCGAACAAACTGCCCAAATATTAATTGGTTGTTCTAAAGAATCATATCAAACTGAAAAAAATAGTTTTATTGCTGGAGAGGGCGGCCCAACTAATTTCATTAATTCTACACTTTACCCCATAATCTTAAAAGGAAAAGTAATTTTATATGATGAAAAACCTTGCGACTACCCTGTGACTGAGCTTCATGAACTTTTACATGTATTTGGATTTGATCATATTAATGATTCTAAGATGATTATGTACCCTTATGTTAATTGCGAACAAAGAATAAATCCCGAAGTTATTTCGCAACTAATAACCCTCTATTCAATTCCTTCTCTCCCAGAGCTGTATTTTGCAAATGCTACGGCTACCAAAGATAGAAAATATCTAAATCTAAGTATTCAAATAAATAATATCGGGCTAGCCCAAGCAAAAAAAGTAGGTCTTGAAATTTATGGAGACGATGTTAAAGTAACAACTTACGATTTTGGAGAAATTGACTATGGCGCCGGAACTAATTTTTATGCAGGAAATATAGCTTTGCCCTCTAAAAATGTACAAATTATTAAGCTAGTTATAGTTTCGCAAGAAAAAGAACTAGACGAGAAAAATAACGTACTTGAAATGAAGCTAGAATAAAATTATTTACTATTCTTCATCTTCAAATTCTTCTTCGTCATCGTCGTCAAATTCGTCTCGATCTCTTTCAAATTCTTCACTTACTTCCACTTTTTCCATGATTTTTATATAGTTTTATTATTTTTAAAGTTTATTATTTTCTAGTTTAATGATTTTTTATACATCCCATATTTTATAAACTAAAACTACTTACTTCTTTTATGAGGCTTGTTAAAACAAAAAAGAACTATAGAAAAGAACTAAAGAGGCAATTAAGATATGCTATTGCTGCAGCAGTTGGTTTTATGATAATTTATGCCTGGAGAGAAAGCATAATTAATTCTACTCGAGATTTAGTTGCTAAAGTAGCTAGTACGACACAGATATTCACTAATGAAACAAGCACAGCATTATTAATTACAGTTATTGGAGTTTTTATAATAGTTATCAGTGCAAAATTATTAAAAGATTAATTAAAAGTATTTCTTACTCTTCTTGAGAAATTAAAATAAAATATCCAAACTAAGTTAAATATAATCAAAAATGAGGACAAATAAAGTTCGGAAGGTTTTGTTGGAGATATATTCAAAAGAAGAATAAAAATTGAGAAATTTACTGCAGTATCATATAAAAGAGCAGTTATCACTGCAGCTACTGCAAAACTTGATTTTTTAAATATTAAAATTAAGTAAATCAAAGTAAGAAGTAAACTCATAAAAGCACTTACAAGAATAATTTTTCCAATAAGCCCGCTCCATAAGTAGATAAAAAAGTTGTTATATAGCTCGTAAGCCAAACTAATCAGACTGATTACGGATATGATTACAAATAATAAAAGCCATCCTCGTAGTCCCTTTATCTCTTTTTTAGCCATGAATTATCTAATTAAAATGAATATTTAAATTATTGTTTTGGAGAAAATAGTATTGCTCTACTAGTAAGAGCAAGATACTAATAAATCATAATCTATGCCCGAAGAGCCAGATCTAGCTAATACTTCCTCACGAACAGTGCGTAAATCTTCCTCCACTATTTGCCTAATGGGCCGCATATGAATCTGAAAATTCCAATTCTGATTTGATTGAGGATAGAATAAAGAAGTAGTTACTAAATCCGGCGCTGTTGTTCTTTCAAAAATAACAGGGAAATCAGTAGGTTTATTTCTAGAGACCATATAATCTTCAATTAGAAGTAATTCAGCGCCCACCTCTAGCGGAGAAATATGAATTCTTCCGGCCATAGTATGTAATGGTGCTTCTGAATCTTCCCCTTTAAATTTCCAAGCAGAAATTGCAAGCCTAGAGCCATTCTCAACATGAATGCCAATTTTGTTTCCTAGAAGATGATATAATGGGAGCGTAAGAGGTAAATCTTTTTCAAATGCGCTTTTGTATGGATACATAAAAACATTATTCGCCATAATTAAAGTTATAATTAGGAATTAATAAAGATGTAGGTAGTTTAGAGTATAATAAGCAAAACGCCACCCTGATATCATAAAATCCCAGCATCCAGGGTGCGGGAAAAAATCTTTTTTTGTGACAAATTCTCTATTTTGAAATAAGAAACAAGACCTCCTCCCATAATCTTATTAATTTTTATTGAGAGTAAGATATTTTAGATATAAAAGTCTACCAACAAAAAATCCAAACAGGGCTAAACATACTATCACTGTAACAATGATGCTAGGGTATTGCCCACTAAAACCACTCGCAGATAAGTGTTTAATCAATATTCCCAGATAGGCCCAGATAAAGACTAAACCATAAATAATATTTTTATCTTTATTCATTCGCAAAATTCCGATCAAGGAACCCACTAGCAGAATAATGCTGGTCCAAATAATGTCAGAAATACCAAATCCATTCCAACCTAGACTCACCAAAAATACAGTCACATTAGCAATAGCTGCTACAGTAATCCAGCCAAAGTAAAGACTAAAAGGTGCGGAAAGAAATATTTTTTCTGTAGATGTCATTTTCTCAAAGCAGAGAATATCTGCTATCTTGATTAGGAGCACTAGTAGAACCGCCATAATTATTACTGATAGGCCTATGAAATCATAATGCCAAGCAAAGATCCACGAAATATTTGCAATTGAAGTAGCGATAAAAAGTAGACTGATCTTTTTTAAAATTTGTTCTTTCTTTTGATCTCTTTTTATTCCAAATGAGATAAATTGATAGAGTACATAACCTGCAAGCATAAGATAAATTAAACCCCATATAGAAAACGTTAATCCGGCCGGAGCAAAGAGATTAGGATAATCATTAGATATAGCACCAGTAGAACGATTATTGATTGGTAGACTATTTGCTAAAAAGTTTATAAAAACCATAATAATATAAGCTAATCCGGCAAAGATTTTTATAAAAAT
>CAYLGX010000075.1:0-4088 GCA_964383425.1 Candidatus Woesearchaeota archaeon
TTCTAACTCTGCTTCTTTAATTTCATCAATGTTAATAATAACGCTAACGACTTGCACCAACTTTCCATTTTTAAATAAAGGATTGGCCGAATGGGAGATCCAGTAAACTTTTTTATCTTTTCCAATAATTCTATATCTAAAATTCTTAAAGGATTTACCATTTAATACTTTTGAGAGATTTTCAAAAACTTTTGGTCGATCTCCCGGATAAAAAATATCTTTATTCTTACCCATAATATCTTCCGCCGGCCAACCAAAAACATCTATCGAACTTGGACTAAGATACGAAACAGTTTTATCAGGCAAGGTAAGCATCATTGTTGCCTTGGAATTCTCAGAGATTATCCTATACTTTTCTTCACTTTCTTTTAATTTTTCTTCTGATTTTTTTCTTTCTGTGATATCTTGAATAGTGCCCATCATTTTTACAGGTTGTTTTTTAGCATTAAATTCTAATTGACCTAAACCATGCACCCATCTTATCTGCTTATCATTTTTTCGTACAATTCTATATTCTTTGTTAAATAACAATCGTTTTCTAATTACCTCATTAGAAAAATAATCTGTCATCATCTTTCTATCGCTCGGATAGATGAGATTCTCCCAAGTCCGAACAGAATAAATGCACCCCTTACCAATTCCAAAAATTTTATCTAATACTAGCGAACTATCCCACTTTCCAGTGTTTATATCCAAAACATAACTCCCTAAATTAGCTATCTCCTCTGCATGCTCAAGAATTTTTTTATTTTCTTTTAATTCTTCTTCTAATTTTTTTCTGGGGGCGAGATCATACATCGAAGATTGATAACCAACTATTTTTTTATCTCCGTCCACTAAAGTAATACAAGATCCATAAACTGGAAATAAAGAACCATCTTTTCGCCTTGCAATAATTTCGCCAGACCATTTACCTTCTTTCTTAAGAAGAGTCATCATTTTTTTCAGATCTCCTGGATTTTCAAAAAAATGAGAAACTGACTTGCCTATGACTTCTTTTTTATTAGAATAACCAGTAATTTTAAGGAATGTGGGATTTACTTCGATAAAAACTCCATTCTTATCGGTTATACTATTTGAAACTAGAGAATTATCAAAAAAAGATTTAAATTTATCTTCAAATTCTTTAGAATTTATTAAATCATTTTTCTCTTTTTTATATTTTTTCATTTTTTTTATTAATCATAGTTTATGTTTAAATTAATTTAATTATTGTCCAAATGTAATTTTTTTGGAAGAGTAAAATAAAATATTGAGCCTTTCCCCAATTTGCTCTCTACTCCAATCTTTCCCTTGTGCGAATTAATAATTCCCCTACATATCGCTAATCCGAGCCCCGTGCCTTTTTGTTTTAATTTATATGACGCCACTACCTGCGAGAACGCCCTAAATAACTTATCTTTATCTTCCTGCGAAATTCCCACGCCATTATCACTAACTGAAACCTGAACATAATCTGCAAATTCTTCAGTTTTAATTAGTATATTTCCATTTTCAGGTGTAAATTTGATTGCATTACTAAGTAAATTAAGAATCACCTGTCCAATTCTCCGAGTATCAAAAACAAAAGGATGCTCGACTGAAAGGTCTAAATTAATTTTAATATTTTTATCCTTGGCAGAGGATTCCATTTTTTCTACAACTTGTTTAATGACCGGAGTAATCTCGGTTTTTTCTGGATAAATTTTTAAATTAGCGGTTTGAATTATAGAAATATCGAGTACATCCCCAATTAGTTGATTTAATTCCCTCATATTTTTTACGATCATATCCACACTTTTTTTCTGTTCACCGTTTAATTTTCCAAAATCTCCCTCCTCAAGCATTTGCGCCTGAATTAAAATGGGAGTAAGTGGAGTTTTTAATTCATGAGAAGTAAATGAAAGAAATTCATTCTTCAACTTATCTACCCCGCGGAGCTGCTTAAATGCTTCGTCAAGTTTATTTTTTGACTCCTCTACATCTTCAAGTATATTTAATGTGGCGAGTTTAGCATTATTTGCTTCTATAGTCTTTTTTTCCAAATCTTTCTTACTCAGCGAAAGCTCATAGGTCCTTTCTTTTACTTTTTTTTCAAGTGAATTTTTTAATTCAAATAATTCATCTGCCATTTTATTAAAAGTCACCACTAATTGCCCAACTTCATCATGACCATAAACTCTAGTATGCACATTTAACTTACCACTTGCCATTTTTTCAGCAGATTCCTTTAAACTAATAATTGGTTTAGTAATTAAATTCGAAATATAAAAAGCAGCCAGGGCACCCAGAGTTAAAAATATAATTAAAGATAGTAGGTTCGTTAAGAGTAGTTTATTTTGTTGAGCAACTAAAATTTTGTCAGTATAATAAAAAACTAAAAAATTAGTAACATTATTTTCAATTTTAACGGGCATTGAAATTATAAAATTACCTTGATCTTGCAAAGTAGATATTTCTTTTTTAGCAATCAGATTTTTAACGGAAGAAGAAACATAATCCATTTGTGATCCATCAGAGATAGGGGCCCGGCTCTTTTGTAAGATAATTTTGCCCGCAGTATCCAAAAAATAAATTTGATCCAGTTCGTTTATTTTTGTAAGTTGACCTGCCAATATTATATCTCCTTCCAAAATGGCATAAACATTCACAAAACCTACTTTTGAGTCATAGGTATTCAAGGAAGATAGTCGTTTATCAAGGCCGGAAATAAATTCTATAGAAGCGGTAGAAGCTTTATCCACCATGCCTCCCAATAAAATTAATTTAATTTGATTATATTGATTAAAAGTTGAAAATATTTGTAACAAAAAAACTAAAAAGAAGATAAATAATAAAAGTTTAGTTCTCAAAGATAAAAACTTTTTTTCTGACATGTTAATCAAGGAAATAACCTACATTGCCAGCGGCAGAATTTGAAACTAAAATTCCGGCAATAGATTTTACCCTTTGAACCGTTTTATTATTTAAATAATCCACAATAGTTTCTACTCCCTCTCTTGCCATTTGTTTTATTGGTTGAGCAATCGTTGCAGAAATTTTTCCATTTTTTATTTCTCGATAAGTTTCTTGCAATCCATCAAAACCAACTAAAATAATTTTTCCCCCAAGGCCCTTGCTTTCGACAACCTGCTCAACACTAATTATCCCCGGATCCCAACAAGCGAAAATAACAGTAATATTATTAGGCTTAGATAATTCTTCAAAAGCGAAACTATAAGCCTTTTCTATCTGCCAATCCGCATAATGCGTAATCACGTCCATTCCCGCAAGTTCTGCTTTTTCCCTTACCCCTTTTTCCCTAGCAATACTATTCGGATGAGTCTTCTCGCCACATATAATCAGCAGAGTCCCTTTTCCACCTGTAGCATTAACTATAAATTCTCCGGCTAACTTTGCACTTTCAAGGTTATCAGTAGAAATAACGCTCACTACTGCAGGACTATCTAAATCCGTATCTACTGCCACAATGGGGATATTTTTTTCATAGGCTCTGGCTAGGACCTGGGTTAATGATGAAGGTAAATTAGCTCCAAGAATAATCCCGTCCACATTTTGATTTATTGCCTGATTAATCGAATTAACTTGTTCTTCGGAAGAAGGAATTTTAGGAGTAAGATCCAAATAAACAATTTTTCTGGTTAAAGCGGCCTCTTCTGAAAGTTCCCCTAGTTCAGTCCAAAATGGTTGTTGTTCTTTCGCAAAACCAATATAAGCGATAGTAGGATAAGATGAGAACAAATTATTATTATTATTATTATTATTAGTTAATTGACGATCTATTTGAAAACTAGAAGAATAAAAAAAGTTTAATCCAATGAATAGAACACCGATTATTATGAATGCAATAGCAATTACACTGGGCGTTTTGTTCATATTGACATCTCTTTTATTAATAACTCAGTCGAAACATATATTTAAATCTTGTCTTCGAAAGGAGAATGCAACCTAGGCAAATTATAAAACTAAAATAATTAGAGTTCCTTAAATTTAGGCAATTTGAATTCTTTTCTTATAACCGCAAGCAAATCTACAACATTTATTGGTTTTTTTAAAACCCCTATGGCATTCTTAAAAACCTTAATTTTAGCATTTTGAAGATCATAACC
>CAYLGX010000076.1:0-3937 GCA_964383425.1 Candidatus Woesearchaeota archaeon
AGTAAACCTTATTTGTGCTTATTCTTATTCCGCAGTACAGTTATCCTATGATAAATCCGGATTTGGAAAAAGATTGTGGCATGACATCCCATTTACTTTACTTATCTTGCTATTTGGGATATTACCGGTACTCGGTGTTTACTAGACAATAATTATCTTCTTATTTAATTTAATGAGTAATTCTAGAAAAAGCTATTTTTAGGGCTTCTTTTACTTGTTTTAAATTTTTCCCATTATATCTTATTACTTGGGGGTGAGTAAAATATTTATTGTTTTGATTAACTGGCATAATCGCTACACCATTTGGTCGATGTTTTAGCCATTGTTTAAGGAATTCGGGGTAATCATCAACAAGAACTCTGCCGTAAACAAGCCCTTTATCTGCCGTAAGGATTACTTCTGTATTTTCACCCATATTTTTTTCAATCCATTTCTTTTTACCTGTTAAAGCCTCAGGGTTGTGGCCGGGGTTTTTTGAAAGAATAATTACTCTAAATCCAATTTTTTTAGCAATTTCCAGAATATCCCAACCAAGTTTATATTTCGGAAGATTTATCCACCAATCGGTTTTACTCTTTACCAAACTCATTCTATTTTTTAGATATTTAGGTACACCCTTTCCAAATACTTTTTTTATGGATTTTTCGTATGGAGACTTTAAACTAGTCAAATCCTTTATGAGCATTCCTTCATAATCACAAAGAACTCCGTCCATATCGAATAAAGCTATTTTATCCTTATTTGCCTCTTTCATATTATTTTTAGGTCGCAGGATTATTTAAACTTACTTAATAAAAAAATCATTTCACCTCTTTTTTAAATTAAGTTTTAAGATTTATATTTGACTTCTTTCTTTTCAAAATCTACTTCCATTTTTTGTTCGCCATATCTATTACTTAAAACCAGCTCATATTTACTTCCGTCTAAATCTATAAAACTTTCTATACAGTAACAATTTCCAGGGCAATCATCGTGGTAATTTGATCCACTTCTCCATTGTTGATGGGATTTAACCACTACATCGGTAGTGCCATTATAGGCTCTAGTTCCCTGAAAATACGAGATGCCCGAACTTGATGGTGCTCCCCTGTTCCAATTACTTCCTTCTGTTTGGTAAACAATTGCCGTTCTTCCACTAGAGGGAACTACTTTACCAACATGGACTCCGGAGTATCCGTTATTGTCTGTATTATAACTACTATTTTTTCCAGTTATCTCTTCAGTCATTTGCTCTATTGTTTTATTTGCCATTTTCTTCACCCCCTTTCAATTTTATTTTTAATTCTCTGGGTAAATAGAACGCTTTAAGCAGTTCATGGGGAATTAAAATTTCAACATTATATCTTTTAGCTCTTTCAATAGATTCATGATACTGTTTTTGAAGTTGGTTCGGATTTTTTATTCGCTCAAGTGCAGTTTTCCAAACTTGAGGTACTGCTTTTCTTCCGTCATACATAATTGATTCGCAATAGGGTTCTAGTTGGGTAATATCATTTCCGTTATTTTTCTCATTTCCATGGCCTCTGCCTCCCGAAGTTAGAACATAACTTAATATTTGTCTTTTCAGTGATTCCCTAACTACTTCTAATCCAGCTAATTTATGTTCCATTTGCATATCGGTAATAACCAAATCATATTTTTCCGAATTTAATTTGGCTATAGCTTCACTTGCGGAGCTGGCAAAATGGGCATCAGGCATAGCAATTCTGGCTGCAGATCTATTTTCTTCCCTATCATCTACAATTAAGATTTTTTCTAATTTATTTTCCATTTCGCTCTCCTAGTTCTTTATCTAAAATTTCGAGCAATCTCGATTGATTTTTTCTAAGAACCGCATAGTCTGCACCCGCGTCAAATGCATCAACTTCATATTCAAATCCAGTTACGCCACTGTAGAGAATTTTTAATGCTGCAATGTCTTTTATTTGCCTTAAAACTTCATAGCCCTCTAGACCTTCCAGGGTATATTCTAAATCAGTAATAATCACTCCATATTCCTTTGTTCTTGCTTTTGTAACTAGTTCTTCAGCAGTGCTTGCAAGTTCGACTTCAAGATTTCTTAATTTCAATTCTTTTGCAAGAGCTTCTCGCATATCTTCTCGATCATCGCCATATAATACTTTTTTATTTTCCATTTGCTTCGACCTCCAGTAGACTTTCAACTAACAATCTCAATTTAGTTTCCCAATGTTTTTCGCTAGGCTCTGCATTTTTAGCAATATGCCCTATAACTTCATCAACCTTTAATCCGCGAATAATTTTCTCGGAATCAGTAACTCTATTTTCTAAGTAAAATAAATTTAATTTATTTGATCGATCTCTTTCTAGTAACCATAATCGTTCATTTGAGTCCCTCATACAAGGGTATCTGTAGCAACCGTGATCAATATATGAAGGTCCGAGATAAACCCTTGGACTCCAAGCTCCATATCCTCCAAGAAATTTAGCTCCGGGCACTTCGTATTTGCCTATCTTTAGGTCCAAACCTTCACTAGTTTTGAAAACGCCTTCAAATTCCTTGCTTTTGGACATAGGTAATTCCCATGAGTTTACCTCATTGTTATCTAGCCATTGATATTGTTTCTGTCTAAAATCATTTAAATCCGGAAGATTTTCAACTATAACTTTTTTTAATTCATTTTCCATTTTAGTCGTAGTCCCCCCATGCATAAAATGATGGTCGATATTGTGAACTCAATTTATAATTTTCTATTTCGATATCTGCAATTTTGTCTAGCATTTCATTTGCTTCATAACTAATTGGGGCGCGCATTTGGTTTTTCATTATTGTCTCCCTTTTAATCTGGCTCCTCATTTCTCTCTCTAATGATTTTTCAAGTTTTTTTACCATTTTAATCAGGCCCCCTAGGACACCATACTCCACAAGAGCTCCCATGATCTTGATTATATCGTTTTTCATCTAACCAAGCATCATGTTCTTCTTTTTCCAATTCATATTTGCTTTTTGTTTGTACTTTTTTTTCAGCAACTTTCTTTTTGTAGGCGAATGACTTAAAATCGGGAGAATATAATTTCGGATCCAATGTTCCTGCTTGCGGAGTTACATCTATCCAGTCCCCATCATTCATTTCTTCAAGTTTATTTACCATTTTCAAAATCCTCCCTTTCTTCTTCTTTCAAAGTCATCTAGGAATATCCTAAGTTTAGCAGTAGCATTAATTATTTGTTGAGCTTCATAGGGAACTGATCCTCTGATGCCTGTTTCTCCCCTTACTTCTTCCCTTACTCTCTCAAATTCTCTTTCCCTATCCTCTTCCATAGCTTCCCTTTCTAATCTTTTTGCTAGTTCATATCTTGCATCATAAAATTGGTCATCCATTGTTTAGTTCCAATTAGCGTAAGCTAATTCTCCTCCTTTTGAGTCTTCATACTGATAATCTTTTTTGGATTCATGCTCAACTTGGTAGAGCTCGCTTTCAAGTCCGCCAGTTGGGGGAGTAGTTCTTTGAACCCAATCTTTTCCTTGTTGTCTTTCTTGTTTGTTGTCCATGTTTTCTTTCCCGTGCCCTTTCAAGCACAAATAACATACGCAAGTGAGCTATATCTGAGTTATGTATATAGAGTATATACTTATCTAAAAAAGAAAAAAAGCACCTCTTTTTTCTTTAAGCAAGAAGCCTATCTAAAATAGCTTCTAGGGTTTCACTGCCTCCACATTTGCAATACAACACATCTGCTTTTGAATTTCCCATTCCCGAGATCATACTCATTTTTTCATCTAAGTTACAATGACACAAGACATAAGTTATTCTCTCAGCAGGGATATTTGCAGTTTGCCTTATTGCTTCTTCTCCGCCGTTTTTTCCAACATATAAGAAGATTTGGTCCATATCTCCAAGATTCAATGAACCTATTATAGATGTTACTTCGTTTTTTCTGGTTATTTCTTTTATATATTCAGAATCTACAAAATTTG
>CAYLGX010000077.1:0-3840 GCA_964383425.1 Candidatus Woesearchaeota archaeon
CCCACGCCAGGAGTCGAACCTGGGGACCCGTGAAGGCATAGCTTTCCAGGCTATTGCAATACCGTTATGCGACGTAGGCTTAAAATAGGATAAGAAAGAGGAGTTTTAAATCTTACTTCTGGGAGCTAACTTCAATTTTTTTTGAAACATAATTAGGAATGTCTTTAATTTTTTCTATGACTATCCAATCTTTTGTTTTTTTTACAAATGCCGCAAATTTTTCCCTCATTTCTTCTGATTTTCTAAGGGTAAGATAAACTCTGTCTTTACCATAAAAAAGATCTACTCTGTCTCCTTTCTTGTTCTCGTATTTCTCATGTATATCAATCATCTTGCTTATCTCTTTGATATATACTTCCTGATCGCTCCATTCATCATTATCTTTCTGTTCGGGTTCTTTAATTATAACTTTTGGATTATTTTTTATGTCTAGTACTTCATTTAATAATTTATAAAGCCAATCTAAAAAAGAATGATCTTTTTCTAATATATAATATGAAATATTGAAGTCTCCTTGTAGTCTTATATTTCCAGTAGCATATATTTTAGGATCCATAGAATTGTTAATCTATACTTTTATTTAAATATATGTTAAGGCACAAACTCAACTCTCTTCTTGGGCTTATCGTCTTTACTAATTATATAATAAAACTCATTATCTGTTTCAATTAACTGGAACTTCATATTAATTCTTTCAAGCATTCTCTCAATCCAGCCCCTGTGCGGAAAATTCATGGGTCTGCCCGTAATCGTCTTTGTAGCAAAGCTTGCAACAATAAACTTTGTTTTTTTCATCATAAGTTCAATTATTTGTTCTGCAAGTTTATGCCCTTTCTCATTTTGTTCAATAGTATCCAGAAATTTAAACATTAGCACTAAATCTGAATCGGGTATTTTAGCTAGCTCTTCCACTTTTGAGCAATTCATAATAAAAGATTTACCTTTAATTTTTTCTAGCTTAAAGAAGTCATTTAAGAAATCCGAATCTTCCTGATTAATGTCATAGCAGTAGTATTCTAGTTCTTTTCCTAGATTCATAAATTGAATAGATACGCCGTTAATTCCAGAACCGATGTCGACTATTACTTTTGGCTTGCCTGTAACTTCAAAGATTTTATTATACAGTCTTATGTATAATTCAATTCTTTCTTTAGTGGATTGATTTGTCGATAAAATTGCCTCTAGTAAATCAATATCTCCTGGGCTTTTTTTAAGTTCTTCAAAGTACGTACTTCTTTTATTTTTTTTATTATTTTGAAAACTTCCATGTGCCTTGTGCAACTGGGTTCGTATATCTTTTATGATTCGTATGTCTCTGTACCTTTCAATTTCAGAATGTTTTTTCTTGTATCTCTCAATTTCAGCCATGACGATTTCATCAGCAATTCCCTTATACTTCTTATTAGCTTTGATTTTTTGTAAAATGTCTGTGTAGTCCATACACTTTTATAGAAATCTTAATTATAAAGCTTGCTTATAGTCTTCTTTCAATTTTTTAAAGTAAGATCTAACTTCTTCTGCTTTTCCACAAGATTTTGTTCCTTGAAAGCATTTTCCTTCACTATAACAAGCAGGGCCGGTGTGGGAAAAAACATTAGGGGCAGTCGGATAAGATAGTTTTAGCATTTCATGAGCAAGTCCCCTTATTTCCCATTGAGATCTATTACATAAACGTTCAGCAAAAAATACTTCTATTAACTCCCTTGCATTCATAGTTACGCCTATTTTAGTTTCGCAAGCATTTGGTAAAACATATCTTGCATCTTGATTTCTTTCTTCCCCATTTAAACCAAGTCTATTTTCCAGTGCCTCTGAAATCTCTTCATAGAATCCTCCAATAGTTTCCATCATTTCAGTATATCTTTCGCTCATTCCAGCTTGTTTTACTGCAGGAGGAATAATAAACTCAAAATTTTTTTGATTAACATATCTTTGACTTCTTTGAGAGTAGGAAGCAAGTCTGTGCCTTACAAGTTGATGAGTCAGTGCTCTTGAAACTCCTTCTATTTCGAAAGTCCATTTAGCATGTTCAAATGGGGAAAAGTGCCTCATCTTAGCCAGCGTATTAATCATTCTAGAATCTTCAACTCCGTTAAGTGATCCATTAAATAAACTTTTTACTTTTTCATCATCAGCATAGCAGAGTCTAGCCATTTCAGCTATTATATTTTCTGGATTTTTAGTATGGTCTACAAGCCTAACTTTAGAATTAACTTCGACCATCTTATAATTTCTGCCATCTTTGATAAGCAGCATCAAATGCTGGCTTTATTTGTTTTTCAAATATGTCTTGTGGGGTCTGTGTTCCATCGATTATTACTATTTCTTCAGAGTGCGGCATTTGTTTTGGTAGGCCAAGATAAATTTGTCTTAAGTTTTCTATAAACTCCCTATTTTTTGGATCTTCAAATTTCTGTTCAGTTATTCCGCGAGCAGTATCTTTTTTCATCCTTTCAAGTGCAACATCCACTGGAACATCTACAATATAGGTCAGATCTGGAACAAGAAGAGGAGTATGCATTTTGTATAACACTTGAAAGTCTACGCCCTGTGCTTGTTGGTAAGCCATAGTTGAAAGTCTATATCTATCTGAAAGAACATGCATGCCGCTAGTTACTCCGGGAGAAATTATTTCTTTAATATGCTCGGCCCTATCACTAACAAACATTTCGGCAAGTTTTAGGCCCTTTGAGTATGGGTCACTATCTTCTTGAAGAATTTTTCTTATATCCTGATTTTTATAGGGTTCGCGAGTTAAAACTGCATTATTATATTTACTTAGGTCAAATATGTGTTTTGCTAGTTTGAATATCTGGGTGCTTTTGCCACATCCATCGATACCTTCAAAGCTCACAAATAGTCCCCTTTTTATCATATTTAAATAAGATTAATTTTTATTTATAAACACCTATATAAAAAAAACTATATTTTCAAATGGCACCATAATCTTGCAAAGCAGGGCAAGAATCAGAAACAATATAGTAAATTTTAGCAAAGATAGATATATTTAAATTTATGATTTTTCTTTTAATTGTATGAAAAAGGTTGCATTTAGTTATGTTGGTATGGCTCTGTCTTTAATTGGGCTATTTCTGTTAATAAAAAGTTTAACAATAACCGGATTTGCTGTTTTGGGAGTTCTTACAAACATAACCATTTACATTTTTCCTTTGGTTTTATTTATAGGGGGAATTTTAATAACGATTACTGGCGATGGATTACAAGCATATTTAGAAAAGAAAGAAAAAGAAAAAGCTTCGCCCTCATTAGAAGGGAAAGTTCAAACGATGACAGAAAAAATGGAATTTATGGGCCAATACTCTAAAAGTTATAATCCATTTAAACGATTATTTGGTAAGAAAGTTGAACAAGTTGAACAAAATTCGGGGAAATACACTGATGGAACTGCTAACTTACAACAAGAGGAATATCCTAGTTGGGAGTATAAACGAGATAGAGATTTAACTCCGGATCAGATAAGCGAAAAGGCAGAACGTAAAAGAATAGAAAAAGATTATTTTAAACACGAAAAAGAAAATATCGATAGGGAAGAAGAAATAAAAAAAATAAGGGGGAAAATGGTGAGTCTTAAAAAATATATGGGCGAACATCCAAATATCAATAGATTAAACGAATATGCGGGCAATGCATTGCATTTAAAAAAACTTTATGATCAGGCTGCCATGCCTTTTCAAATCAAGGGACATTTAAGAATTGCTTTAAAAAAACAAAGAGAAGCATTTGATAAGGGGGAATATTTAAAACGCGCCCCAGAAGATTTTTCTCGTTTAGACGATATGAATAAAGTGGCGCAAGAGTATGGTCTTGAAAATGAATCGA
>CAYLGX010000078.1:0-3829 GCA_964383425.1 Candidatus Woesearchaeota archaeon
TCATTCACCTTATACGCAGTAGGCACCATACCATAACTAGTTGTTACATTAGGGCTAAGAAAATAATTTAAATGAGTATTAAGTGTTTCATTAAGCAAAGCATACTGTGAACTGTCTAATTTTTGATAAGCACTAACAAAGTTTAGAAGTATTATAAAGAGAGCTACCGAAATAAAAAAAATTTTTATTTTTTTTTCCATTTTTTACACGTATAATCTTTTAGAAAATAAATTGGTATTTAAACTTTTGCCAATTTACCACTTCGTAGTTATTACTATATTTTCCACTAGTGAGAAATATATAAATTGAACTTTTTTAAAAAATAAAATTACTATTTTAAGCAGAAAGTTCTAATGAAGACTTCTTAGCTAAACTTATTTTATAATACTTAATATGCCAAAGTGTATGAAAAATAGATATGACTAGCATTGCCCAACCAATCTCAATATGCCAAAATACTATATTTACTGGAAAAGAAAAAACTAGGTTATAATTTAGCCGTAATAAAGCAAAAATAGAAGTGAAAGCAGTTATTACGAATGTAACTAGCAATAGAACATTCCAAAATTTCTTATGGTGAAATGAGGTAATTTTTTCTTTTTTTACAAGATAGAGGCCCAGAGCGTACATTAAAACTAATACTAATGCTATTTGCCACATATAATATTCTACCTTAATAGATTTAACTTCAATAGCATTACCCTGGAGGCTACAACTTGAAACTACTTCCTGCGATAAGTCACATAAGTTATCTGCATTTGTATCAATATATCTTGCGCAAGTTCCGGGATACGCCTCATCTACTATTCCAAATGGACAATCTACTGCTGAAATACTGGACAGAAAATTTATAGAAATAATTAAAATAAATATAACCTTTAGATTGACTCTCATTTTTTCACCTCAAAATAACTCAAATTACGCTAATTAAAAAATAAAACTTGTTTAATTAACAGACAAAATCTCCCTTTTGATAATATCCTAAAAATGTTCTAAAACTGTTAGTGTCTATATTAGGATCGTACTTGGCAGGGATATCCTTTAATGCAGTATTTGGGTCTATATCTTCGGGTAACCCTAACTTTTCAATAAAACAAGAAACAGGTATGGCTGTAGACTCCGAAATATCTTTTAAAGTCATCCACCCCTTGACATTTTCCGGATTAAAATCTCCATTGGCCCCCATAATAGTTGAAGTTTGAGAAGAATTCCAAAAGCCCATAAACATACTGAGAATAATCACCAATGCTAGTAAACTTAAAACCCCAATAGCGAATAATTTAGAACTTATCTTTTTTCCAAATAGAGTTATAGATAAACTTGAAGCGGGACACGAATCCACACAAGCAGCACAATCAATGCAGTCTATATCTTTTATTGAATCTACGTTAGATATCTTTAGGTTCATGGGACATTTCGTATCGCAGGTTTTACAATTAGTGCAAGTAAGCTTATCTCTTTTTATTTTAGAAAAAGAAAATACGCTTGCTAAAGCCATAACTGCCCCAAGTGGACAAAAATATTTACACCATACTCTTTCAATAAAAATTGAAAGTAAAACGGTAACCACTGCAATTAAAAATCCGATCATTGCTGCTTCTTCGCCCACATCCCAAAATACTCCTTTTCCGAAATGAAAGAAATTGAGAAAGGGATCATAATTTTTGAAAACCAATGTTCCCGTTAGGGCAGTCGCAACTAATATTAAAATTAAAATTAGATATTTTATATATTTTAATTTGCCATCTAATTTTGAAGAGATATTTATCTTTTTTTTGCTAATTTTGCCAAAAAGTTCCTGGACTATCCCGAACGGACAAACCCATCCACAAAATCCTCTTCTAAAAAATATTACACTAAGTATAACTCCTACTGCAACAATAAATCCGCTTATTAATATACCCGGAACGAAATTGCCCGTAGAGAGATAGGTATAAAGTGATTCAAATCCTCCGAATGGACATATTGCATCAATTGATGGCGCAACATTGCCTCCAAAAATAAGATGTCGTAAAGAGAATATAGAAAATAAAACTAAAATAGACACAATTAATATAAATCTAAATTTATTTTTCACCATAATAGATAATACTACGTTTACTTTTTAAACATACGTGAGTACTGCATTTTTAACCTCTTTTTTGCGGTCCTTAAAAGCATTTAAATAGTACTGCTATTTTGTATCAGTACTTAAAACATAGGAGGTTAACAAAATGACAATAATACATCTAAACAAAGAAAATTTCGATAAAGAAATATTGAAGAGTAAAACTCCAGCTATAATTGATTTTTACGCTGATTGGTGTGGCCCATGTAAAATGATGGCGCCAGTATTTGAAAAACTTAGCAACGGATATACTGATAAGCTAAAGTTTTGCAAGGTAAATACTGATGAACACCCTGAATTTGCCCAACAATTTGAAATACAAGGAATACCTGCGCTAGTAATGGTTAAGGGAAATAAAGAAATTGGAAGAATAGTAGGTTTTGCACCAGAAGCGGCATTAAAACAAAAAATAGACAGTTTAATTTAATATGAATACTGAAAATTTGAAATTATTTGATTTGTTAATTATCGGAGCGGGAGCAGCAGGACTTACTGCTGCAATATATTCTGCTCGTTATGCGCTAAAGGTGGCCGTGATAAGCAAGGATACGGGCGGTACTGCTGCAACAGCACATAAGGTCTGTAACTACCCCGGATTTAAAGAAATAAACGGTCTAGAGCTAATGAATAAAATGAGCGAACAAGTGAGCGCACTTGGCGTGCCCATATTTAATGAAGAAGTCCTGGAAATTAAGAAAGTAGATGAAATTTTCATAGTTAAAACTTCAGAAAATGAGTACCATGCTAAAAAAATGATATTTTCTGCTGGAATGCACAGAAAAAAATTAAATATTCCTGGTGAAGAAAGACTATATGGCCGAGGAGTTAGCTATTGCGCTACTTGCGACTCTGGATTTTTTAAAAATAAAGTTGTAGCAGTTATTGGCGGAAGCGATGCCGCGCTTAGTGCTGCTTTATTGTTATCTGAATTTGCTTCCAAAGTGTATATTGTCTATAGAAAGGAAAAATTCTTTAGAGCCGAGCCTGCTTGGATAAAACTAGCCCTATCTGAGAAAAAAATTGAATCTATATTTAATGAAGAAGTAATTGAAATTTTAGGGGAAAAGAAAGTAGATTCAATAAAATTAAAATCGGGTAATCTTCTAAATGTCGATGGAGTATTTATTGAAGTAGGATCTGTCCCAAAGCTAGATATGATCCATGATCTAAATATAGAACAAGAAAATGGATTTATTTATGTAGATAAAAACCAGAAGACAAATATGCATGGTTTTTATGCTGCCGGGGACATAACAAATCACGAATTAAAGCAAATAGTTACTGCAGCTTCACAAGGAGCAATTGCAGCATTTTCATGCTTTGAAGAATTAAAACTAGAAAAAGATAAAAAATAAAATGGATTTTGCATGTAAACAATTTAATTTAGATGAAGTAGTCAAGTGTAGTCTTAGTTTAACTCGCGCAGAATTTGAAATCTTAGAATTTCTTATGAAAAATTCAGCTAAAAAATTCCATAGCAGCGATATTGCAAAGAGTACAAAACTAGATCTTTCCACAGTACAGAGATCTATGAAAAAAATGAGTGAAAAAAATATTGTTAGAAGATCACAAATTAATTTAGACGGAGCAGGTTATACTTTTGTGTACTGCGTTTGCAATAAGCAAGAGATTAAGGATTTAATTAAGGCAACCATTAAGGGTTGGGCAGATAAGTTTGATTCCGAAATAGAGCGGTGGTAAAATGAAATTGTTTATTTTTGG
>CAYLGX010000079.1:0-3788 GCA_964383425.1 Candidatus Woesearchaeota archaeon
TCATTGGATCTGCATATTTATTTTCAATTCTAAATGTGAATTCTTGCTTTTCTCCACGTAAGAGTTCATAAGTAGCAACTGATTTTTCAGCTATACTTCCACTTGTTGCTCCGCCTCCGCCACCTCCTCCGCCCCCCGCAGTAGTAATTGTTGTAGTAGTGGTCGGTATTGAACAATCAGGATCATAAACCAAATTAGATGTGAGATTAACACAAGACTCTACGCAAACATCATCTTTAATCGGATAACAAACAAAAGTAAGATTCATAGTATCAATCAATAAACTTTGATTATTTGCATTTATTATTTGAGTCAAATTTCCAGATTCATTTTTATATCCCGCACTTGAAATAGAAATATTTTCAGTTATCTCACTAAGTCCTGCTAAAAGAGCCGAATCAAATGTTATTCCAATTTCCCGTATTAGGCGAGAGTTATTGTCTATACTAGCATAATTAATATTTTGTGAACCGGAATTAACTTGGAGATAATAGAGTAACGCCCAATCAAAAGATACATTATACGCGGAGTTAATTGCGCTCCCGTTACCAGCAACATTCTCAAGATAAGCGAAAAGAGTGTTATTGACCGCATTAGTTAAGTAGATATTTTGGTTATTACTTGAAAATCCTTGCCTCAAATAAGGGCCTGGCGGAGCAATAGTCATCGCAACACTAAGAGTAGTTACGCTACTACCGGTTAAAGAACTGTTTATATTAGAAGTAATATAAATTGAAGGATTTTCTTCAAGTCTTGCAGCAGGAAAACTAGCAGAAACATTAAAAGTTCGATTTTCGCCAGGTGAAAGAGTAATAACTTCATCAGAAAACTGCAATCCGGACTTGCTGGAATACCAATTTAAAGAAGTCCAATAATTTCCACTGAAAGTATTTCTACTATAGCTATTTGTAAAAGTAATATTACAATTATTTTCACCGTAATTAGCATTCCCCGTATTCCGAATAGTTATATTTCCTACGACCTTATCCTGATAATAACCATATGCTTGCGATCCCTCAAGACCCGATCTTTCAATAACCCACGAACAATCCCAGAAGCTATCCAAGCTATAATTCTGGCTATATGCAAAATCCCCCAGAGTATCATTAACTAAAATTCTATAGGAATAATTTCCTTCCACCATAGGGAGAATAAAACTAACATTCAAATAAGCAATGGAAGAATTTCCGCTAATCAAATCCATTATTTTACTTTCAGTTAAATAACCTGACTTATTTCTAAGTTCGAGAGTAGCCGAATCAAAGTTATTATCTAGATCCGTAATATTTACAGTAACAAATATTTCAACTCCCGGATCAATAAGATCAGAGGAATTAGGATATTGCGTCGTAGCTGTGATATTCGGAGCAGTATTCCCATTAACTCCTCGAATTTCACTAAAATTAATATTGGTAGCATAATCTCCTGCAGATAAATAATAGTTATAAGAATGACCCGTAACTAAATTCCCCTGATAGATAATAATATTCCAAAGATCATTTCCTAAATAAGATAAATTTCCATAAGACCGATTATACACACTAACATTCCCGTCAAAATACAAAGTAACATTAGCTAGATTTTTTTCATAGATAGTGGCATTAATTTCAAAAGAACTACTTTTTCCAGTATCATTTTCAGGAGTAGGATAAACAAAAGTTATAACTGGAAAAGTAAAATCAGTAATAATTGTTCTGTTTCCACTAGAAAAAACATTTCCAGCCCAGTCCACAACAGAATAAAACCAATCGTAAACTCCCTCAAGCAAAGAAACAACTATACCCACTGTTGAAGTAAAAACTCCTTGTGAATAATTAAGAGAAGTTTGATTAACCAAAGTAGTACTATTATAAATATTCAAAGTTATATTTTTTATTCCAGAAGATTCATCACTAAAGTTCACAGTCAAATTAATGGCAGTTCCATTTTTAAAATAAGAATTATTTAATGGAGAAGTTAAAGTTGCATTAGAGGGAGTTAAATCGAGGATATTAATTTTAGAACTCTTTGTTTCTAGCCCAAGGCCATTTAAGTCCATGGGAACTACGCCAACACTCCAATTCTCATTCCAAAAATTTTGAGATGCATGCATTGTTGATCCCCCGTATAATCCTCCATTATACAACTTTCCTATTTCCTCCTCTGAAAGAGTTCGATTAAATACCATAAATTCATCTAGTTGACCCTCAAAATAATAAGAAGTTGAACTTACAAGAGAATAGCCTAATTTTAAAGCTTGATTTAAATTTAAATTTGAAAGTGAGGTAGGTGAAGTCCTTTGCCAGACAGTAAGTGGAGCTTGAGCATTATTAATGTACAATTTTTTAGTGGTTCCACTCCACTCCACATAGTAATAATTCCAACCAGCCGGAATATCAACTACATTTGAACTATAAAGGTAATCATAGGCAGCAGTACCTGTTTGAGTCCAAAGTCTTAATTTATTTACGCCACCATCGTCATGGAAACCCAGTCTAATAAAATTTTGATTAGAACCTGGATCAGAGCCATATTGAAAAAATGATTCCGTATTTGCTGTAGAATTTATATTTGCCCAAAAACCGAAAGATATACCTTGAGAATAAGTAAGATTAACTAAAGAGACATCAATTTTACTAGTAACTCCATCAAAATTAAATGCGTTTTTTATTTTTCCAGAAACTACAAGGGGATTTGTAGAAGTTCCATTGTTGTAATTATAATAATCCAGAGAGTTATTATCCAGGGGATAATACGAACTGAGTCCGTCACTTATTAAAGTTGTAGCGTTTAAGATATCATCCTTATACCAATTATAAACATAAGTAATATCTTCATCGCCAAGATCACTAGCAAAAAAAGTTACAGTAAAATTTTGAAATGTATCATTTAAAGAAGTATTAGTGGTAGACAAATTTAAAGAAGAAATTAAAGGCATAGTAGTATAAACTAAGGTACCGTTTCCGCCACGTTCAGCAGGAGTCCCAAAATTTCCGCCAGTCCCACCTAGTACTGAAATATTTAAAATATTAAATGTTGAGTTACCATAAAAAACAAATATCCTTCCACCACTGCCTCCTCCTCCCTCATAACTTCCGCCATCATAACCATTTCCGCCCCGCGCAGAAATATTTCCAGTTCCAATTAAGTTTTTTGCTCGAACATAAATACTTCCGCCACTTCCTCCACCAGAACCCTGTATAGAAGTATCACTTATACCTCCCTCGCCGTTAGCTTTAACAGATCCATTTAAACTAAGTGTATCAAAAATATCCAATTTAATAATTCCTCCGCCTCGCCCTCCAGGATTAACACCGGTGGCAGTACCGCCCCCACTCCCAAAAGTAGTAGGCATTTTATAATTCCCATAAATAACTCGTGCAATCGCAGTTAGAGCCCCGTTGTTACTTCCTCGTCCGCCAATACCCCCGTGAGTTGCTCCACCACAAGCATTTGCAGCACAACTTGAAGGAGTACCTGGTCCATTAGACCCAGCATAACCGCAAAAAGATAAATCAATATTCGAATTAGAATCTAATGTCAAGTTATTAGCGAATATGGTTAAAGAAACTAAAGTAGGATAAACAATAAAATAATTTGAACTAAGAAAATTTCTCCCGTAACAACTCCAGTTAAAATTTACAAATGAATGAGTTAAATATGAAAGAGTCATACTTGCGGATTGAAAAACCTGGGCTCCAGATAAAATAGTCAAACTAGAAAAATTATAAAGTGCAGGACTAGCAGAATTCCAAAAAGTATTATTAATAGATTCGTTAGCAACTCCGCTACTTCCCTGAAATCTGAAA
>CAYLGX010000080.1:0-3627 GCA_964383425.1 Candidatus Woesearchaeota archaeon
TTTGCCAATATACGCACTATTAAAACTAAGATTAAATAGTCTAATTTAAAAAAAAATTATTCATCAAGCTTAGCTAGTTCTTCAAACAATTTGACTTGTGCAGAACTTAATTTCTTAGGAGTCTTAACTATTATCTTAACAAATTGATCTCCTCTATGGTGTGAATCCTTCAAAAATGGGATACCTCTGCCCTTAAGCCTCAAAATACTTCCAGATTCTGTCCCCTTATCAATCTTAATTTTGATTTCTTCATCAGATAAGGTCGGAACAGCAACCTCAGCGCCAAGTGCAGCTTGCGAAAATGTTATTGTTAAATCCATATGCACATCAAATGCTTCTCTTTTGAAAATTTTATGAGGTTTAACATGAATTGTTAAAAATAAATCTCCTTCCTCTGAATTTTTTACAGCATTGCCGCCATTTTTAACTCGCAAAGTCTGGCCATTATCGATTCCAGCAGGAATTTTTATTTTAACTTTTTCTTTAGTATTAACAATTCCATTTCCACTACAATGGCCGCATTTGTGTTCTGCAATCCGGCCTTCGCCATCACAATGATCACATCGAACTACCTGGCTCATTACGCCCCAGGGCGTCTTTCTGTTCATTTTAAGCCTACCTTGGCCGCCACATTTATCGCAACGCTCAAATTCCTTATCTTCAGCACCAGTCCCACCGCACGCCTCACAAGAAATATCTTTTTTAATTAGAACTTCTTTTTCGCATCCAAATACTGCTTCCTTAAACTCAATAGTCAATTCATAATGTAAATTAGAATCAGTTTCTTCTTCATCTTCATCAGAATATCCTCCTCCGAATGATCCGCCCCTAAGTAAATCTGCAAGTATATCTGAGAAATCTCCTCCGCCAAAACCTCCGGAACTAGAGCCCGAACTAGAGCTAAATGGACTGCTTCCGCCAGCATCATATTGTTTTCGCTTAGTTTCATCGCCAATAGTGCTGTAGGCCTCGTTTATTTCCTTAAACTTATCTTCATACTCTTTCTTTTTATCAGCTTCAGCCTTATCTGGATGAAATTTTAAAGCTAATTTTTTATAACTTTTTTTAATAGTATCACTAGAATCTGTCTTTTTTACGCCAAGTATTTCATAATAATCTTTTTTAGCCATATTTATTTTTTAATTACCTTGCTGTTTAAAAATAATGTAATATTAACCATAAACATATAGAAACATTTAGTTTTTTAAACTAATCTAAACAAGATTTATTTTTTATCTTTCTCGCCAACTACTTCTGCATCAACTACTTTTGGATCACTAGCTGCACTAGCCTTGTCAGCTTGTTCTTTTGCAGATTGTTCATAGATTTTTACTCCAAGTTCTTGAGAAACTTTTTGAACATTTTCCAAAGTAGATTTTATATGTTCAACATTATTGTCTTTCAAAACTTCTTGTAATACGTCTATTTCTTTTTGGATTTTAGCAATTACATCCTTGAATTCAGGTTTATCCTTATACTCTTCAATCATCTTACTTGTAGCGTAAATCAAAGATTCCGATTCATTTCTAGCAAGGATTAATTCTTTTTTCTTTAAGTCTTCTTCTTTGAATTTTTCAGATTCTTTGATCATTGTTTCAATTTCTTTATCAGTTAAAGTTCCGCCAGTAACAATAATTTTTTGTTCTCTACCAGTACCTAAATCTTTAGCTGAAACCTTAACGATTCCATTAGTATCAATATCGAATGTAACTTCTATTTGAGGTATGCCTCTTGGAGCTGGAGGAATTCCAACTAAATCAAATTTACCTAAAGATTTATTGTCTTCAGCCATTTCTCTTTCACCTTGTAAAACATTAATAGTTACTGCTTGTTGGCCATCTGCAGCTGTTGTAAAAACTTCACTCTTTTTTGTAGGAATAGTAGTATTTCTATCAATTAAAGCAACTTTAAGTCCGCCCATAGTTTCAATTCCAAGTGTTAATGGTGTAACATCTAAAAGTAAAATATCTTTTACATCGCCGCTAATAATTGCACCTTGAATTGCTGCACCAAGAGAAACAGCTTCATCAGGATTAACCGATTTATCTGGAACAAGGCCAGTAAGTTCTTCAACTATTTTTTGAACAAGAGGGATTCTAGTACTTCCGCCAACTAAAATAACTTTATCAATTTTTGGCATTTTAGCATCTTTCATTGCTTGCCTTACTGGATTTTTTAACTTTTCAAAAATAGGATCACAAATCTTTTCAAAATTAGCACGAGTTAAATTAACATCTAAATGTTTAGGGCCATCAGCGCCAGATGCAATATAAGGGATAGTTATTTTTGTTTGTTGAGATGAACTAAGTTCTATTTTTGCTTTTTCTGCTGCATCTCTGAGTCTTTGTAAAGCAACTAAATCGCTTTTCAAATCAATACCGCTTTCTTTCTTAAATTCAGCAATTAAAAAATCAATTAAAAGATTATCAATATCATCTCCACCGAGGAAATTATCTCCGCTAGTAGACTTAACTTCGAAAATTCCACCACCAAGTTCTAAAATAGAAACATCAAATGTTCCTCCGCCGAAATCAAAAACTAAAATTGTATGATCATGAGATTTTTCAATTCCGTAAGCAAGTGCTGCAGCAGTAGGTTCATTAATTATTCTTTTTACGTTTAAACCAGCAATAACTCCAGCATCTTTAGTAGCATTTCTTTGAGCATCTCCAAAATAAGCAGGAACAGTGATTACAGCATCAGTCACTTCATGGCCCAAATAAGCTTCAGCATCTTTTTTTAATTTTTGTAAAATCATAGCAGAAACTTGTTCAGGACTATATTCTTTATCTCCAACAGTAGACATTTTTTTAGTACCCATTAATCTTTTGATACTTCTAATTGTGCTTTTATGATTTGCAACAGCTCCTCTTTTTGCTACATCTCCAACCAAGATTTCATTTCCATTAATAGAAACTACGCTAGGAGTAGTATTATTTCCTTCAGTATTAGGAATAATTTTAGCTCGGCCACCTTCCATTACGCTTACTGCCGAAAATGTTGTACCTAAATCAATACCAATTATTTTGTTCATTTTGTCTCCTGTGTCTTACTAATTTTAACTTTTGATGCCCTTAAAAGCTTATCGTTTAGCAAATATCCTTTCTGAATTTCTTCGAGGATAACGCCATCTTTATCTCCGTCCACTTTTATGACAACTTCATGGATTTTGGGGTTAAAAGTACCTTTAGTATCAATTACCCTAAGCCCTTGTTTCTCAAGCACTTTAACTAACTCATCATAAATTAACGCTATTCCCTTGTCTTTATTATGTTTTAATGCTAGTTCAAAATGATCTAGAGTTGGTAATATGTCTGAAATTAAATTAGCATTCGCATTAACTAAATTTTCATGTTTTTCTTTTTCAGTTCTTTTTCTGTAATTATCAAACTCAGCTTGCAGTCTTGCAATTTTTTCAATATATTCTGCTTCTTTATTTTCAACAACAGGCGTATCTTCACCACTAAACGCACTTAATATTTTTTCCATTAATTTTTTTCCAGCAGCTTCATCTACACTTGAGATTTCTTCTGTATTTTCAACTGGTGCAGTTTGAGTATTTTTTTCATCTTCTACCATATTATATCGTCCAAATAATGCCTTATAAAGGATTGTATTTTGGAAAAT
>CAYLGX010000081.1:0-3612 GCA_964383425.1 Candidatus Woesearchaeota archaeon
GCGGCCGCAAGACAAAGATCAAATAACCGCGGTAAAAAAGAACAAGAAGAAATGGATAAGGGCACTAAACAAAAACAATTAAGTTAAAAATAGCTAACTAATCTTCATTAAACCGAGTTTCTTTAATAGATCGAGTCTTCTTTGATGCTCTTCTGGACTCAACTCTTGCTTCTTAGCATTTTCTTGCCTAGATTTAAGCTGTTCTTTTACTGCTCTTTCCTTATTATCAATTGCAATTTTACCTGCTCTTCTTCTTAGTGATGCTACTGCCATGATTTAGATTGTAACTTGTAATTTAAAAAGGTATTTAATAATTAATTTAAGAAATTTTTTGTGAGGCCCATTAATAATTCGGATAACTCAATTAATTGCCCTGCAGATTTACCATATTTTGTAAATTTTGTTTTTATTATTCTTTTATGCATTGGCTGCATAATTGGCAAAATTTTACTTTTAAGGAAGATCTTATCATCTCCACTATGCATTATCCGCATTAGATTTATGCAAATATCTGCAAGTTTAATTAATCTTACTTTCTCGTCCGAAGAACAAACTTGGCTTACATATCTGGAAGTATGCGCATCCCCCTCGTGATTTGTCATGCCCAGTATAATTTTGGTTATTTCCTCACCGAATTTTTTTCTCAAGGTATTTTCAGTTACATTAGTATCTTCCAAACTATCATGCCCAAATGCAGCAATTGTGATTATCTCTTTTTCTTTTTTACTTCCCTCTTTATTAATTTCTAATGTATTTTTAACAAGTAGGCCTACCCTTAAAAGATGCGGCCAATATGGCGCACCATCACTATACTTTTGATTTTTATGAAGTTCTTTAAAAAATTCAAAACTTTTTTTTAGGTCCATATTCAGGTAGGGTTTATTATCTATTTAAATTTATTTTTAGTTATATTTTATCCCCAAAGCCCTAGCTAAATCTGCTGTCAAGATATTATTTCCCTTGTTATTTAAGCAGTCTCTATCAAAAATTCCCCCATGATAGTCAGATCCGTAGGTAATAAGGAGATTATTTTCAATTGCAAAGTCTATGAACTTTTGATTTTCTCCGTTTCCCCTTACTTGAACTTCAATCCCGTTTATTCCTTCTTCAAGGAGCGTATTCATTTCAGCCATATCCTTGACATCAATAGGAGGATGGGCTAGTATCGCAATCCCGCCAGCATCGTGAATCGCATTTATTGCTCTTTGAGAAGTTACTGTTGTCATTTTATCTTCAACCCATTTTCCTTTTGGATCTCTAAGGTAATTATCGTAAAGCGGTTTTGTAAGTTTTTGATTGTCATGTTCCATAAAGTATCCCTGACATTCCCTATCTTGCATCATAGTATACATTACATTCATTTTTCCAAGCCTTGATTTTGGAAATAATTCTAAAACTTTTTCAAGAGTTATTGGAACTCCCTGTGCCCTTAGGCCATCAATTCTTTTTATGCAAACTTTTTTTTGCTCATCCGCAGAAAATTCTAGAAAGTCTATAAATTTCTGGCTATAAACATCAATTCCAAGTCCTAGAATGTGATACTTACTTGTACTTATTTCAGTTCCAGGTATAATCTGAACTTGGTATTTTTCTCCAGCCAGTTTTGCTTCTTTGTAGCCATCAGTTTTGTCATGATCAGTTATTGCTAGAATGTCTATTCCATTTATCCTAGCTGTCCGAACATTATCTGTAGGAGTTAAGATCCCATCAGAGTAGAATGTGTGCGTATGCAGGTCGATATATTTTTGTGTCATACCAATTAGCGGTAATAGATACATTTATATATTTCCTATATTATTTATATAAATTATATAAATAGCTTTAATTGCAAAAATGAAACGAAAAATTGTAAAACAGGGCGGAAGTGCATATACCCTTACCTTGCCAATTGATTGGGTTAGAAAAAATAAGATTGACGAAAAGGAAGAAGTCGAAGTAATTGACAATGGAAAAAGTTTAATTGTTAATTCTCAAGGCAGCGTTAATGGTGGAAAGATTAGTGTCGACTTTAATGATCTAAAAGAAAGAACAATGTGGATTACAATTAGCGCACTTTATTCTAAAGGAATAGATGAAATTGAAGTTAACTCTAAAAAAAATATTTCTTCAGTTTTAATTCAGGCCGCAGGAAATACACTGGGTTATGCACTAGTTTCCGAGAATAATGGAGTATACAAAATAAAAGATGTTACTGGGGAAAAATATGAGGACATAGAAGAAATATTCAAGCGAGTTTTTCAGATGATATTAATGTTTTATGATTCTGCACTAAAAGACATACTGGGCGCAGAAACAGCAACTCTTGAAGAACTAAAACCGCGAGATAGAGAAGTTAACAAATTTTGCTTATATTTACAAAGAGCTATAAACAAAATGTCTTCTGTAGATGCTGTTGATGGTAGGGCCTTATTTACTTACTCTTTTCAACTAGAAAAAATAGGCGATGAAATTGAAAGAATGTGGAGAACAAATATTAATCATCCCATTAAAAAAACTAAACTTCTAGCTGAAATGATGCAGGATATAAAAATTGGACTAGATGAAGTTTTTGATTCTTACTATATGTATAGCCCAAGGATTATTGAAAAGGTTTATGCAATTCGCGATAAAGTTCGAGCTAGCTCCCTAAAACTAGGAAAAATCGATAGTGAAACAGCTTATTTTTTAAAACATCTTGTAAAAATAATTGAAGAATCTGCAGACTTAACACAACTTACAATTATTAGAAAAAGCAAAGACGATTAGCGTAAATATTTATTTCTTATTAAATTTTAATATTGCGCCATTGATGCAATATCTTTTTCCAGTTGGCGGCGGACCATCATTAAATACGTGGCCTAAATGGCCGCCACATTTTGCGCATAAAACTTCTTTTTGCTTAATTAAAAATAAACTATCATCCCAGTATTCTAAAGAATTTTTGCAGTATGGTTCAAAAAAACTCGGCCAGCCTGTCCCCGAATCAAACTTTTCTGAAGATTTAAATAATTTATTTTTGCAAGCTACGCATGAATAAAATCCTTTTTCTTTGTTAATTAATAAACCACAAGAATTCGGAGACTCAGTTCCTTTTTTTCTTAAGATATTATATTGCTGCAAAGTTAAAATCTTTTTCCACTGGGCATCTGTTTTAATTATCTTTTTCATTTAATTTTCCTTATTCGGCCGTCCACTTGTTTTTCTAGAAAATAATTTTAAAAATAAATCGTCCACATTATCTTTTACTTCGTTATTCTTTTTTATGTTTACACAGCTCCTTCTTACAATGTCTTCAATTTGCTCCGGAGTAGTTAACATGTTTTTCTTTGCTCTCTTTTCGATCAAATCTAAAATTTCCGTATCTAAATGAATAGTGATAGAATTCTTATATTTGTAAACTATTTTTCCATCTTTTTTTTGTTTGGACTTTTTATTATTTTCTAACTCTTGTTTAATAATTAAAAATGCATTTTCAACATCACATTCAAGCCAGCCCCCTTTTAACAATGGCTCGCGAATCTGCCAATCATCAAATCCCCTTTTTCTGGCATCTAGAATAAATTTAACAAGTTCAGGATTTGCTTTAATTGTTTGTTCGGCCATTTTTACTCTTTTTATTTATAGGATTACTAG
>CAYLGX010000082.1:0-3535 GCA_964383425.1 Candidatus Woesearchaeota archaeon
GAGACAGTAAGGGAGAATGGAGTTGCGATTCAGAAACTGGAAATTGCCAATATCTAGCTGCAGCATCAATGAATGATCCAAGCAAATTTGGAGAAGATGAAGTTAAAGCAATTGCTGCAGAAATGAATAATATTTGTTACAAACTTGGAGATTGCGGCGGAAAAACTAATTGGATTGGAGCTTACACTGAAGATGGATATGCTGCTTATTTTAATAATAAGAGACTTGCAGGAAGTGGAGGTGCAGAAGTAATTACTAAAGCTAAAACTGAAACCACAACTAACCCTGCTAGTTCTGCAAAACCAAGCTCTGGAACATCTACATCAGGTAGTTCAACAGATGCTGCAAGTGCTGCTATTGGCGGAGTATCTCAACTTGCGGGCGGGCTTAGTGGAAAAGTTATAGAAACCTCAATTACTGGAAATTTAATTAAATTTATTGCTAACAAAATATAATGATTCATAAAAAAAATAATAGTGCCATAAAAATAATTGCATTGTCACAAATAAGTATGATGCTACTTGAAGTTTTTGCATTTGCTTTTATTATGGCTTTTGTTTTTTCAGGAGTTGGAATTGTTAGTAGTGAAACAATAGCTACAGGACCTAATATTGGAAGTTTAAATGTTGTTGGACAAAATAAAAATGGTTTCCTTATGGCTAATCCCACACCAACACTAGTTAATGGCGTACCATATATCACCTTTTACGAAATAACTAATTCTGGAAAAATAATTGATTCAAATGGTTTACGATTAAATCAAGAGTCTTACAAAAGTTTGATAGCTCCCCTGACCGGAACATATGACGCTTCAAAATTTAAATTATCAAAATCTGACGGAACTCCTACCAACTATAATGATATATTTGGAAGTCAGACCGAACCTAAGCCTCTTGATGCTCAATTACAATACTCCACTTCAGGTTATTCAACTCCGGCAAATGTAGATCCTACACTCGCAATATCCCAAGTTAATGCAAATGCTCCGCCCGCAATCGCAACAACAACAGGCATTATTGCACAGGTAATTCCTGCCAATACCCCCAGCCCTGCGCTAAAATCTCCTCCCGCAGTAGCAAGTTCGCCTACTGGAAGTATAGCTGGTCCGAGTTATTATAATTCTCTTTTGGGACCTTCAGTAGCGGACTCATTAATATACGGAACAAAATTTGATTTAACAAACATCAAAGGACTAACTCCTAGCGGAGGTAATTTCTATGTAGTAAGGTCAGATAATAGCGGGGTAGATTGGTATAGTGGAAATGGGTATTATCTTGGAAAAACAAATGACTTAGCTTCAAAAGCTCCGACTCCCCCCTCAGTAACTCCTCCAAAACAAGACACTCCTCCTCCGGCTAAACCGGCAGATCCTGCTAAACCTGCAGATCCGGCTAAAAAAACTTCGACCGGAGGTAATTTTACTTGGAGCTATCTTATTGACGGATTAAAATATGCCAGTATTGTTTTAGCACTCGCAGTAGCAGTCGGAGGAGCAATAGGCGGAGAAAAAGGAGAACAGATAAAGACACTCGGCGTTGCACTCGCAGCGGGAATAATGGCGGGCTCTGCGGTCCAAACATTAGTAGATTTATCGCCTGTAGCAGCTAAAGAAAAATTTGGCGAGGCTACGTGGAGAACAGGCTACCTCGGAAAAACTGGACTTTCAGTCGGAGTAGGATTAATCGTCGCTTATTTAATTGCTGCAAATAATATTAAAAGTACAAAAACAAAAGAAATAACTGTTAATTTCAAATGTTTACAATGGCAAGCTCCAAATGGAGGAGACTCTTGTACTAAATGTAATGATGATAAACAAATGCCTTGTTCAGAGTATAGATGTAAATCCTTAGGACAAACTTGTAAATTACTTAATGCAGGAAGCTCACAAGCAATGTGCATTGATGGTTCAAGAAATGATGTTACAAGCCCGGGAATAAAACCCGATAAAACAATATTAACTTCGGGATTAAGCTATAGCGATGTTACAGAAAGACCTCCAGGAGGAAATGGACCTGCTGGAATGACTATTACTGGAACTGCAAAAGATGGATGTATTGAAGCATTTACTCCATTTGAATTTGGAATCATTACTACAGATACTACTGGAGATCAACCTGCTCAATGTAAAGTAGATTATAATCACACAAATAGTTTTGATGAAATGAATTACTACATGTCTAATGATAATCTTTACACAATTGATCATAAACAAGTAATGATGCTTCCCGGAACAGACTTATTGAATACTGCTTACGCAGAATCAAATGGTACACTCCAGATTAAAAATGATGGAAACTATAATCTTTATATTAGATGCCAAGATGGAAATGGAAATAAAAATAAAGATGAGTTTAATGTAAGATTCTGTATAGATAAAACGCCAGATACACAAGCCCCTCAAATAAAATCTACAAGTATTAATTCAGGCTCAGGAGTAAAATATCAAGCAGATAATGTTTCTATACAGGTTTATACTAACGAGCCATCTAATTGTAGATGGAGTAAAAAAGATGCCAGCTATACTAATCTAGAATATAATATGACTTGCAGCAATAAGGTATGGGAAGTTAATGCTGAAATGCTTTACACATGTACAACTACTTTAACTGGAATAAAAGATAGAGAGGATAATAACTTTTATTTTAGATGCAAGGATATGAAAGAAAATACAATGCAACAAAGTTATCCATTAGTATTAAAGGGAAGTCAACCATTAACGCTATTAAAAGTTGGACCGACCGGAATTGTTGGAGGAGCAACTAGCACAATAACTGCAACACTTGAAGCTTCTACTGATAATGGACTTGATAATGGAAAAGCAACATGTTATTATTCTACCACTTCGAATACGCTCGGAATTGAATTTGTAAATACTAAGTCCACTATCCATACCCAACCACTTGACCTAACTAACGGAGCATATACTTATTATATTACTTGTATTGATGGCGCTGGAAACTCTGCTTCAAATTCTACCAAGTTTACAATCTACGTAGACAAAGATGCACCAATAGTCTTGCGAGCATATACTTATGAATCTAAATTAACTCTTGTCACAAATGAAGATTCTACTTGCAGATATTCTAATACCGATTGTAATTTTGATTTAGCTAAACTTGAAGGAACTGCCATGCCTTATGATGAAACTAAAAACCATTATTCTGAATTTGGAGCTTCAAAAACTTATTATATAAAATGTAAAGATAAACATGATAATCAACCATCCTCAGCACAATGTTCTTTCATAGTTAGGCCCTTTAGTTTAACAGTTGCATAAAAACGAATTTTAGTACTATTCTTTAGTAACAACTAAAACGAAATATTTAAATAGGGTTTTACCTTAAGTAAAATATAAGATGGACTATAATTATACTCAAATTGGAGCTGTAAAACGCGGAATTCTTGGCGGACTTGCTGGCTTATTGATGGCCGGAAGTACTTTGATTCCAGCTCAAAGAGCCTATGCTGACGATGCTTCACGAGTCGCAGAAATGGTGTCTAAAATGACAGAGTCTTATGCTAAGGATAAAAAGAC
>CAYLGX010000083.1:0-3506 GCA_964383425.1 Candidatus Woesearchaeota archaeon
CTACATTAGTCATTGGATCTGCATATTTATTTTCAATTCTAAATGTGAATTCTTGTTTTTCTCCACGTAAGAGTTCATAAGTAGCAACTGATTTTTCAGCTATACTGCCACTTGTTGCTCCACCGCCGCCACCTCCGCCGCCGCCAGAGCCAATAATTGTAGTTCCTCCATCAGGAACCGGATTATCTGGATCGAGTGTTCCACAAGCCGTAACTGGAACACCGTCAGAAGTGTTGTAACATAAAAAGTTAATATCATATTCTTCAAAAATAAAAGATTTATTATTTGAAAAAGCAATAGTACTTCCAGAAGCATTATAACCTGATACAAAACTATAAACCGTATATATTCCTGGCGTCATGTCTGCTAGATTAACTGAATCAAAAACTAAAGTAATATTGTTGTAATGACTATCTTCATCAGAAACATTATCAAAATACAAAGTAGCATTGTCCCCAGCAATCTTAAAAATTTCAGGCAAAGTCCAATTAAATGAAACATTAAATGCCGGATAATTTAGGCCAACTAAATTTTTTAAAGCAATAGACAAATTTACATTTTGCTCTTTCAATTGAATCACGGTGGGTACTGCTGAAGAAGGCCGATCTAAAAATAAGTAAGGCCCACCAGTGTGACTAGCCATGGTAAATAGGACTGTTTGATTGGGGCTATTACTTAAGTTAGTTCTTTCATTAATATTAACGCGATAAGATTCTACATCTTCTACAGTCAAAAAACTAAAACTCAGATTTATTGTTAAACTACTATTTGCTTCTAAACTCAGATAAGAAGAAGATGAGGGATAATTAGGTATACAAAATCCATTATAGCAAGTCCTATACTGGGTTAACCCGCTAGGATTATTAAGATTAAATTTTAAACTACAATTATTTCTAATATCGGGATCTCCCGTATTAACAATGGTTATGGATCCAATGTCTTTATTTTCATCCCAACCACCAGCAGAAATACTATCGGGAGTTACATCCCAACTGCAATCAAAGTAAGAAGTCAAACTATAATCTGAAGAGTTAGTACTATCCCCTACACTATCATTGGCAACTATTCTAAAATAAATTTTGTCTTCATAATTCGGAAGGAAAAAACTTACATTAAATGTAACATATAAATAAGTTTTATTTTCAGGAGTAGAAATTTCAGATAAGTTAATCATTTTTACAATTGCAGCACTAGCCCAATCTTGCGTAGAATTTTTCCAATAAAGAGTTAGACCTTCTAGATTGTATTCCCTATCCGATACATTAGCAAAGATAGTTATTTCTTGACCCGGATCAACTGATTCATTTACATCAGGAGTAATTATAATGGCAACAAAACTAGGGGGCCTGTTACCTATTACCATTCTAGTTTCTGTTGAGTTTTGATTATCTGCTAAATCATTAACAGTTACATTATAGTCATAAGAAAATCCAGAACTTACATTTTTTTCAGCATAAAATAACCAACTCGATTCATTTATCCTAGTAAGATTAAGTTCTCTTGAAGTACATTGACCAACAACGCAAGTTGTTTGAGTATTATTAAAAAATAAAGTTACATTTTTAAGATTTAATTCTGTTATTTCCACATTTACAGAAAAATAACTAGGTTTACCAGTATTATTTTCCGGAGTAGGCGAAATAAAAGCTAGCGAAGGATAAACTGTATCATAAATAAAAGTTTGATTAGTAGTATTAAATAAATTTCCAGCCCTATCAAAAAAATTCCAAAACCAACTATAAACTCCGTCGATTAAATTTGTAATAGTACCAACTGTTATTCCCACGGACCCAATTAATGAACCGGACAAAGAGGTAGTAATATTATAAAATAAATAGCCTGTGGAGTTATAAATATTAATTGTCCCATTTTTCAATCCAGCCGAATCATCTGAAAAATTTGCAGTTAAATTTATTTGATTCCTGGTATTCAAACTTACAAAAGTTTCATTTATTAAAGTCAAATTTGCATTTGGTGAAACGCGATCATAGATAAAATTTCGTAAATTAACATTATAAAAAGATCCCTGATCTACAGCAGTTACACTGAAATTATAAACTGCGTCACTTGAAATTAAATTAGAAGCATTTCTTTCATATTTCCAAGCAGTTTGATTTATTTTATATAAATTAGAATAATATAAATTATTTACTTCTGTAGCCAAAAGTTCTCGATTAAATAATTGTACCTCGTCAATCGTTCCATTAAAATAATTTCCAAATACAGAACTTCGACCAATAGAAAAATTGTTAGTATTATTTTGCCTAGCGCTATTTGCGGATATCCCATATGAACTTCCTGAGACTACTCCGTCGATATATCTTATGGCATTTCCCGATCTTCTAAATGTAATTACTACTTGATGCCATAAGTTATCATTTATTTTAATAGTATTAAGTGCTGGAGTTAAAAGATTGTTTGCAACTTTATAATCAAAAGTAAGATAACCATTATTAATATACATAGCATAGTAATCTGAAGAATTTCCCTTGCTCACTATTGTATTATTCAAACTATTATTTGTTTTAATCCAGGCAGATAAACTAAAATCTTCACTAGAACTATCCAGACTATCATCATCCTCTATTTCTATCGAATCATTTATACCATCAAATAAATAGGCCAATCCATATTTGCCCTCTACACTTGAGGGAGTCAGGGATGGAGAAATACCTGTGTAAAAACTTAAATAATCAATATAAAAATCACCCGTACTTATTGCACCATTTAGATATATCCTCAAAAGATCTATATTTCCGTCATTATCTATCCATTCAGGATCAGTAATCTCTGCGTCGAGTACGTGCCAACCAACACTAGTATTTAATTCAAAGTTATCTTGAGCACAACTTTCATTGCCAATATTACCACAATCTTTATTATCAGTATAATAAAGTTTTAGTGTTGAAGGACCGCCAATATAATTTTTATAACGAAGTTCTATATGATTAAATGTCGTATTGAAATCGGATATATTTTTGGTAATTGAATTCCCTCGAGTATTAGTCAGGCTTAAAATATAATAAGGATTTCCGATAATTTTATCTCCGCTAATATTGGTTTCATTCCATTCATTAGCCCAATTATAAATTGTAAATTTATCAACACTATGATAAAATCTTCCAACGCCGGCATGATTTTCATTTACCGAAGCATCAATTGACCGACCATCAGTTTCATCAAGCGAAGAAAGATTATTGAAACCTAGCCATAAATGGGGAAAATTATCAAAAACTATTGTTTTTAATCCATTAAAAGAAAAATCCACTTCAGATAAAACTTGATCTTCTCCAAATGAAATAGTAGAATTAATTATTAAATTTGCCGCATTGATAGCACCGTTATTTTCTAAAGTTGAACTAGAATAATCAATTAAGAGATTATTTTTTATCGCCCGATAAATTGTACCCTCTCCGCCATTAATAGCTGCCGAAGTAGCTGTTCCACCGAGTACGTTTATCATTCCATTAAAAACGTTAGATAAATAGTATAAAGCTATTCTTCCC
>CAYLGX010000084.1:0-3454 GCA_964383425.1 Candidatus Woesearchaeota archaeon
AAATTTGTTTTAATTTTATGCGCATTAAATTCCTTCGAAGAATTAACATATTTTATTTAGTAAAATATGTTTAAGCCTCCGGAGGGAATTGAACCCACAACCCCTAGTTTCTTTGTATATTTTTTATTACAAAACTAATGCTCTACCATTGAGCTACAGAGGCATAATCTGTATATAAATATCAGAAATTGATAGTTTAAAAGATTAATTGTTTTGCTTTAGAAAATTATTTAAAGACATACGATATACTATTACGTAGGTATGGGCACTCAAAAAAAACAACTTGCTAAAGAGGGCGAACTTAGATTTGCAGCCGAATTTATTCGTAAGGGCTGGAGCATATTCTTACCTTATGGCGAGGATAGTGCCGTAGACTTGTTAATTGAAAAGGATGGTGAGTTTAAGCGTATACAAATAAAAACTACCAAGCCTATAATGGGGGCAATTCATTGCCGACTTAAGTCTTCTAATAATTGGCAAGTAAAAAAATATACAAAAAAAGAGATAGATTACTTCGGTATTTATGATTATGAAAATAAAAAAGGTTATTTAATCCCTATAGAAAAAGTTTTGGGTATGATTGAAATTTCACTTAGGATAGAAAAAACTAGAAATAATCAACAAGTAGGCATAAGGTCTGCAGAAGAATATCTTTATTTTTAATAATTTAAGCCCAGACAATCTTATCGGCAGTGACTTTTTGAGTTATAGTCGGATAAATGTTGTCTGTGATTTCTTCAGGTCCAAACCACAATTGAATTTCTCTTTTAGAACTTATTTCTGAATCGGAAACATGAACTACATTTTCAAAAACATCGGTTTTTGAGTTAATTCTCCCATATCTTCCTCTTATTGAAGTTGGCTCGGCATCTTCAGGATTAGTTGATCCTGCAAGTTCCCTTACTTTGTTAATTGCATTTTCTCCTTGGTAAACTAATGCAAATACTCGATCAGTATGATATTCGCCCTGAATATATCTTATTGTGCTTGAGAATATTGATTCGCCCTTTTCTTTTCCAAATTTTGATACCAGTCTTTCTTTGACTTCAGAATAATGAGATTCTGCAAGTTCTTTTGAAACTCTAACCACTTTTGCTCCAACTATTCTTAATTTTGTTTCAGAAAGAGAAGTTATGATATTTCCGGTTAAGGATTTAATGAGCCCATCAGGTTTAATTAGAACTAGACATTGTTGGATTGCCATATTGTTAAGTATTATTCTTCTGTAGTTTCAGTAGTCTTTTTGCTTTTCTTGGATTTTTTAGGCTTTTCTTCAGAAACTTCCTCTTTAATTGGTTCTTCTTCTATTATTTCGGTTTTTTTAACTTTAATTTCGGGATTTATCTCAATTATTTTTTTAGCTAACGGTTTAATTACTTTGAATATTCTTATTTCACAAACAGCTAGAGGGTAAACTTTTTTTAATTTAATGCTTAGTGGTTTTTGTATTTGGTTAGTTAATATTTCATCAAATACTTCGTAATCGCTTTTTGTTTTAAGATAATCTAAGATCCAGTTTTTTGCAGAGTTTCTTAATGTATTTCGTACTGCTCTTGAAACTTTTTTTCTAGTAATCAAGAATGGTTTTATTACTACTTCAGATTCAGTTGTTTGTGCATTAAAAGAGTCTTCAACATAGCTTACTCCTTTATGTAACATATGTTTTATGAAAAATGGAAGTAATGTAAGGCTTTTAGGATAAGCTACTGCTTTTCCATTTTCTACTACAATTTTGAAAATTAAATCTACACTTTTACCCTTTAATTTTCGAGTAACGTCTAGTCTTATGGTTTTTCCGTTTAATTGTTCAATGGATTCAGTGTAAGATTCATATTTTTCGCCTACAATAGGTAGATCGACTTCGAAAAATTTCTTTTTAAGTATTTTTGCCATTTTATTCGAAAACTATTTTAGATACCCTCCTTGAGTTTTTTCCAAGTGCGGATTTCTTGCATTTTTGGCAAGTGTAAATAAGAACTTTTCTAGTAGTAGTTTTAGATTTCATAGTCTGTTGCTTTGGAGGTCTTCTGCTATATCTGCCTTTATTTCCGCTTCCAGGTAAGGCTCCTCTTAATTTAGCTCTAGTGAGTGAACCATATTTCATTGATCCTCTCTTGTGACCAGTGGAAACTATGTCGATTTTTTGTTCAGTATTGGAATTGCAACGTGGGCAATATCTTTTGAGTTTCTTAGGTAATTTCATGTTATATATATTTCAAGAATAAAATAGGTTTTTAAATCTTGCCTTGTTGGTATTTTCAGTAGCGGACCTGTAGTCTAACGGCAGAACACCTCCTTGACGTGGAGGGAGTCTAGGTTCAATTCCTGGCAGGTCCATAATTTAGGAATTTCACCTTGCAGAACAGGTATATTCTGCAAGTCCAGAAAATTTATAATTTTCTGGCTCTTCAACTTTTACAAGATTGAAGACTTCAATTCCTGGCAGGTCCATTTTAGCGCCCATTTATTTTAAATTCCGTTATTCTAAATTTGTGGATTTTTTTTAATAAATATAATGTTTATATTTTTTTCCTCTTAAAATGGAATATTTCTGTAATTTCTGCCATTAATCCTCGATTTTAAGATAAGATTTATATATACTATTTTCATCTCTTTTATAATGGTTAAAGGAGGAAATTTTTGTTTTAGCTTTGAGCTTAATAATAAGAAGGGGCAATTAACAATTTTTGTAATTTTAGCGCTAATTATAATTGCAGCACTAGGCGGTTATCTTTTAATAAATTCAGATATTTTTCCAAAACAAGTTCCCGCTAGTATGCAAGAGTTTTATACATTTTATCTTTCTTGTATTCAAACTACGGCTAGTGATGGAGCTAAATTTATGGGTTTTAAGGGAGGACATATAGTTAATCCCTCATTTTCTGCTGGAAGTGATTATTATCCTTTTTCTAATGAGCTCGGATTTTTAGGAGAAGGAGTTCCCTATTGGTATTATGTTTCGGGTAATGGGATTGAAAAGACACAGATCCCTTCTAAAGTGCAAATGGAAAAAGAGTTGGCAGATTATATTAATCAAGAATTAATGAATAAATGTGATTTTACTTATTTTGAAAATAAAGGTTATAATATTACTGCTGGACTTCCTACTTCAAAGGTAACTATGGCAGATAATCAAATTTCTATCTCTCTAAATCAAAAATTAGAACTTGCCTACGGTGATCAAACAGTTACTCTTAACAAGCATAGTTCTCAAGTAGATTCTAAACTTGGAAAATTTTATAATTCTGCTAAAAGAATTTATGATTACGAAAATCAAAGTTTATTTTTAGAAAATTATGCTTCTGATGTACTTAATACTTATGCGCCAGTAGAGGGATTTGTAATTAATTGTACTCCTGCAATATGGGATCCTAATCAAGTCTTTAATAAACTCAAACTTGCACTGGAAGCAAATATAGGGGAAATAAAACTCAAAGGAGATTATTATACAGTT
>CAYLGX010000085.1:0-3452 GCA_964383425.1 Candidatus Woesearchaeota archaeon
TTATCTGCAGCAGAAATACTTGCAATAAATAACTCCGGGAGAATATATAATCCTGCTTTAACTACAGATGGTCTTGTTGCAGGATATAATTTTGAAGACGCAAGTGGAATAACATTAACTGATTTTTCTGGAAGAGGAAATACCGGTACTTTAACAAATGGCCCAACATGGCAAAGTGAAACTTTTTCTTCATCTGCTCCAATGTCAACTGGAGTTGTTCAAGCAACAATTGGAATTGTTGTTTCATTAACTGATGGAATATATAACTGGTTTTATCGTTTGTTTGACTGGTCTGGAAATTCGTATGTTACTAATAATAATACCCTTAGATCAGATATGACTAAACCTCGAATAAGTATAATCTATCCTCTAAATGATACGGTTCATTACACTGGTGAAACTATTGTACTAAATATTACTACTTCAGATGCTCTTTCAGGAGTTTCCTCTTGCTGGTGGACAAATAATTCTGGTCAAACAAATAATACTTTTGTTTGTGCAAATAATGCAACTTTAATTCCGGCTAATGGAAGAAATTTAATTGATGTTTATGTGGACGATGTTGCTGGAAATGTTAACAAAACTAGTGTAACTTATTATATGAATTATATTCCGGTTAATTCTTGTGGAACTTTGAATAAAGCCAATACTACTTATATCTTACAAAATGACACTTCTACTACTGGAACTTGTTTTACAATTTCAGCTAATAATTTGACTCTGGATGGAAATGGATATGCTATTGACGGTGACGATTCTGGCAGCGATTACGGAATTAGCATTACAAGTAAAATTGATGTAATTATAAAGAATTTTAAAAATATTACTGATTTCTATTACGGAGTTTATTTAGCCTCTAGTTCCAATAATACTTTTTCTAACATTAATGTTAGTTCTAATACTCAATATGGATTTTACTTATCTTCTAGTTCCAATAATAATATTAGTGGCAAGGTATTATTAAATTCTAATAAGGACTTTTATTGTACTAGTTCAGATAATAATATTAATTCTGCAGTTACTTTTGTTAATCAGGCAGGATGTACTTTTTGGCTAGCTCCCCAGTTTTACGGCGGAGATATTTCTTCTTGCGGAGTAATTCGTTCTTCTGGAAATTATAATTTAACTGCAGATATTTCTACTGGTTCTGAGCCATGTTTGGTTATATTATCTAATAATGCTTTATTAAATTTAAATTCACATAAGGCTGTTAACACAGGAAGTGCTGCAGGAGATTATGGTATTTCTATTAATGGCTATAATAATTTTACTATACTTAATGGGAATATCTCTGCTCGTGTAGAGGCAATATATCTTTCTAATTCCAGTTATAACATATTTAATAATTTAAATTTGGTTTCTATCTCTGCAAATACCACTACTATTTATTTATCAGATAATAATAAGTTTGTAAATGGGTCAATTAATTCTTCTTTTTCTTGCGTTAATGAGCCTTGTTCAGATGCAATTTGTCCGCAAAATAATTATTTTGAAAATATTAGTATGACTTGTGCTGGTTCGAGTGATATTATTATTGGAAAAGGCTCCACTAATGTTGGAACTTGCGCTGATGATCCAGGAATAACTTCTTGTTCTAACCTTGGATCAAATGTTTGTTCTTTATTTGGTTGCGCATATAATTCTCATACTAATTTCAATACATGGGCTACTACTTCTATTTGTGAAACTAGTAGTGGAGGACTTGATTGTACCGCTATAGATGAAAATACATATAATACTTATCCCTATTATTATATGTGCAGTAGTAACGGTTATTCTTGGACTGATTCTAATGCTCTTGATTGTACTCAAATTGATGAAAATTCATGTGTTAATAATTTTTATTCAGGATGTTCTTCGAATGGATACGCTTGGAATGATGCTAATTCTTTAGATTGCACACAACTTCCCGATAATAATACCTGTTTGGCCCATCCTAGTTGCACTGCAATTTATGATGGGCTTGGAGATTATGTTACTTGTGCGGGCTCTGGATCTTGCGATAGTTATTTCGGAAGTCCTACTGGTTCTGGAGATTATGGCCTCGGTTGTATTGCTTCTTGGAGCGGTTGTGCCGGTGCAGGATCTTGCGATAACTATTTTGGGCCAGCTTATTATTACTGGACAGGGTATGGCGGCCTGGGTTGTTCAGTTAAATGGGACGGAGCTTACAATTCAGCCTATGGCAGACCTACCACCTGTGATGAAGCTTATAACTATGTGGGAAGTTGCATAGGAAATTGTACTTGGGACGGATCTTACTGCTTAAATAATGGGCCAAATTCATTTGGCTCAACAAACGCAAGTTGCGCAAATATTACTTCTAAATCTTCTTGTAATACTGAATCCAATGCACAATGTATTTGGAATGCACAAATTGCTTATTCTTTAAATAATACTTTCTATAATATGATTTATAATTCCAATAAAGAAAGTGTTGCTTCTGGAAGTCAGTTGTATAGAAAATGGGGAGCAAGTATTTCTGCGGTCGATCAGGGAAGTTTGAATGTTGATAATGTTAGGGTTTTTATTAATGACAGTAGGGGAAACAATTTATACAATTTACTTACTGGCGCAAATGGGATGACTAGTTATGTTATGTTGACAGAATATCTGAATAATGGTACTAGGAATTATATGAACAATTATACTCTTACTTCCACAAGAACTGGATTTTCTACTAATAATTCTTTGATACGGGTTACTTCCCGAAATATTTGGCAAGTATTACTTCGAGATATTACTCCTCCATCTTTTAGTAATATTTTTTATACGCCCAATTTGAGCTCGGTAGTTGATCCTAATGTTCACATGAACTTTAGTTCGCTTGCAACTGATAACTGGGTTAATGTTAGCACGGTAATTTTACAATTATATGATGGCTCTAGTTGGGCAAATTATTCTATGGAAGAATTTTCTGGAAGGTACATGGCCAATTTAACTCTTTCATCTGCAGAAAAAAATTATACATTTAATATTTTAGCTAATGACACTTATGGTAATCGAAATATTTCGGAAAATTATTCATTTGCTTCTATTTGGGATTGTACTTGGAATACTTATACGGACAATTCGATTCCATTGACTATGGGAACAGCCACTGGTTTTGGTGATATTAAACATATTAGAACGGTTTTCATAAATAACACTGGAGATTATAATTATTCACTTGATCACTGTAGACTTAGAATTTCTTTTTCAGCAGGAACTGATGAAAGATTTGGTTTTAATGAAAGCGATATATCTAAATTTTATGTTGACACTGGAAGTTTTATTTCTATTCCTGTAAGCTATTCTTTCCAATCTGTCCCTACTGAAGTAAATTATGATTTATATCTTTCCGCTTATTTTTATCCTTCGCTTGTTTTACTTAATGTTTCCTCTTTCCAAGGAACTCTTTTAACGCAGCAAGATGGCCCGTATCTTGCTCAAGAAGTTGGAACTACTCCTAC
>CAYLGX010000086.1:0-3419 GCA_964383425.1 Candidatus Woesearchaeota archaeon
AGAAGTTAATCCATTTAAACTAAATGTAAAAGTATAATCTCCCTCTTCATCTGGAATAACTGTAGCCTTACATATTATATTTCTTTTTTCAGAATTACCTGCCCCAACAGAGATAGAAGTACTTACAGTCGAATGAGGAGCTGAGGGGGCAGAAGTAGAATTAATACAACCAGTACCTAACGGATCGCAAGAAAGACCAGGAGCGCAACAAGCAGTGGTAATATTTCCTAAAAAAGAATAAGCACAGGAAGTAGTTCCCGAAGTACAAGTGGAAGTAATATTAGAAGGCACACACTCATATTGAAGGTTAGGGTCCCAGTCACAGTTATAATTCGCAGGATCTGTTAAACTGGAGCAAAAAGGACGCGAAGAACCACTTATGTATCCCAAGCCAAAATAACTAGAATCATCACAATAACAACTACCGTCGCCGTAAGGAAATGATACTCCGCTGGGAATATTACAAGTATTACATTCAAAATATTGATCAACCCAATCTTTTCTATTTCCTGGACAACAATCTGGCTCGCCCGGGCAATCACATTTGGGATTATCCCACAGACAAGAAATAGGTTCAGTACAGTCAGTAATCTGCAAACATTGCGATCGGTCGGTAGAAGCAAAATATTTTATTAGCGGACTAGTTCCTGAAGGACAATTACAAGTTAAGCTACTACAGAATACTTCCGGATAATTCCATTCAAAACGATACGCAGATCTACCAGCATCACATTGCTCGCCAGTTTCTAAAATACCATTACCACATATAGCCACACTAGTACCTAAGGCAGAAACAGAAGTTAAGATAAAAAATAAAAATAATAAAAAAGTTAATCTACTAAAAAATTTTATCACCATATTAATTTATTGTAACTCCCAATTTAAAAGGCTTGTCAAAATAACCGCGATTATCCTTATCTTGAGAATTAATTTGAACAGGATAAGATTGATCGCCATTACAAAAAGTTATGCCGTCCTCCGCCCTATAATATGTATCTGAGACTGGACAAAAACCTCTATCTCCTTCATTAAAATAAGTAGTATCATCTTTTGTGACTATCGAATTACCATAAATATCAAATGGATAATTTCTATTTCCAAAATGAGGAATATTTTCTACAGAATTAATTTCAAAAATTACAGTTTCCCCTTTTAACTCAGAATACAAGTTAGAGGTATTCTTTAATTCAAAACTTTTATCCCTAACAGAAATGCCATTAAGATGATTAAATCCAGTTGAATCTTCAAAAGAAAGCGGAGGCAATCTTACTCCGGATTCACCAGAATAAACAAAAAATAAGCTTCTTTCCACAGAAAGATTATTTGATTCGCTCCGGTCATTCAAGTTGAAATCAAATGAAGAACCAGTTAGAGAAATTGATTTTGAATTTTTGGAATTGAGGGTATTTCCTGAAAAATTAACTATATCTGAATAAACTGTACTCAAACCAAAATCGTTTGAAAAAATAATATTATTTTTTAACTCGATAGCTTTTGAATTTTGAACAAGTATTCCGAATGAAGAATTAGATACTTTGACATTTTTTAAAATAATACCTGAAGAGTCAAAAACTTTTATGGCCCCTTTTGGATTATTCATGGAAGATATTTCCTGATTATTTCCATCAAGGACAATATTATTTCCAGATATGCCCAAACAATAATTGGAGATATCGGCTGATTTTGAATTATCTGGAATAGAATAGCTAGAATAAAGACTTTTTACTTCATCTGCACTTAGGGCCTGACTCCAAAACATTGCCTCATCTATTTCGCCCTTCCATTTAGATTGAATATCTCCCCTGTCATTACTGACTCCTCCAAAAAAAGCATCAAACATATGGCCCGTATTATAATAATTTGGCCAAATAGTATAAGTATCAGATCCACTTATTTTAGAACGAAGTAAAACTCCATCGCCATATAAAGCAATATTTTTATCAAGACCCTCATCAACTAAACAAACTTGTTTCCAATTACTGTCCTTAAAAAAGTGAGGGTAAACTAGCCCATTCCAAGGATAATAACCATAATAATTCCAACTATTATTTAAATTCCAATAAGAAGAGAAAACAAGAGAGTCACCTAGCGAACCCAAAACCATTCCACCCCTATAGTAGTGCATATCTCCTGTAGAAAAAAATACCTGCGAATTATTATCTTGCGGATTATATTTTTTAACCATCATACAAATAGATTTTGGTTTGTTAACTTGATTAATCCAGTCTAGTGAACTTCCATCGAAATAAACAAGCTTATCAGTAATATTCAATGCTGATCCCTCTGCTCCACTAACAAAAAATGAACTATTCGAATTAATTGGTAAAGAAGTATAATGCGGAGAACCATAGTACTTAGAATTTGGATTTACAATTTTCCCACTAACATTCTTTATTGAGTCATCGGTAGAGTATGTAAGCCAAGAATATCCTGGAACCGCAGGTTTTTCAATTATATCAATTTTGTATAGGGCTCCGTCAGCTACTGTAAATAATTTATTTCCATCTGCAGAAGAAGTAAAATCATTAATATATCCTGGAGAAATAATTTTTGACCAAGATGTACCTAAATCATTTGAAACATAAATATTGTTCGAATAAGAAATAAATAATTTATTTCCATCTGCAGAAGAAGCTACGTTATCAATTGCAAAATATGGAGTTCTAACCGGTAACCAAGACAGACCCGAATTATTCGAAATATAAGTTTTGGCGTTAGCTTCAAGTTGATTACCCCAAATAGTATTGTACGCAGTAAGAATTAATTTTGTTCCATCTGCAGAAGAAGCCAGATCTTGTATATTTGAAAAACCCGAATTTATCTCATTCCAAGAAATTCCAGAATCTGTTGAAAGATAAATTTGATTATAGGTAGCCATATATATTTTTGTTCCATCTGCAGAAGAAGCAATAGCAATAACGCCTGAAAAAGGAAGAGTCATTGCAGCCCAAGAAGCACCATAATTACTTGAAGAAAAAACGCCATCATAAGTCCTTACAAATAAGTTTTTTCCATCTGCAGAAGAAGCATAATTTTTATCCAAATCGCCCTCAGGCTTGTCTAAACTAAGTATCATAGTGTTACCAAAATCCTCTGAAGTAAACAATTTAAGATAAGCTCCGACTGTAAGTCTTTCCCCATCTGCAGAAGAAGCAACCCCATAATATCCCCAATCCACATTGCTCGATGGCTGAATTAAAGTAATATTTGTGGTTATTTCTGCAGGAACATATCCCATTGTATGCAAAGTAGTATCAAACTTAAAATTAAGATCGGGCGAAGGAAAGGAATAATTTTTCAATAAAAAATTACTCTTAAATGAACTAACTTTTCTAGCAAAACCTGTTATATTTCCCAAATTTCTTAAACTAACTTTATCAACACCGTTGATTAATATTGCTGAATTGAGCGTAGCATAG
>CAYLGX010000087.1:0-3156 GCA_964383425.1 Candidatus Woesearchaeota archaeon
GAAGAAGAATAAAATAAAAATATACAAAAAACTAAATAAAAGTTTATAAACAAAACAATAACTAAAAATTATATAAAAATAAAAAAATGGGTGAAGAAATAAAACAAAATAGTGGACTTGCTATTGAAAGATATTTTTCAAGAGCGGGAGATCCTTATGCAACTACTACTTGGAATCAGTCAGACGTAACTATCAGTGATGATCAGGGAAAAGCACTTTATACTCAAAAGGGAGTAGAATTTCCTGCCAAATGGAGTGACCTCGCTAGAAAGATAGTAGCTTCTAAATATTTTTATGGTGAAAATGGAACCGATCAAAGAGAAAATTCAATTCGCCAATTAATTGGGCGAGTAAGTGGAACAATTACTGATTGGGGAACAAAACAAGATTATTTTAGATCTAGCGAAGATGCAAAAGCATTCCGTGAAGAAATTGCTGCCCTCACACTCGATCAAAGAATGGCATTTAATTCGCCTGTGTGGTTTAATGTTGGTGTAGATCAATATCTTAAAGACAAAGCAAGAAAAGTTGAACAGAAAAAACATTTTATTTACGATAAGCAAAGTGGAATGGTGATTCCACTCCCAATCGGTAAGGAATATGAGCATCCGCAAACTTCTGCTTGTTTTATCCAAAGTGTAAATGACACAATGGAAGACATAATGCAATTAGCATATAATGAAGCAATGTTATTCAAATATGGAAGTGGAACAGGTACAGATTTATCCACACTAAGAAGTTCAAGAGAAAAACTTTCAGGCGGAGGAATTCCTTCTGGCCCATTAGCTTATTTATTATTCTATGATAAAGTGGCAGGCATAGTAAAATCTGGCGGAAAAACTAGACGAGCAGCTAAAATGAATTCACTGCAAACAGAACATCCAGATATTATGGAATTTATTGAATGTAAGAAAAAAGAACAAAAAAAATTAGAATTATTAATGGATGCGGGCGGACTAAGTTACTCTGAGGCGGAATCAACAGTAGGATATCAAAATGCCAACTTATCAATAAGAGCTAGTGATGCTTTTATGAGAGCAGTAGAACAAAATAAAGAATGGCAAACTATCCCTGTACACAATAAAGATATGCTTGCAGAAATGCCAAGATATAATGCTAAAGATCTATTTAGAAAACTCGCAGAAGGAACTCATCTTTGCGGAGATCCTGGAATGCAATTTAATGATACGATAAATAAATGGCACACTTGTCCAGTATCCGCGCCAATAAATGCATCAAATCCTTGTTCAGAATATATGTTTGTAGATAATTCTTCATGTAACCTGGCCTCATTAAATCTAGTTAAATTTTTAAAAGAGAACGGTAAATTTGATATAGACGGATTTAAGAAAGCAGTGAGAGCTACAGCGATTGCCCAAGATTTGTTATATGATAATTCTAGTTTTCCAACAAAAGAAATAGCTGAAAATTCACATAAGTTTAGACCACTTGGAATGGGCTATGCTAATTTAGGTGCATTATTAATGAAACTAGGAGTACCTTACGACTCAGAAGAAGGTAGAGATATTGCTGGCGGAATAACTTCACTTTTAACTTCTACAGCTTATGAAACTTCAGCAGAAATGGCTATGAAAATAGCTCCATTTGAAGAGTTTGCAAAAAATAGAGAACCTATGCTTAATGTAATTGGAATGCATCTTGAAGCTTCTAAAAAATTAGACCGAAAAATAAAACAATCAACAACTGCTAGAAAAACTACATTTAACCTAGAAGAAGTTATAGATGAAGCTAACAAGACTTGGGAAATTGACAGACAACAAGGAGAGCAATATGGATTTAGAAATGCACAAACTACCGTACTTGCTCCAACTGGCACAATAGGTTTCATGATGGACTGCGATACAACTGGAATAGAACCTGAGACTTGGTTATACAAAGAAAAAAATCTTTCAGATGGTGGAGTTTTACCGATATTGAACAAAACAATTGACCCTGCTCTTAAAAATTTAGGATACAGCGATGAACAAATAACTACTATTAAAAAATATATGGAAGAGAAAAAAACGATAGAGGGAGCACCTGGATTAAAACCAGAAGATGTAGCGGTTTTTGATTGTACTTACAAAGCACCTAATGGAAAAAGAACAATACACTATACTGGCCATATTGGAATGATGGCGGCAGTTCAACCATTTTTATCTGGAGCAATTTCTAAAACCGTTGGATTACCTAATGATGTTACTATTGAAGAAATCGAAAATGTTTATATGGACGCCTGGAAAGCTGGATTAAAAGCAGTTGCATTATATCGAGACGGCAGTAAAAGAAGACAACCATTAACTGCTGGTAAAAGTGATCTTGAAAAAAAAGTAGATGCTCCTGAAGTAGCTGCAGAACCTAAGGCAGTAAGGACAAAACTTCCAGGAACTTGCCTTTCAGTCAGACATAAATTTAATGTTTCCGGACATGAAGGATATTTGCATGTTGGAATAAATAAAAAGTTTCAACCGATGGAATTATTTATTGAAATGTCTAAAGAAGGCACCACTGTTGGCGGATTAATGGATACTATTGGAACATTAACTTCATTCGCATTTCAATATGGAGTTCCAGTTCAAGATTTAACAAAAAAATTAAAAGGAAATAGATTTGAACCTTATGGTCTTGTTTTTGAAGGAGATCCGGAAATAAAAGAAGCAAAATCCCTACCGGATTATATATTTAGCTATATAGAAAAATTGTCTAAGGGCGGAAAAGATAAAATAATCGAACTTGTGGGATTGGGAGATTTAGAACCAGTAAAACATGAAAATCCGGCTACACAAGTTAAACCCGAAGTTCCAGTTGTTACTTCCCAAATTGATTCGGCCTTAAACGATCCAGTTACTGGTGAAGAACTCGGCGGCTTTTGTGCTGAATGCGGTAAACAAATGACAAAAAAAGGTCATTGCTTAGAAGTTTGCTCTTGCGGATGGGTTAATCCAAAAGGCTGCGGAGAATAAAAATATTTATTTTAAAAATGGCAATTACAGAAGTTTCTAGTAAAAATTGGGAAGCAGAAGTTTTATCTTCAAATAAACCAGTTCTTGCTGATTTTTATGCTACTTGGTGCGGCCCTTGCAAGGGACTAGCAACAACACTTGAAATTTTAGCTGCAAAATATTCTGAAAAGATTAAGTTTGTTAGAATCGATGT
>CAYLGX010000088.1:0-3142 GCA_964383425.1 Candidatus Woesearchaeota archaeon
CATTCTATTATAACTCTATAATAGTAACAAATCGAAAGCTTTATAAACAGTTTAAACGTTTATTTTTTATTCCTAAACAATGACACAAACAAACTATTCAAATATTCGAAGAGTCGATGTTCTTAATGATTACAAGACTATGACTGCTAAGGAAGTTTCCTCACGTTATGGAGTTTCTGAGTATGCTGTAAGGCAAAATGCTAAGGAACTTGGATATAGTAAGAAACAAGATTTAACTCAAAAAAGAACTTCTATGGCTAGTTTAAGACCTAGTATGGTTGAAGCTTTAGAAAATAATACTTATGCTCAAGTTGCTGCTATGTTTAACACAACAACTGGCGCTGTAAGATATGCTGCTAGAAAAAGCGGTTATAAAAAAGATTCTACTCAAACACAATTTAAAAGAAATGAAAATTATGCTGCGCTACCAAATCCACTTGAACTTAAATTTGTGGGTTCTTCTAATTATGATGCAGCTTCACCAGAATCTCAATCAACACCATTTGCAAAACCTACTTGGATGAAAAAAGCAGGATATGCTAGTAGAAGATTACTTGCAGGCATTACTGCTTTAGCTGTTCTAGGACTTGGAACTTATCGCGGATGTGCTCCTGCTCCAGATCCAGTTGCAATTTATGATCCTTCTGCTCCTTGTATTTGCGATGATGGTTCTGATGAATTTCCTGACGGAGAAGATGCTGCTGTTGCCTCTTTAATTGATGCTTCTTCTTCAACTAACAATACTGCAATTGCAGCTAATGCCTCTTCCACTAATGCGCCTTCGACTAATAATGTTCCAATCTTAAAATCTAAATCTAAATCTAATGTAAAAGTTAAATCTAGTCCTCTTTCAATTACTTCAACTAATGCTCCAGCTGTTGTAAATTCATCTACAAATTCATTATTATACGGCGGTCCTGCAGTTTATGCTGGAAGCGATGGATTTAGCGCCGGAGCATTTGTAGGATATAGAACTGATGATTTTGGAATGGAAGCAGTTTTTGAAGCTGGCGAAAAATCTCAAGCTGTACTTAAGGGCGGATTATTTAATGTTACACCTATTGATGTTGATTTAACTGTTGCTGGTTATTTGGGCGATGGTTATACTGGTTTTAGTACTGAAGTTAGAAAATCTTTTATTAGTGGAAAATACGGAGATTTAAGTGCTGGAGTTGGCGCTTACACATTTAGTTTTGAAAAAGGAAATTCTTCTGGAGCTAGTCTTAATTTAAGTTTAGATAAAGAACTTGGAAGTATTGGTAATTCTCCAGTAATTGGTTCTGTTGAAGTAGACTACACTGTTGGCGATAGAAACGAGGGCCGTGTTTTTGCAGGAATCAAAATACCATTTGGTGCTGGAAAAAATAGTGGAAAAAGTTTCACAAGACATCCTATGAAACATTATTCATCTTCCTTTGTTAAAAGTTTAGAAGATAAAGTTTTAGAATCGCTTAGAAATAGTGATAGTTCACAAGCTTCTACCTCTTCTGATTACAATTCAGGCAATGATGGTTCGAACACTCCAGTTAACCCTCCTGTAAATCCACCAGTAAATCCTCCAGTTAACCCTCCTGTAAATCCACCAGCAAATCCTGCTGAAAGTGATGGTACTGGAAATCCAGTAGCAAATTAAAATGGAAATGAAAAAATTATTTTTAAGTATAAGCATATTACTTGCTTTAGTTCTAGCATTAAACTTAGTTTCTGCTGATAGAATTGTCAATTATTCTGTTTATCAATCAATTATTGAAACTAATAGTAGTTTGACTACTAGTCTTATTCCAGTAAACGGAGTAAACGCTATTGTCTATAACTGTACTGGAATTAATTGTTCTACAATTGGAAGCGTTATAACTTCGTTAAATTCTACTAACAGTTCTAATGTTTTATCAGTACATTTTCCTGAAAATTTATCTTCTACTTATGGATATGTTATTTATGTTTCTAAGCTAGAATATATTGGTTGGGAACAAAGAAATGTAATAAGATACGGAAATGGAACTAATGTTTCTTCTGAATCATTCTACTTATCTAAGAAAAGAACGGGTTTTGCGCCAATTAATAATCTAAGTGTAGTTAATGAGCAAGCAATTTATATGCCCCTGCAAATTAATGTTACAACGGGAATTGATGCGAGTACTTATTCAGCTTTACAAAATGCTAGCCGATACGGTTTTGGATTAATTGAACCTGCTGTTAACACTACTGTTCTTTTAACTATCACAAATTCCTCTGGTTTTATTGTAAATCAATCTACTAAGAATATACTCATTCCTATTTCGGGAAGTAGTCTTGTTTCTTGGGATTACAATTTCACAAGAGTAGGATCATATAATATTTCAGTTTCTACTAATGTTACTGATGTTAGAATACTTAACTCGGTAGTCCAAACTGCTTTAGTTAGTACTAATATAATTCAAAATAACTTGACTAATTATACTTATACTTTAATACAAAATATTATTGCTAGTCCTCTTACTCCTGCTATTAATCAAACAGTTAATTTTAGTCTAAATTACTTATCTAACTTTGTTAGTGGAAATGGCAGCTTAACTGCAATAAATACTTCATTGTATCTTAGTTTGACTAGAGATAGTCTTTTAATTAATAATACTTATGTTTTATTGCCTGCTGGAAGTAATACTACTTATTCAAGTTATAATTTTCAAAACTTTTTTAACTCTACGGGTAATTATGTGCTTAGCGTACTTGGCGTACCTAACTCTACTCTTGGAAATTATACACTCCCTAGTTTGCAAACTTTAAGTTTTGTAATTGGTAATGTAAATTCTACTATAACTAATAACACAAATTCCACTCATACTGATGATCCGAATAATCATGATGACGATGATAACACTGTAGAAGAAGATGAACAACTTTTCAGAGTTTTAAATTCTTCAAGAATGAGTGCTGGCCAAAATTCAACTGTAATTGATTTAAGTCCAAAAACTTCATTTAATTACATGTCTTTAATTTGGATTTTACTTGCATTGTTATTTTTAATGTTACTTGCTATCTTTTTAATTTTAATTTTTAAATACGGCTTATCTAATTAATTCTTTATGGATTCACAATATACTCCTAGGATAAATTTGGAAGCAATTCAAGCACAATTTTATGATGAGGCTAGAACCCTTAT
>CAYLGX010000089.1:0-3133 GCA_964383425.1 Candidatus Woesearchaeota archaeon
AGTTTATAAAAACCATAATAATATAAGCTAATCCGGCAAAGATTTTTATAAAAATATTTTTCATAATACTTATTAGGACTAGGTACTTAAAAACATATCGGCTAACATAACGATCACGATTTTTTAAATAATAACGCCATACAAAAAGCAACGATAAGAACCATTACTATCGAGCCTCCTGCAGCTAAATTGAAATAATAAGCGAGTAATAGCCCTAAAATTACTGCAATAATTGCAATTAAAATAGAATAGACGATTGTTTGTTTAAATCCCTTAGAGAACAATAGCGCAGTTGATGAAGGAATTACTATTAAGGAAGAAACAAGAAGAATTCCAACAATACGCATTGAAAGTACTACTATTACAGCCGTAAGAATAACTAAAAGCGTATCCAGTTTTTCTACTGGAAGTCCTGATGCTTTTGCAGAAGACTCATCAAAAGTAATATAAAATAATTCTTTGTAAAATAAGAATAGTACAATAAGAACTGCAATTCCAACTCCTCCAATTAAGATTATATCTGTTAGATTTACAGCAAGAATGCTTCCGAAAAGATAAGACATTAAATCTGCATTAAACCCTCTACTAAAACTTATTAAAACAACACCCATCGCTAAGCCAAAAGAAAATAATATTGCTATTGCTGAATCGCTATAAACTCTCATCTTTTTTAATTTTTGAATTCCAAGGGCTCCAAGTACAGAAAAAACAAGAGCAGATAAAATAGGATAAAATCCAAAAAGCATTCCCGCAGCTATTCCACCAAATGAAATATGTGCAAGACCATCACCAAGGAGTGCCATTCTTCGAAGAACTAAAAAAAGACCGATAATCGCACAAAGCACCGCAATTAATATTCCTGCGATAAATGCACGTTGCATGAATGCATATTGAATAAACTCTAACATGATGAACATCCTTTATCGTGATGATGTGGCACCATATCAAAACCCTCTGGATAAGCACATGTAAAATCTTTTTTATTTATTCCCCCAGACACATTATGTACCGTAACCTTTAAATTGACACAAACAACCTTGGTAAGAGATTTTGTTATCATTCCAACATCGTGTGAGATTAGGATTATTGTTAATTTCTTTTCTTTGTTTAGATATTTTAATAAGTCATAGAACTTGTGTTGAGATTCCATATCAACTCCGGTCAAGGGTTCATCCAGAATAAGAATTTCTGGTTCTGATGCTAAAGCCCGAGCTATAAATACTCGCTGTTGTTGTCCTCCAGAAAGTTCCCCTATTTTCTTATTCTGCAGTTTTATCATACCAACATCATTCAATGCTTTTTCTATAACTGAATAATCTTCTTTAGTCAATTGTTTCATTATTCCTCTCTTTGCAAATCTGCCCATGCTTGCAACTTCAAAAACAGTTGCTGGAAAGTTCTGATCAAAATTGGTAGCTTTTTGAGAAACATACCCTACTTTATGCAGTTCTTCGCTATCTCCTGCTTGTTTTCCAAATAACTTTACCCGTCCAATATTGGGTTTGATAAGGCCCAGAAGTAGTTTTATAAGCGTTGTCTTACCACCTCCGTTAGGTCCGATAATTCCAAAAAAATCTTTCTTATCAATTGAAAAACTAACATTTTTTAATACGGGTTGGTCCCCATAGCTAAAAGAGACGTTGTTGAATTCAATAATATTTGGGTTCATAATAATTTCCTTATTCTATTTGCAATTAAGGCTTGTTTTTATTATGCCTACATTTTCTTGCATTTGAGAAATATAATTTTCTCCCATTTCTTGTTCTTCAGGAGTTAATCCGTGTACTGTATTAAATATAGCTACTTTTCCATTTAATTCATCGGCTAGAGTTTTTGCAGATTTGGGATTCATTAAATTTTCAACAAAAACAGTCGTAATATTTTTCTCTTTTGCTTGTTTAATTATTTCTGCAAGAACTGCCGGTGAGGGGTCTCCCTCTGCATTAACACCCTCTACTGGGATTTGATTGCACCCGTACTCATCACAGAAATATGCTAATGTTGCGTGAGTAATAAGTATATCTTTTTTCGGACAGGTTAAAAAAGTGACTCTGAATTCGGTATCTAATGTGTCAAGCTTTTGCATAAAAGCATCGGCATTCGTTTTGTAATAATCTTTTCCAGCAGGATCTGCTTGTATAAAAGAATCTCTTATTGCTATAACTTGTTTTTTAGCCAAAACAGGATCAAGCCAGATATGGGGATCATTTCCTGGCATATCTGCATCCATAGAACTAACAAGCTTTATTTCTTTACTAGTATCAACAACAACTAAATTTTTATTATCAATACCTTCTAAAAGCTTTGGAGCCCATGAAGATTCGATAACACCATTAAGGATAAGAACTTGAGCCTTACTTAGATCTTTAATATCTTGAGGTGTTGGTTCGAATTCGTGTGGTTCTACGCCCATAGGTATAAGGGATTTAACTTCAACACGATCTCCGCCAACATTTTTGGCAAAATCATACATGGGATAAAAACTTGCAATAACATTTATTTTATTGCTTGGTTCATTATTTATAGTAGGATTATTACTAAAAATTAAAACTAAGAATAAAACTAAAACTATACCCACAATAACGCCAATTAATATTTTTTTATCCATCGTATTAAAGCTAAATTGTGAATCAATATTTATAAACCCTATTGATTTTAATTATCAATAAGAAAAATACCGAAAATTAAAAATTTCAATATGCAAAGAAAATCAAGAAATACCAAACAAAAAGAATTGCTAAATGAAGAAGTCAACAAGTTTAATTCTTTTTTTACTGCCGAGGAGTTATTAATAAGATCAAAAAAGAAAGATAGCCATATTGGAATTGCAACAGTCTATCGTTTTTTAAGTGAATTAACAAACAAAAGCAAACTTCACTCATACCTCTGCAATAGAAAAACTATTTACTCGAGCCATGACAATAGTCATTGCCACTTTACTTGTAAAAAATGTGGAAAAATTGAACATATTAAAGTTAACTCTCTAGATTTTATAAGAAATAAGATTAATGGGCAGATATGTCATTTTCAAATCGATGTTACGGGTTTATGTAAAGATTGTTCTAAAAACTAAATCCTAACGGAGAGAATTAAGCCTAGCCCGTACAAAAAAAGTTTTTTGAAAATGCCAAAA
>CAYLGX010000090.1:0-3045 GCA_964383425.1 Candidatus Woesearchaeota archaeon
TGTTTTATTAGCTTTCTTTTCATAAATAGTAGTTAATTTATGCCTTTTTAAGTTTTTCTAAAAAAGATATCTTAGATATCTATGATATCAGAAAGATATTACTAGCATTATTTGTAGATACCATTATGAAAAATAAGGATATTTGTGATTTAGTAAATGCATGTAAAGAAGTTCTAAGAGTAAGCAGAGAACACGCCTACTTATGGGATGATTCAAGTTTGTGGGGCGAAAGAAATAGTGATCAGGAAATAAAACTTTTCAGCGGTTTTATTGCGCAAGATGAAATGTATTTTATGAATATTAAAAAAATTGGAGGCAGATTTGCATTTACTGGAAGAAACTTTTATTTAGGGGAAAAACCTAATTTACATGACGCTGCAAAATTTATGAAAGATTGCAACATCTCGGCAGAACAATTAAGAAAACATTTTTATGAATCGTTAGAAGAACCACTTGGAAAATATCTTACTCGTGAACATCTAAAAAATAAAGGAACGGGAGTATAAAATAATGGAATACACAGAAAGTTCAAGGGAAAAAAGATTGCTTAGATATGATCACTCGGCATGGAAAGAAATAACCTCCACTCCTACAAATACATTACAATTATTTATAACTAATAAATGTAACTTGCGATGCAGGGGATGTTTCTATCAAGATAAACTTGGAAAAGGAGAAATGACTTTTGAAGAATACTCTATTCATGTAAAAAAATATGCTAGCGAGGTAGAAAAAGTAATTCTATTAGGGGGAGAACCAACTATACATCCTCAGCTAGAAAAAATGTTAGAATTTAATGAAAGTTTGGGACTAAAAACTACAATATACACTAATGGATTTGATTTGAAAAGATTAGAAGGATTGAACTTGCCAGGCGTTTCTACTAGAATAGGAGTATATGGTTCGGTTAGCAGTGAAAAACCGCTTTCCGGAGTAGCTAGAGTCAATTTTCCGATAGATATGGTCTATATGTTAAGAAAGGATAATGTTCATGAGTTAATGCCTACTGCGACCATTGCAGAAAAAGAATTTAATTGCAAGGGATTTTATATTTCAAGTATTCGCGAAATAGATCAAACCGGAAGTTTTTGGAGAGACACACCAGAAACAATACCTATTGAAGAATATGCAGAAATAGTTCAAGACTTTGTAGATAATTACCATGGAAATATTCCCAAACTACATATTGCAAGAAGAGGGGTGCTCCATACAAATCAAGAAAGTAAAGAAACCCATAAATGTAGATTCGGAAACATATTTCCAGATGGCAAAATGGTCATGTGTCCATTTGATATTTCAAGAAATATAACTTCCAAGGAATTAGAATTTGATAAACGAGGCTGTAATAAGCATAATGAATGTATCTTGCGAAAAATAGTTCTTGAAAAAAGATAGTTTACTTTAGTCGGACCTTATTTGTATTTCCAAATGGAATTTTCTTAACTAAGTTTCTTGTTTCTAGATTTTTTATTAATCTGGAAAGTTTTGCTTTACTAAAGCCAGTATTTAACAATAACTGCTTCTGCCACATTTCATTTCGATCTGCTTTTTTTAATTGTTCAATAATATTTTTTTCAGTATCTAGCAAATAATCATAATCCTCTTTTTTTGTGATTACTTTTTCTTTAACCTTTATGATTTTTACTGCAGGTTTCTTTCTAGATTGTTTGTATATAAAAAATCCAATTAAGACTAGGATTAACATTGCTAAAATGGCATAAAAAATATTAAAACTTGTTTTGGTATCCTCGAGTGTAATGAACATAGCAAAATCTTGACCAGACATTACATTTTTAAGATTCCAGTTAATTGAAATTATCTCCCCATTAGTTTCGATAGTGTATCCTGCAGGAAAAATTAAACTATCTTTTACCACTACTCCTTTATCCAAATTGAATTTTATTTGTACTTCACTAAAACTTTGATTAAATTTTATTCTTTTAACAAAGTATAGCTGATTGCCAGATCGATCAAGACTAGCAGAGTCAATTGTACTCCCTAATGATTTACCGTTGAATATCTCGCTAGTTACCACATTATTTCCATTTTGATCAAATTGTAATGAATATGTGCTTGCAGAAATAAGACTAATTAAACTAAAAACTAAAATTAATAATATAACTAACCTTCTTTTGTCTAGTCTCACCATATGTAAAAAAGGTTAAACTAGTTCTTAAATATTATCCTCCTTATCACCAATCTCTTTTTAAAGAAAGAAATTTAAATAAGCTAATGGAAAAGAGGGTAGAGCAAAAAGTTAATGAAATAGAAGGTTATGTTGAAGAACTAAGTACATTTATTCCATCAACATTTGAAGAATATAATTCTGACCTAGTTAAAAAAGCAGCTTGTGAAAGATATTTGGGAAAAATTATGGATGTAGCAAAAAGTTTAGCTATTGCTGTAGTAAAACATAAAGATCTACCTCTTCCAGAATCAGACTCTGCAGTTTACATGACTCTTGCGGAAAACTACATTATAGATGAAGCACTAAGTCAAAAACTATTAGAACTTGAACAAATGAAACAGGTTGTGCATAGTCCAGATGAGTTTGTAGAAGATTCAGAAGTATATCGCCTGCTAAAGGAAGAATTAATAAATCTAAATGACTTTATCGGAATCATAAAAGAATCAGGATAATATGGAAATAAAAGAATTATTACTAGGTGTTGATGATGCTGGGAGGGGACCAGTAATTGGTCCGATGGTCTTGGCAGGATGTTTAATTGAGAAAAGTAAAGAACATGAATTTAAATCAGCTGGAGCAAAAGATTCTAAATTATTATCTCCACAGCAAAGAGAAAGAATACTTGAAGACTTAAGAAAAATAGCTAAAGACTACAAATACAGAATAATTACTCCAATTGAAATTGACACAGGCATGGGCGAAGGATTAAACTTAAATCAAGTAGAGGCTATGGCTAGCGCATCAATAATAAATGAAATAGTTGAGGGTCTTTCTATTGTACAAAAACAAAATCTTATAATTATACTTGACTGCCCATCAATCAATACGGCAGGTTGGAAAAATCAATTAATGGGCTA
>CAYLGX010000091.1:0-3020 GCA_964383425.1 Candidatus Woesearchaeota archaeon
TTTTTAAACAACACAACTCTTATTAAAACATGGGACGAGAAGAAGAAATTATTAATCAAAGATTAAAAAAAATTGAAGAACTGAAAAAAGCAGGTGTAAATCCTTATCCATATAATTTTGATAAAAAAGATAATTCTAGTGAGTTACAAAAAAAATATGCTCATCTAAAAGAAGATGAGAGAACCAAAGATTCTGCAAAAATTGCAGGAAGATTAATGACTATCAGGGACATAGGTAGTCTTATTTTCGCTACCTTGCAAGACAATTTTGGAAAAATACAAATTGTTCTACAAAAAGGAGAAACTGATGAAAAGCAACTCGAATCTTTTAAAAAATATATTGATTCTGGAGATTTTGTAGGAGTAGAAGGAACTGTTTTTAAAACCAAACGTGGCGAAGTAAGTATTCTAGTTAAAAAAGCAGAATTATTGACTAAAACTATTTTACCCCTACCTGAGAAATGGCATGGAATTCAAGATAAAGAAGAAAGATATAGAAAAAGATATCTTGATTTAATTGTTAATCCGGACGTAAAAAATGTTTTTATAAAACGATCTTTAATGATCAAAGCAGTGAGGGAATTTTTAGATCAAAAAGGATTTATGGAAGTTGAAACGCCTCTGCTTCAAACTCAATATGGTGGAGCTAGTGCCAAACCATTTGTAACCCATATTAATGCATGGGATATGAAAATGTATCTTTCTATTTCTCCTGAACTTTATTTGAAAAGACTTGTTGTTGGAGGATTTGAAAAGGTTTACACTATTTGTAAGAATTTTAGAAACGAGGGCGTAGATCATTCACATAATCCTGAGTTTACTATGATTGAAATCTATCAGGCATATGCAGATTATAATGACATGATGAAATTAATGGAAGAATGTTTTGAATATGTTTGTAAAAAACTTAATGGAACAACAAAGGTAAAGATGAAAGATAAAGAAGGGAAAGAAGTTGAGCTAGATTTTAAAGCTCCATGGTCCAAAATGACTTTATATGAAGCAGTAAAAGAATATACTGGTCTTGAAGTTGAAAATATGGATATTAAAGAATTAAAGGACTATTGTCAAGAAAATAAAATTGAGTATACTAAAGATTCAAGTGTAGGAAATTTAATTCAAGCCATATTCGATGAAAAAGTAGAGCACAATATTATGGGTCCAATGCATGTTTATGACAGACCAAAAGAAGCTACTCCCTTATGTAAGAGACATAGACTTAATTCGCAGCTTAATGAGCAATGTGAGCCTATTGGTTTAGGAATGGAGCTGGGGAATATTTATTCTGAACTTAATGATCCTATTTTTCAAGAAGAATTATTAAAAGAGCAAGCTGCAAAAGGCAGGGCCGGAGATGAAGAAGCTCATCCAATGGATAATGATTTCTTAGAATCAATAAGAGTAGGTTTACCTCCGACTGGCGGAATTGGTTGGGGAATTGATAGAATGGCGCTTGTTCTTTTAGGGCAAGAATCAATTAGAGATGTGATTTTCTTTCCAACTATGAAACCGGAAGTAGAGAAAACAATGCCTGCTGAAAAAAAAGTTGAAGAAGTGAAAGTTGAAAATAAAAAAATAGAATCAAAATTAGTGGTTAAAGAAAAAGCTGTTAAAAAAGAAGAGAAGAAAAATACTAAGGTAAAAAAGAAATAATATTGCAGACAAAATGACTTCTATTGAAACTAAATTAAAACCTACTTGCGGAAATTGTAATTTTGTTTATCATGTTGCAGGCGATCCAGAAGAAAAAGAGAGATGTAAACTAGTGGGCAGATTTGATAAGGCGGAAGTTAATCCCCTGGCTCGTTTTTATTGCGAAAGAAATAATCTTGGAACGATGTGCGAATATCACAGGCCTACGGAAAGATTAAAAAGCAGAATAGACTATGATCTATAACAAAAAATGGTGCTAAAATATTTGAGAGATCAGATCACAAATTATTTTGAAACTCGTGAAGCTGCTAGATTTGAAAAATTTATGCTTGATGTCAGGGCAGAGTCAGATCGATTTTTATCTCATGGAGATTACATAAGAGAGTTACATGCAAGCGAGCGAGGATGGAGATTAAATTAACATGACAGAAATTAATTCAAAAATCTACGAAACCTTCGGTTGTTGTATGAAGATTTTCGAAACTCAGAAATTAAAAATTTCTGATTGTTCATTTTTAAATAAACATAATAAAAATTAACATGACTGAAGAAAAAATAAATTTGATTGTAAGAAGCAATATTAGGAAAGCACTAAAAGATAAAATTGATAATGTGGCGCAAGAAGTTGAAGAAGCATTAAACGATAAGGTTTACCAAATTCTAGATAAGGCAATTGAGCGAGCAAAAGCAAATCAAAGAAAGACTCTGCACGCACGAGATCTGTAATTATTATAGTCTTATTAAAATTTTAAGCAGTTATCTTTTTGTATAAATCTATTATTTGATTATATTGTTCTTTAGAATAATTTTTATCTTTTGTTTTTTCTTTAATTTTTTCATAGATTTTTTTAGCACCATTAATATCTTTAATTTTCATTTTATTATTGCCTTGCGTAATTAATTCATCAAGGTCACTGCTTGATTTTTTTTCAATTAATGGTTTGGATGTTGTGCTTGCAACATTTTCATATTTTTTATCTTTTAGCTTATTTATTAGCGCAATAATCAAAATAATTATTCCAATTGTAAAAAGTAAGTAATATCCAGTTTTTATTAAAAATAAAATTTTATTCGACAGGCCCAAATAAAAGTTATTAGTAAATAACTCCTTTAGGGAAATTATCCAAGAAAAATAATCTTTTGTAAATAAGCTTAGCGAACTAGCAAATGTAATTCTTCCACTAAAAATTTCTTTTAAAAATCCCCAAACTATTGCAATTATCAGTAAGAAATAACTCGCAAGTAAAATATTTTTCTTTTCCATCTTTTATTCAGATAGGTTATTATGTCCAAACATATTTATAAATTCTTGTTAATACTTTATTGTATGAAAAAAGGTGCAGGAAAGTCAATATTAATTTTATTATT
>CAYLGX010000092.1:0-3005 GCA_964383425.1 Candidatus Woesearchaeota archaeon
GCTTCAAGGGGGCTTGAGTTCTTACTTTATCCAGGTTTGCATGCTATTATAATTCACAGATATATTTCTAGTCCGTTATATAAGATAAAATTAAAGTTTATTTCAAGACTAGTTTCTCAAATAGCAAGATTTTTTACAGGAATAGAAATACATCCGGGTGCAGTAATTGGAAAAGGATTTTTTTGTGATCACGGCATGGGCGTAGTTATTGGCGGAACAGCCGAAGTTGGGAAAGATTGTGTCATATTTCAAGGAGTTACTTTGGGCGGGACAGGAAAGCATACTGGAAAAAGACATCCGACAGTAGGAGACAATGTTTTAATTGGAGCTCATGCAACTTTGCTTGGTCCAATCACTGTTGGAAATAATGTAAAAATTGGTGCGGAAACAGTTATTATTAATCAAGATGTCCCTTCAAATTCAACTATTGTAGGTTCGCCTGCAAAAATTGTAAAGCTTAATGGTAAAAAAGTTAATCTGGAGCTTAAGAAATCTAAATTTAAAGAAGAATAATTATTTTTAATTAAAGTTTAACTAGTTCGTACTTAATTTTTCCAAGATTCAAATCTTCTGCTAAAGAAATCTGTTTATCTTTGTCTACTGAATTGATTTTATCAAATTCTCCTTCTGAAAATTCATTAGCTAGGTCTAGGCTCGCTTTTTCCACAGCAACAATATCAGTTGAACAAACAATCCCTACATCTTTCATCATAGGTTCTTGTACAATTCCGTAACAGTCGCAAATTTTAGTTATTTTTTCAAGAATATTTATAAAAACAGCATTAGGGAAAAGACTAAGCACGCTAGCAGTATAATCCGCTATTTTTCGCTGTATGCCCTCTGGTGTTTCACTTTCCCATGGAATAGATACTGCCTTTATTGGGCAGACTGCAATGCACATAGCGCAACCAATACAGAGTTTATCATTTATTTTAGCTTTGCCGTTTATCATTTTTATTGCATTAACATCACAGTGTTTAATACATGTTCCGCATGCAGTACATTTTTCAGAAATTTTAGGCCTTATACTTGAATGCATATGCAGTTTTCCTGCCCGGCTTCCAAGGCCCATTCCAACATTTTTAATGGCTCCGCCAAAACCCGCCATCTCATGTCCCTTGAAGTGGCTTAGAACAATAAGGGAATCATATTTTTTTATTCCTTTTCCTATTTTGCATGAATTAATTTCTATGAACTCATTTCCATTTTCTCCATCAAGGATATCAATTGGTGCAAAATCAAAACCATGTTCTTTTGCAGTTGCAATATGGTCTGTGCTATTTGTTCTACTTCCGCGATATAAAACATTACATTCAACAAGAGCAGCTTTTTTCCCAAGGCTCTTTATTTTATCATAAACTTTTTTAACAATTTTTGGATCCATATAAGTGATACATCCTTTCTCTCCAAAATGAACTTTTATAGCTACATTATTTCCAAGTTTAGAATAGTCAATGTTATCTAGGATTTTTTCTATTTTTTTTGAATAATACACTTTGACCATATCTTTTATTATTTTGAATAATATAAAAAGATAACTATCTGATTTATTGCAAGCCAAAACCTATTTAAATAATAGAACTCTAAAATAGATATGAAAAAAGAGGCTAAGAAGTTAGTAAAGAAAGATAGAGTCTATGCATATAACTCAAGTGGCGGAGCAGTTTATGGTTTGGGTTTCATCGGTGCAGTAGTTTATTATATTTCTAATGCAACAGGTTTTTGGGTAGGAGTTTTTGGAATTTTAAAAGCACTAGTTTGGCCAGCATTCATGGTTTACAATATTTTTAAATTTCTTGGAATATAAATGAAAACTTTAATTAAGTATGCGCTTATTGGAGGAATTATTGGTTTGCTTGTTGGGACAAGTGCAATTTATAGCTTCCCGCCCGTTCTTTCCATTTTCTATAAGTTATTTTTATCAAGTCTTCTATTATGGATAACCTTTAATTTATTTGATGCAGTTTTAGGAACAACCGCTGCTAGTTCCGGATGGGTAGTCTTACCAATTTTAATGGGCATCGTTGGAGCAATTTATGGGGCAATAGTGGCTTTGATCGTTAATAAAATCAGGCATATCCAAAAATAAAATGGAAGCATTAATTCTTTCCGGGCTTCTGGGTGGAATTGGAGGATTAACAAGAGGACTTGTGGGACTTATGAAAGCTCTATCTCTGCGAAGAAAAATTCTATGGGGATATTATTGCATAACTCTTTTTATTGCTATAATCCTAGGGGTTTTTACGGGAATTATTTTTAGTTTTGATTATAGATTAAGTTTACTTGCAGGCTATGCGGGAACAGATATCCTTGAAGGGATTTACAAGTCTTTTGCAGTAAGTAAGGTTTATGTTGGGCCAGCAAAAACGAAGAAGTAGGCATGGACATATTTTCACATTTTCTCTGGGTAGTTGCAATTTTTAAGATGATTAATTTAAAAGTCAAAAAAAGATTTAGTTTGTTTAAAGCAGGACTTTGGGGCATATTTCCCGACATTTTTGCTTTTGCTATGGCCTTTACCATTTTAATTTATAATTTAATTTTTAATTATTCTACTAGTTCTAACATAATGCAGGAAATATTTGCAGGTTCTGGAAGTATTGCTACTCTAACAACGACTCTTTACGCAATAGGTCATAGCTTAGTAATCTTTCTTTTAGTTTTTGTCATTCTCTATCTTATTTTTAAAAGACCAGTTTGGGTTTTATGTGGCTGGCTTATTCACATATTAATAGACATTCCGCTCCATGATAACGGAAGATGGGCTACGCCTTTCCTTTGGCCAATTTCTAGTTACACATTTAATGGCATTGCTTGGTGGCAGAATTCTTGGATTGATTTTGTTAATTACGCTCTTCTTGCGACAGTCTGGATTGCGCTGCTGTGGCACCAAAGAAGAAAAGCAAAATAATTTGTTCTAATACTCGTAATGTATAAAAAGTCTATCTTACTAGTAATCCTATAAATAAAAAGAGTAAAAATGGCCGAACAAACAATTAAAGCAA
>CAYLGX010000093.1:0-2886 GCA_964383425.1 Candidatus Woesearchaeota archaeon
AATAATTCGTGGAGTCAATTAATTATAAAAATGTACTATGCATTGGACCATCTGGGAATTCTGGGCGAGCGACTGCCTGTAAAAGTTTTATTTATAATTTACTAATTCAAAAAATTAACGTCTCATGGAAGCCAATCAAGATCGACAGCACTACAGAAGGGACTTCGGAACTAGACGCTAAGGTAACGAAAGTCAAGAACGCTTTATTAAAATATTCAGAAGTAGTAATTTGTTCCCAACCCAAAAACTGGAATTCATTAATAGACTCTAATAGAATTTCAAATGATAAAACTATTATTGGTAAATTTTCATCAGACATAGATGAAATCAATGAAGAAAATATAGCTTTCATAAATGAAAGTAAAATAAATATTCTATCTGTACTTAATCAAGAGGTTTTTGATAAGCTTAATGGCAGAGTTAATAAAACAATAATTGTAGAAAAATTATCTTATGTAGTGGACAAGAGAAGCGTAGATTATAAAGCTTTTGACAATAATGAAATAACTCTTGGAGATGGGTGGTGCGAGGTAGAGATGTTCGATAATAAGATGTTTCGATGGACGAAGCCTTCTTTTTTTATAATATTTAATAAAGAAATACCTTATACTCAAATGAGGTTAGAGTTAATAAACGAGTTCAATGATAAAGAGATATTAATCCTTGCGAGATGCAAGAATGGCCTCACAAGACAAATCCTCAACAATAAGTATGAAGTCAATGCAAAAATTTGTTTGACTATCGATATTAAAGATATTGAATCATTAAGGTTCCATAGCGAAGATTGCTCTAGTTTTGGCAATGACACAAGACTTTTATTCTTAAAGTTTTATAGTATTATTTTTGAAAATGAAAATTCCATAGACACAATCCCGATAATAGACTTAAAAACAGAACAAGAAGCGCGGCAGATTAATTTCGTTTTTACTCCCAATTACGAATTAATTACTGACGCAAAATTCTTATACTCTCATGAAGACAAAAGAAGCGAAAAATCTTTTGAAATTAAAAACAAATTAAAAACTGGCATCATATTATATTTAGAAAACCTTTCTCCAAAAAATCTTCGTTGTTTAGATAATTTGACAGCGGACAAACATTCAAAACACAATATCCCTATTGTTATTTGCTCTGATGCAGATTTAGAAATACCAGAGAATTATAATGTCGAATTCTTTAAATTTGAAATGCCGAAACTAAATGATCGTGGCGCTAGTTTTAAAGATAGATATTCTTTTTGGTCTTTTATGGAGTTCATAAAGATAGCAGACCATTTAGAGTTAGATCATTTTTTTGGATACGAATGGGACTGTAAAGTGGGGCAAGATCTATGGTTCGACAGGCTTTGGGATGAATTTTTATCTTGGAAGTCTGAACCGATTATAGCAGGGACACCTGTTATTCGATATCCGATGAACGGATGCGGTAATTTTTTGCAAGCCACAGCAGAATATCAATATCAATACTCTAAAGAATGCGGTCTTACAATGTACTTGGATACAGGTGGACCTCACACTCTTTACTGCAATGGGGCATTAACATTCTATAATACTAGCAAAATGAAACAATACTTTGCTAAAGAATTAAATTACAGAGTAGGAGACGACATTACAATACTTAACAATAAAAACGCATGGGATTTAGAAGTAGGCTTAAGGATACTTCAAGATGTAAAAGACGATATTTTTAATAAAGTAGCATGGATTCCTTCTTCTTATTCAGGCTTTGGAGATCACTATTACAATCAAAGACAGCGGAATAAAATGCTAGAAACTGGATTAAAAGCAGCAATACACCAATATAAATACTGATGAAATACGATTATCTCATTATCGGAGCAGGTTTATTTGGCAGCGTATTCGCTCAACAAGCTACTGCCAATGGCAAATCTGTCTTAGTAATAGAGAAAAGAGACCATATAGGAGGTAATTGTTACACTAAAGATATTGAAGGCATAAATGTACATTATTATGGAGCGCATATATTTCACACTTCTAATTTAGATATATGGAATTATGTAAATAGATTTGTAAAATTTAATAATTACAAACATCAAGTGATAGCAAATTATAAAGGAGACTATTATTCTTTACCTTTTAATATGTGGACTTTTAATAAAATGTGGAACGTCACAACCCCTGAAGGAGCCTTAAGTAAAATAAAAGAACAGACTTTTAGTGGTTTAGCGCAGAATTTAGAAGAAAAAGCTATTAGTTTAGTTGGAAAAGATCTTTATGAAAAGCTTATAAAGGGATATACCAAAAAACAATGGAAAAAAGATCCAAAGCAACTACCAGCATTTATTATAGAGAGGCTTCCAGTTAGATTTACTTATGATAATAATTATTATTTTGATTCTTATCAAGGCATACCAGAGAACGGATACACAGAACTTTTCATAAAGCTACTAGATAGAACAGAAGTAAAACTAGAAATTGATTATTTCTCTAATAGGAAGTATTGGAATTCCGTAGCGAAAAAAATTATTTATACTGGGCCTCTTGATCAATTCTACAATTATAAATTTGGAACTCTTGATTATATATCGTTAAAATTCGATCATCGAATTATTAAAAAAGAAAACTTTCAAGGGAATTCTGTTATTAATTTTACTGACGAACAGGTGCCTTACACAAGAATTATTGAGCATAAGCATTTCGAATTTTTATCAAATGATAAGACTTCGCTTTTCCCATTACGCTTAGTAATATATAGTTCTTCTTCCATTTTTGCTATTAATACTAATAGCAAAAGTTTAAATTGTTATCTATAATATATATAGAATGCGAGCAGTTTTTAAAAATACATTATGTATTTTAATTATCGGTCTGGTTATTTATCTGATTTGTCTCTTGATGAAACCAAAACAAATGAAACCGCTCTATA
>CAYLGX010000094.1:0-2882 GCA_964383425.1 Candidatus Woesearchaeota archaeon
AATGTTAACTCGGAGTCTAGCGGGGGGGGAGGTAGTTCTTCGCCTAAAAAAATAAATAATCCGGATTCAGACATACCTAGTATAAACGAGGCAGGAACAAATTTAGTTCAAAAAACAGTCATCCAAATCGACAACTCCGCTTCGAATAGTTTTACGGGAATTACTCGATCAGCAGTAGGCTTAATCAAAGAAAATATTTTAACTTATGCAATTATTTTTCTTGCAATAATAATATTAATATTTGCAATCGCTAAATTTTATAGGCGCAAGGGATTAGTACTCTAAGAACTATTTTATCTAATCCACTTATCTAATTTTTTTCTAAGAATATCAGTAAGCATTGCTTTCATTTTAGGTCCTGCAATTCCGTGGCAATCATAATTATCTTCAATTTCTAAACAAATTATTTTATCTTTGGGAACGTGGTATCTTTTCATTACTGTTTCTCCAATTTCAGGAGTCATAACAAAAATTCGATCTGACTGTTTTAACTTTTCAGCTTCTTTTTGCTCATAAGCCTCTGATTCTTCAGGATAAAGTGCTAGAAAATCAGCCTTTATTTGTACATCTCTTTCTTGTGCCAACTCTTCGCTTACTCTTGCCGCAGTAGGACTTCTATTTTTTCCGTAATTGCATATAAATGTGTATTTCATATTGGAGAATTAATAATAATTAATTTATTACTTTCGCCTTATTGGTTTACTTACTTGCTTTCCTCTTTTGGACCTTATGATCCAAGTTCGGTCTTTCATAGGTTTTTTGTTCATAAAGTAGTTAATTGAACCTATTATTTAAACATGTCTTTTTGGGAGATAAACTTGATAAGTAGAATAAGTTTATTTTTATTAAAAAGAGCAATTTTTCCAATTTTCAGTATTTTTAGAATTGCCTGTATTTAATATTTCTACTACGCTCTCAAGGGTTTTTAATGCATCGCCCTGTGGTTTACCAATAAAACTTCCGTCAGGATTTATATTCCATCCGGGCCCTTCGGCTATAGGGGAATGAATCACATGACTATAATTACGTGCACTTTTTAATTCGTAATACGCATCTTTTGCGCGGATAGAATTTTCCATAAAAGATTTATCACTTAAAGAACCATTATTCTGAAATCTAGATCTCAAATTTAATCTGCTCATCATTGTTCCAAAAATGTAATCTTGTACATCCCTTCTAGCAAATTTAGTTTCATTCATTTGTTCTAATGAAACCGGAGTTAAAAAAATACTAATTTTGTTATAGTCTTTTAAATATTCATTTTCTAAAAGTTTTGCACCAAGTGTGTGGTATGCTTCTATAAATATAGTACTTTGTGCATTTTTTATTTTATCCAGGTCTATTGCTTGCCATGTAGGATTATCATCGACTTGAGGTCTTATTTGGCCCGTAAGATACCGGGGATTATTTTGAAGGGCTTTTATCTCATTTGAAAATCTAAAATAATATTCATTATTCCAAACTGATTCTTCTTTTTTATCTCGCGGTAAACAATTAGGCCTAGACTCTTTGCTTCGAGTCACTACGATTTCTGAAGTTTTTATATGGGGATAATATTTCTTTATTGCTTCAAATATTACTGATTTTCCAGTGGTAGACGGGCCCGATAACAGAATTATTGTAGGAGGGTAGGGTGTATTAGGATCAATTATAAGATAATCCTCCTCATTTACAGGATAACCCATTTCCATCCTATAATAATAGTCACGTTCATCTTCTGTTTCCGGATAATCATCCATACACAAACTTCGGATTACTTTAACCATGGCTTTTATCTCCATTTAAATTATTTTTAAAATAAAATAATTGATTTTTCTGCAAGAGAAATATTGAACCCATCAGTCTCGCTCCCATCCGGCAAAATATTCCATTGTTTTACCATTATTTCTTAAATCATCACAAATAGAATCAAATTCTTTTTTTCTTTTCTTGACATTATCCTTGTATGTACTTTTTACTTCCGAATAAAATAAAGGTTCGGGATTGAAGTTATAGATGTCTATTATTAAAGGATTTTTTTTAACAAACTCACTAGTATTATGGCTACTGTAACTATCAGTCCTTACTACTCTAGAAATATCTATTCCGTCGATACTCATCAACAAGTGAATCATATTTAAAACCGAACTTACAGATTTAGTAACTCCATTTTGCTCGGAGCTGGCCCAATTTCTTCCCCTGCCGCAAAGAATATCATTACTATAGAAATCAAAATCAATATGGTGAAATTCATATTTATTATTGCCCTCATTATTACTATAATACTCGATACCCTCTCCAAATTTATCAAGCGAATTAACTTCTGAAAAAACTCGCGTATACTTAAAGCTAGGCTCAACTAGCAGTGGTTTTAAATCATTTATGGCAGGATGATATACAACTTCGCGTTTTTCGTGATTTGAAAAATTAGTAATCTCTTGGAATATAGACCATCCCACCGATTTTTCTTCAATATAGCCATTAATATCTATGTGCGTGCCATCGGCTTCTTCAATCCACCATACTGTGTCCTGCCTACCATCAATTCCCATTTTTTGTACTTGCTTGATTGCTTCTTCAGCACTACCTTTGAAGCCCAAAGATTCTAGCCCGTAACTATTCCTCGTGTTTATTCTGTAGTCCGTCATTTTTATCTAAGTACCTCATATACATCTACGCGATCATAATTTCGATATAGTTCCTGGGCCTGATCATCGTCACCGTCTTCTTCTTGTGCACAAGCAATATGAGTCACATGTTTTCCACTTGCAAAAAGTTGGTCCAAGCAGGACTTGATAGTTCCCTCCGCAGTATATATCTCTCGGAAAAGAAACTTTTCATCAAAATTACTAGTCAGAAATAGTTTACGTGCCTTATCCTCTAGAGGCATATCGCCAATAGCC
>CAYLGX010000095.1:0-2784 GCA_964383425.1 Candidatus Woesearchaeota archaeon
TGTATCAGATATCTGGTTTACTACGCTCATTTCAAAAGCTAAGATACGGTTTTTTTAAAATAACCCGGTTTGAAATTTGATAGAATTACCTAAAATTACTGGTTTTCATTTCTCTTTACTGCCGGATTTTGCATACTGGTTTCAGCATCTGCTAAACCCCGCGGATTGTGTAAACCTATAAGCAAAAGGTAGTTGTAATACCGATTCTGAAAATTATGCCGGGATCTCTTTCCCGTTTTAAGTGAGCCGTTGTTCTAATCCTCTGATTTTCAATTCACTTATTGGCTCAAAAGTTCACTGAGCCGATATTGAGCCGGTGAGCCGGTTGATGTTCCGGAATTCTATCAATGAATTGTCCAATTCGCTGTCCACAGCCTTCTCCCTAATATCTTGAATGACTTTGTTAAGTACAATGAGTCCAACTCCCAGTAGTTCACCACCTCGCTATTCTTTTTTGCAATCCACGGTTATTTGCAAATATTGGAAGAAATAATTTAATACTATGCGCTTTAATCAATCTTAATAATAATTTATTGTTTGCTGTCGCGCAACTTGAATTAAAATTTTTCACAACGTTTTTCCATTAAGTGCATTGGAATAATGGTCAGCATTGGGAATCTTACTTATCCCTGTTAAACCGATTGGTTCAAGTGAATTTATTATTTGTTAAACTGCTTGTCTCCTTCGGTCAAGTTCATTGAAATTTCTTTTAAAATTGACCGATTAATTAGTAACGTTGTGGTAATACACCCTAATTATAAACCATTAATGCCATCAGCAAAATCTACCAAAATGTCTATAAATCAACACAATATAAATTTTTATCAATGCCATTTTCCTTATGAAGATTCAAGAACTTCGACATTATTCACGTATTGTTTGGATTCAAAGCGTTTAGCTTGACCGAAGGGGACAAGCAATTTTGTTAATAGTCAGCTGTCCGCTTAATTATATTTCTCTACTTTTACACATGTTGTTGTTTGTTCACAAAAAAACAAAGCAATATCATTTGGGTGAAACCTCCTGAGAGTAACTCATATTTCTACTTTTTTAGTCGGACCCTAGTAAATTTTTATACTGCAACATCTTGTAACAGTCCACCAGAGACACTTTCGAAATTTCTAAAATAATAGTTGTTTTGGAAAAAAATATTTCGTGTAGTAATAGATTAGAAGTAAAGGATGGAGTATTGTTATAGATTCCTGATTTTTTAATGTTTAAGGGTGAATTTGGGTGGGGTATCTAGATTGTTAAAGATTGAATATTCGGATAATTTATAAATATTATATTAATTCGATATAATTTATTGATATTTAGGAAAATGTTCAACATTGCGAATAAATAAGGTACTATCACTAAATTCAATTAAATAGGCATAATGTATACTGTCACAAGGAAGATTTATTTTGTTACTTAAATTTAATTGTAAAGAAATATTTTTTACTTTATCTGTTATATCAAATTCATAATATCCTGCCAGATCTGTTGATAAATCTACATTAAGAATATTTTCGAATCCAAGATTATCATTAAAAAATATTTTTATATTATCGTTTTTGAATTTCCCAGCAAATAAGAAATAAAGCTTATTTGGCTTTATTTTATTTATAATTTGGTCTTTTACACATATTGAATTGAATTTTTTTGAATTTTGGATGGGAAGATGCCTACTTGAAGTTCCAATTGATTTAAAATCGATCCCATTCACAAGATCAGTATTCTGATGTTTGCACCCATAAAATACTATTATGAATAACATTAATAATCCATATTTCATAACATTATATTTAAGTTCAGTATTTTTCTATTTTTCAGGCACTGTTGTTCTGAATTTTTTATGTTGTGCAGGCGTAACTTTTTTATTCTTTGCACCATCCTGCTGAATTTTATACATCATGTTATCTTTGTTAACTTCATCATGTTCAACTCCACCAGTGTGAAGTATTTCATGGGGTGCTGTTTGTTCCAATTCATGTTCTTCAACTGGACTCCAACCTGTAGATCCTTGTTCCCCTGGAATTACAAGTTGTATTCTGTTCTTTTGGGTATCACCAATTTCATCTACCTTTCCAATTGCTGCGGTAGGGATATCTTTTCCACCATAAGGATCTTTATCAGTTACAACTTTAACAAAATCAAGATAAAAATCTTTATCTGGGTCAACTTTACTAAAGAAATCAAAATCTACTTTTACTTCTTGTTTTGTTTTTCCATCTTTGGATGTCCATGATAGATTTTTTTCTATCCCTTTTTTCGCTTTATATGCCCATTTAACAATATTCTTGGGGCTTGCATTCGCAGAATTTTTTACTTTTAAGTGAACTGTCACTTGAATTAGTGTTGTATTAGTTTTTGGATCATAGGATGTCCTTTTATGCATTTCGAGCCCATCCAAATCAATAGCTGCAATTGTACTATTACTTGCAAATTGATAAGGCGTAAGTTCAGGGTAATCCTTAGTTATCGGATCCACACTCAAAAACCGCACGGCTCTGGGATCATAAATCCGCATCCCATAATCCTGCTGATTCCCAGTTCCCTTCCCTTCATTATCATTTTCTTTTCCATTAAAGCCGAACCGGTAACTATCGGAAGAATAAGAACGGCCGGGCATCAGCATGCCGCCGGGGTAATAATCCTGAGCACTGAGCAGGTCGGCGTGGTAATAGTTTATAATGGTATCGCCATCAGGGGATTGGCCGAGTTTGCGGTCGGATATGGTGGCCATGACATTGCCAAGATGGTTGGTAATTTCGTAGTGGCGCTGCCCTTTGGTGCGGTAAT
>CAYLGX010000096.1:0-2698 GCA_964383425.1 Candidatus Woesearchaeota archaeon
CTGCATATTTTCTAGAGCCATAACTCCGTTAAATTGAGTTGGATTTTTGCAAAGTTGAAATGCCAAATTATCGACTATCACTCCCTCCATTTTTACATCAGAGTATTCTTTAGAAACTTCTTTGAATACCGCATCCCAATACCTGGAAGTTGCAAGAACATTAGGTTTAGAAACATTAGTTAATTTAGTATTTCTTTTTCTTGCCTCTTTAAAACAAACATGTGCAAATCTTTCAATTTGACTATGTGTATAAGTACAATCATCAGTAGCGTGATCAGAAAAAATTTGGCCATCTTTCACTCCCTCAAATTTATCTCCAAAATAAATTCCGCCAACTAATTCTCGCATCATTAAAATATCAAGTCCATCTCCAATTATTTCAGGCTTTAGTGGAGAAAAAGAAGCTAAAGATCTAGGAAGAATAACCGGACGATAACAAGTATAAGTATCTAAATCTGCTCTAAGTTTAAGAATAGTTTCAAGTTCCATTTTAACTCCAGCTGCTTGAAGTTTTTTCATACCATCTAAATTTAAACCAACTGGACCTTTCAAAACTGAATCTGCAGCTAAAATTAATTCCCTAGTACTTTGCGGATAACATTCCCCATTTTTAAGATAGTTCTCTGCACCAAAAGGAGCGTAAGTTAAATTAAATTTATGGCCATATTTATCTGCAACAGCATCAAGAACCCTTATGCCCTCAGTCATTATTTCTGGACCTATTCCATCGCCTTCAAGAAGCACTATATTCTTTTCAATTGCCATAACAGAATATAAAAAAATTCATTTAAAAGGATTGTTAATATGAAAGATATAGTCTCAAATTATTTTTTATCTTCTAAAAGTTTTAACAATAAAGCCATCCTAATATACAATCCATTTTCAGCTTGTCTAAAATAAGCAACTCTTTTATCATTTTGCTCTATATTTAATGGTAAAACAATTTCTTCAACATGCGGTAACGGATGCATTAGAATTGCATCTTGTCTAAGTAAATTAAAATTATCTTTATTAACAACATATTTTCCCTTAGCTTGCTCATATTGTTCTTGCGGCATTCTTTCTTTTTGTATCCGAGTCATGTAAACTACATCCACAGTAGGTAAAATTTTATTCAAATCTTCTTCTTCCCTAAAAATAATATTATGTTTTCTTAAATAATGTTTAATATCATCCCCCATACGTAGATTTTGTGGGGAAACAAAAACAACTTCTTCTTCAGAAAATTTTCCAAGCAAATAACAGAGCGAACGAACTGTTCTTCCGCTAGCTAAATCTCCAACCATTGCAATTTTAACATCCCCGGTTCTACCAAGTTCCCGGTCTATTGTATATAAGTCAAGTAAAGCTTGTGTTGGATGCTGACCTTTTCCGTCACCAGCATTAATTATAGGTACGCGTGAAACAAAGGCAGCCATTTCAGCGCTACCTTCTTTATCATGCCTCATGACAATTGCATCTGCATAACTTTGAACAACACGAACCGTGTCTTCAATACTTTCTCCCTTAACTGCGCTGGAAAATTCCTTTGCGTTTTCACTAGTTAAAACATTGCCACCAAGACGCAGTATTGCACTTTCAAAACTAAAACGAGTTCTAGTACTAGGTTCATAGAAAAGAGTTGCAAGAATCTTACCATCAAGTGAATGAACATATTTCTTAGGATCTGCCCTAATATCATCCGCTACTTTAAATAAAGAATGAATTAAATCCGAATCTAATTGTTGAGCTTCATAAAAATGTCTAAGTTCCATTAAAAAATAATAGCTATTTTTTCATTTATAAAAATTTAGGAAGTATAAAATGAGCTTTAATTTGGTGTTACTTGAAGCTCAACTCTATTTCTTTAAGCCTATTAACTTTCGCCAGTCTTTCTTCGCCCATAACTGGAATTTTTATAAAATCACATTGCCAAGCAAAAGCCAAATCTGCTATAGTATTATCTAGCGTTTCTCCACTTCTGTGAGACATGATAGTGTAAATATTATTTTTTTTACATAAATCAATAACCGCTTTAACCTCAAGCAAACTTCCAATTTGATTTGGCTTGATAATCATTGCATTAATTGATTTCATTTTTATTGCTTTTTTAAGTCGCGAAAGATTGGTAGTAGTCAAATCATCACCGCAAATTAAACATTTACCCTTTGTAATTTTAAGTAGTGTTGCAAAACCCTCAAAATCTTCTTCATCAAGCGGATCTTCAACATAAAATAAGTGATATTTTTCAATTAAATTAGCTATATATGCAATTTGCTCTTCGCGAAGTCTAATTTGCGATTCATTTGTATAAATATACTTTCCATTTTTATAAAATTGTGAAGAAGCAACATCAAGTCCAATGTCTATATGAATTCCAGTTTGATCAAATACATCTTCTTGTACTTCCTTCATAATCTCCAATGTCTGTTGATTAGTAAATGAAGTTTGCCAAGCGTTTTCATCATTCTTTGTTACATTTCCATCAAGTTTATTTAGAATTACTCCGGCTTCAACATAAGCATCTCGATTAATTACTTCGCCAATACCGGGATCTTGATTGGACACCACCAAAAATTCTTGAAAATCAGTTTTCTTTTTAGCATTAGTGTGAGCGCCACCGCCAATAGTATTACTTAAAAGTCTTGGAAACTTTTTAGCAGCAGGATTGAGAACTTCCCATAAAGACTTACCTTTTTCTTTTGCAATTGCTTTCAGT
>CAYLGX010000097.1:0-2683 GCA_964383425.1 Candidatus Woesearchaeota archaeon
GGTAGAGTATAATCAAAGTAATAATAATAATAATAATAATAATAATAATAATAAGCACAAAGAAGGAATATCTAAAAATATTGTTTTCGGGAGAAATAAACCATTTAGTATAAAGTCTATCAAAAGTACCATCCTTTAAAACAATTTTTAGACCGCTATTAAGCGTATTTAATAAATCAGAATCTCCTTTTTTAACTGCAAAAGTAAAATCTTGTCTAAATTCAGTCAACCTATAATTAACTGCCGCAACATTCTTAATGCCTAGTTGTCGTATTAATTGACTACCCATGACTTGTTGTGCAATAATGGCATCATATTTCCCCTCAGATAAAAGTTGGAACGCCTCCTCATAAGTAGAAGTAGTGATTATATTTTTAGAAATATTGGATCTAATAACATATTCTTCCGCATTATCTCCCTTCATAACCAATATTTCTTTGTCAATTAAATCATTAACATTTTTAATCCTCGTATCTCCCGTTCTAACAAAAATAGCCCCATAAAAAGTAAGATAAGGTTCGGTAAAATCGTAAACCAATTCTCTTTCGGGCGTTTTACCCACAACAGGTAAAACCTGTATTTTACCTTCAGCCAACTCTTGTTTAATTTGATCCCACGGAGCCACATAAAAACTAACATCTAAATTTTCAGCTTTTAAAGCTGCCCGCAGCAGTTCAACTGAAAATCCATCTGCCTGCCCCTGGTCATCAACAACACTAAACGGAGGATAGCTCAATTCAGAAGCCGATTTTATAACCTCGCCGGATAAAGCAGAAATAGACCCAAGGCAAAATAAACTTAAGAATAATAAGCAAGCTGTACCTAGAATTAATTTTTTATTATCCATGTTCCCTCTTTTATATTGATTAAATGGAAATTACCTTTAAAAGATTATTCCCGTTTATAAACTAAGAAAATACAGGTTTTTATACTTAACTTTTATCTAAGTCAATAACTTTATCTACAAACATTCCAGATTCTTTAATTAAAGCATCTTGCTCCTTAACACTGAGGGCGTAAAATATCGCTTTAGTTTTAGACTCTTTTATCTTATTTACAAGTAAAGAAACAAACTTAGCGACCGGAGCTTTACTTTCATAAACTAAAAGATTTGTGAGAGAGTCAAATATAACGTATTCAAAACCGTGTTTTATAAACTTGGTAATTACCAAAGACAGTTCTGTCAAAGCCCCGGGTGAAGAAACGTAGTAAACCCCTTCAGATTGATCCGGAACAGATTTTATTGTTTTAGAAATTGCATCTACAAAAACAATATTTTCTAGATTAACCTTATTTTTTTTAAACAATTCCCTAAGGGAATCACAAGTTTTATTCAGAGTCACATACGCAATATTTTTGCCAGATAATTTTTTTATAACCTCTACAATGTCTTCATTATATTCCGTACTAGGCATAATCAGTAAAATTGTTTGATTCTCAGAAATCTCTTTTTCAATATCCATTTCAGCCCACCAACTTTTTTACTCTTTTAAGAAGTTCATTAATATCAAATGGCTTTTGTATAAAATCTACAATATTTTTATTTTTCATTAAATCTTCCTTTTCTGCTTCACTAGTCCGAACTACTGATAAATATGCAATCTTAACTTTTCCAAGTTGAGGAATTATCTCCCTAACTGGAGTTCCCGGCATCATAATATCCATCAAGATTAAATCTGGTTTTTCTCCGCCCTTAATCTTTTTTAAACAATCATCTCCGCTAACCGCCGCTACTACCTTGTATTTAGCTTTTTCGAGAATTACTTTAACCGTGGTCCTTATATCAGGTTCATCATCCACAATCATTATTGTTTTAATTTTATCTTTCATAGTTTTTATTTTTTAAAATATTTATTATAGGCAGGATAGAGTATTTTTTCTTCAATATTTACCCTCTTCTTAACAGTCTTAATTAAAAGAGCAGTATCCTTTTTAAATTGTGCATCGTTTAATAAATCGGGAAGGGCCATATTAGTATACTTTTCAAAAAAGGCCATAGCGGCCTTGGAAATACCGAGCATTTCTTTTGAGAAATTTTTTCCTAAAGTATTTACTTCTTTAATTTTAGATTTTTCAAAAGGAGGGTATAACATTTTATCTTCTAAAACCAAATGCTCTACTAAAAAGTCCCTCAGACCCTTTAATTCATCAATTAAATAATTATCTTTCGAATCTTTCTTAGCGGCTTCAGACCCTATAGATTCAAAAAAATGTAAAATTTCAACATGCTGTTGTTTTAATTGAGTAATTAATTCCATTATTTTAAAAGTCTATTTACTTCCTTAAGTAAACTAACCGACATAAATGGCTTCTGAATAAACCCGTCTATATCTGTCAAGTCAACTGTGGATTTAGGTACAATTGAAACATAGGCTATTTTTACATGATGATTTAATCTTTGCCTCATTAATCTTAACAAATCATAACCTGATAAAGTAGGCATCTTAATATCGATAAGGATAAGGTGCGGCTTATCTCCCATGATTAAGTCGAGTGCATCCGCGCCGTTATCTGAAGTAGAAACTTGGTATTTTGCCTTTTCAAGAATAAGTTTCATAGTATCCAGATCATTAGAATCATCATCAATAACTAATATTTTTTTCACCATCTTGGTTAAACATAGATACTGTTATTTTTAAACCTTGTTAATATTTAAGACATGTTTTTCAAAGAAAGGAGCTAG
>CAYLGX010000098.1:0-2624 GCA_964383425.1 Candidatus Woesearchaeota archaeon
GTTGTTTAGATTCAACAACAGTGTTTTCGTACATTTTTTTTGAGTATTCTACTCTGACTTCGTCACAACCACTAGCTAAAAGTAATGCAGAGGTAATGCAGGCAGCTAATGTTTTTTGTATTGTCATTTTTTATCTCCGCTAGCTATATTTTCTAATTCATTAGTTCTACTATGTTGCTCGCGAGCTTTAATTAGTGCTTGTTTTTCATAGTTTTCAAACATCGGTCTGTACTTTTCCATTTCTTGATTTAATGTACCTATCTGTTGTTCATAATTACTAATTCTTCCAGTAAGATTTTCATTAGCTCTACGAAGATTATTTATCTTGTCATAATCTCCAGTAAGGTTAACTACTAGGAAAAAAGTTACAATCCCGTGTATTCCACTGTGTCCATGTTCTGCCATGTTATCTTTCGTCCTCCGCTGTAGATTTTCCTGCGCTATGATTTGCATTTTCAGTAATTCCAATTCCGCTAACTCCAAAATAAGTTTTTCCAGTTTTTTTATTAGTTATTTCATAAATTCCACGTCTATTTTGGTAGGCAAGATTATCTTTGAATACGGCGACTCTTTTAACTTCGTATTTTTCATCATTTTGCATACTAAACATGCTATCTGGTTCGGTTTTCATTCTTATTGTTGGATCAGGAGCACATCCGGCAATAGTTAGGCAAAGCCCACTAAGTGCAAATGTTTTTCCTATATTTTTTATTAGATTTTTTGTCATTTTTTTTTATTCTTTATATTTTTTTATTTATAATTTATTTATGTTTTAATCGATTATAATATTTATCCCCCCCTTAGCGGGGTTTAAATAATGATTTTTATTTTCTAAAAATAATGCTACGTGTATTTCCAGGATAAGTTGTTCTACCTAAAAATATTTGTGCGCCATTTGCATTTTGAACATAAGTAGTTATTACATAATTAGCATCGCTGGGCGAAAGAGCACCATAATTAAATTTGACTGTAAAATAATCTGGTTTTCCATCTCGATTAAAATCAGCATAACCTTCTTTTCTAATAAGTCTACCATCGCTAACGACTGTAATTGTTCCACGATTTATATCTTGTGTTGTTGTTTTTTCGACTCTTGTCTTTGCTCCGGCTGCATGATCAGACATATAATTATTTGAAGCAGCAAATGTATTTATTGCAAGAGCGCTCGCAAGCACTGTTAATTCTAATGTTTTGGTTAAAGATTTCATTTTATATTTCCACCTTATCGATTAATTGTTCGAATTTTCCAAAGAGTTTATCTGCGCCCCTAAAGCACGGTTCTACAATAGATCTATCTAAGTTATCAAAAACTTTATCTGCGCTATTTAGGCCATAGTCTGCAATCCGATCTACAGAATCATACGCACGATTAGCCAAATTGGGATTAAACAATAATGTTGCACCTAGAATAAGGCCCGCGATTGTACCGAGTGTCTTGCCCTTTGCTTCCGCTTCAGTAAGCGGACCTCTTCCAGTCCCGGTAATATAATCACTTCTCATAAATCCCCGGGATGAACTATGATCATATCCGTCACCAAAACCCATACCATCAAATAATCCCATTATTTCTTAGCCTCAAAATTTAATTTCTTAAGTTGTTTATACTCTACACGAGTCATAGTGCGATCATTTATTTTTGCAATTAGTTCACTAGAGGATTTTTTATAATTATCTCTTCTAGCAGTTACTTCCAAAATTTGAGTATCATATTCACCAGCAACTTTAGATTTGTCTTGTTCATAAGAACCATTTACTAAAGAATATTCTTCTATTGCTTTTGTAACTTGAGCAGCATTGCCCATGCTAGGATATGATCTATTCTGGCGTTGTGAGTATTCTAACTGATTTTTAGACTTTTCAATTATTTGTTCATGTTTTGATTCTACATCCCTAAGTACTAAACTTTTTTCCTCACTATATTTTTTTAATTGGCCCGATAAACCATTTACTAAACTATCTACTTCAGAGGAAAATTCTTGCGCAGGGTTTATGCTTAAATTATTTCTTAAAACAAAAGCTTGAAGTTTTTTTCTTTTCTCATCAGATAAACTGCAGCTAACTTCGTAGGAAGATAATGCATATTTAATTCCTTCTACTTTTTGAGCAAATGATATCTCCCTCTTGTTACAAATATTAATTAGGTTTGAGGGAATGTATTTCTTTAGTTCTTCGATCTTTGGTTGAATGATTGCTCTGGAAGATTCATATGAGTGAGAGATATTTTCTAGGGCAACATCTGCACTATAAAGTCCAGATAACGCTGCAATAAGATCCCCATTAGCAATTCCATTATTAGCTCTATTCAAATAACCAAGTACTAATTACTCATTAATGCTAGAAGAATTATCTCTTGCAAGGCCTCTAATTGCAATTCGCTCTATACTTGCAGCTTCAGACTTAAAAGTAGAATTTTCTAGGATTACCTTGTCACATTTTCTAACAACATCTTCCATTACGCTAGTATTACTGGAAGTGCTACTTGAATTAGTATTGCCGCAATAAGAATGCAAATATCCATCAAGAACTGTAAACAATCTTAAATCTTCAATAGGATGCTTTGCAGAAAAATTATTATAAACTGCACGAGCAGGATATCTATAACATCCGCAACCATCTTTTTTCAT
>CAYLGX010000099.1:0-1974 GCA_964383425.1 Candidatus Woesearchaeota archaeon
TTTAGTCCAAAAGCAATTTCTTGTTCGATTCTTTGAATGCTAGGGTATATCCTTTCAGAATTATATAAATAGTAAGGGATGGATATGGGGTAATTTATTGAACTTTCGTCTAGGCCATAATCAATAGAATATTCAGATAAACCAAAATATCCTCCTTGTATTGCAACATAGTTTACTAAATCATTAAGGTTTTGATTCAAACATTTTTCTATCTCGCCCTTAATTCCATCCGTTTTTGTTAATGAAATTTGAGACTGAGAATTATTTTTAGTAAAAATCATTATTGCAGCAAACGAAGTAATAATAATTAGTGCAATAATTACAAAGATGGTAATTTGCGTTTTACTACTCTTTTTTATCATAGCTTTAATAGCTTCTAGTTAAATTTAAATGTATCGTTAAAAGTTTTATTCTGCTTTAATCGGATTCTTAAAAGTGGTTATTTTCAAAGATATCCTCCCTATTCCAAACTTTTAAATACTTCCTGTACTCTCAATAAACATGGCTACAAACCAAGTTACATCAAAGAATGTAAAAGTGATTGTAGCTAAAGCTCTAGGAGTCTTGTACTAATTTACAAGGCCACTAGATAACTTCTAACATTAATTAATAATAATTTTTAAGAACAATCTTCTGGTCTTAATGAAATTTTTACAAGTTTTCTAGCAATTAAACCACTAGGGAGGACAAAATGAATAGGACATACGAAGAAAGCAGGGGAATCGCAACCTATATCTCTGAAGGCAGAGTTACTGAGTTGGAAATGGAATTTCCACAAGAAGAAGCGCTAGTGCGAACTCCCAAGCCTAGGTCCAGAGAATCAGCTCTTGTAGCAAAATCTGACGAAGCTGTTTTAATTAACTCTTGGCTCGAACCAATCAAAATACGTTTTCAACAATAAACGTTGATAACTTTAAATTTTTTTATTTTATTTTTTACTTTAAAATATCCCTTACTGGGGCTAGAAACCTTGAAAGTTTAATCTTTTAACAATTTAGAACTAAGAACAATTAAACCTACTCCAATAACCGTTATAGTTATTGCAGTTCCAACATCTGTTGCAACAAAATCCGTAGTTTTAACAATTCTTTCCATTAAAGTTTTTGTAAGGCTGATTATTGCATCTCTCCAGGCAAATACAATAAGAAAACCACAAGCCGCAGCTATTGCATATCTTAGTTGCCGTTTAAACTCCTTTCTAAACCCCTTTTTTGTTTTAAGTAGCCGCATATTTTATCTAGGTTTTTGTAGTTTAAATATCTTATTTTATCCTCATTTTTCATGGATTTTCAACCATAAAAAACTTTAAAAACCCTGGATATATTCCAAGATTAAGTAAACATTTTATTACTCAAAAAGATGGCTAAAAAAGAAGAAATCGCAAAGAAGACTTCGAATGTTATTTCTACAGAAGATGCTGAAGAAGAGTTAGATACTGAAGAAATAGTAGAAGAAGGCGATGACAATTTCAGTGAAGAAGATGATGAAAAAGAAGAGACTGACGTAGTTGATGATATTTAATTAGATTTGAACTTTAATTAAATTATTTTCTTTATCATACTCTTTCGAATTTGTTTTTACTAAAAGGGTTATTTCTTTTTCATTTTCGCTAGGAAGTTCTAGATTTGAAAGTTTGAATTCTTGCCCTGTTCCGCTATTCATTTCACCTAAATTGTCATTATATATTTTCTCATTACCCACATAGGCTTCAAAAGTAACCGGTTCTGCATTTTCCAATCCTTCATTTTTTACTTGAAAGCTCACATTGAGATATCTTGAGAATTTAACTACCGAAACATTAGAAAATTTTATTTCAGCCTTAGCTTCAATAGCATAGATTTCTTTTAATTTACTAATTAAATCAGGATGAATGCGTTGGTTGCAATTAAGATAAGGGTACATAATCATTTTACTATCGCTAATATGTTCAAATCCAAATACATGCAAAAGCTCATGAACTTCGGGTATAGGATA
>CAYLGX010000099.1:1984-2589 GCA_964383425.1 Candidatus Woesearchaeota archaeon
TAAAGAATAACTCTACCCTGAACTATTAGGGGGTATGGATTAAGTTCAATGATTTTTGTAGGTCCGCCTTCTCCAGACATAAATACTCGCTCCCCTTTCTGATAGGCATTTTTAGAACAACTTACAAGAATATCGGCATTACTTTCAGATGCATCTGAAAAAGATAATACTTTTGTTTCATTACTTATTATTTCAAAGGCTAAAATAAGTCTTTTTCTTTTATTAGCATCACAGTCTGTTGCAATACTATAAGTAAGTGCACTATTTCTAAACCTCATATTTGGATAAAACTGTAAAACTTCACTACTAGCATTAATATTACTGCCGGTTCCATATTGCATTGGTGCGAATTGTTCAATAAGCGCAGGATTAGTCTGATAAAGATAATATCCACCAAAAGCAACTGCAAGTAATATTGCAATAATAACAACACTTTTTATTAAGCCCATATTCTAGAAACTTTTTCCAGGATTATAAATCTATCTTTAGAGGTAGAAATTTAGCCCATACATAAGTTTTATAAATCAAATATCCCATCAAATTTTATCAAGCCCGAATAGTCTAGTGGCCTAGGACACACCCCTGTCACGGGTGTAACCCGTGTT
>CAYLGX010000100.1:0-2483 GCA_964383425.1 Candidatus Woesearchaeota archaeon
GCTTTACTAAAAAATATCCTGCTGGAATTATTACTAACATAAGACTTGAAAATTTTATTGAACCTAAACTTTTGATTGTTTGCGATCCTTGGGTTGATAAAAATGCATTAAATGATGCTAAGAATATCGGGGCTCCAGTTATTGCTATTTGCGATACTAACAATTATGCTCCTGGTGTTGTTCAGGTTATTCCTTCTAATAATAAATCTAGAAAAGCTATTGGATTAATTCTTTATATTCTTGCAAGAGAATATTTAAAATCTAATGATAAAGCTGACGAAGCAAAAGCTTTGAAGCTTGAAGACTTTGCAGGAAAACTAGATCCAGTTGTTAATTACGACAGAGAAGAAAGATATCCTAGAAAAAGCAAATCTGCAGACGTAGCTGTAGTAATTGATCAAGTTAAAGAGTTAGAAGCTGCTGAAGCAGTTAAAGAAGGCGTATAATTCTCGCGTTAGATTTTTATAAAAAGATACAATTATAATCCCTATATTTTTTATATTTCTATGATAGCTGATGAAAAATGGATTGCTGGTGATAAGGCAATTGGAGAAAAAAAAAAAAAAATTAGTGCTATAGTTAATTCTAATAAACTTGCAGAAATTAAAATTAATGAACTAGGTGTTGAGCTTGAAAAAACAGGAACTATTTGGAATACACTTGAGAATAATCGTATTTTGACTAAAATGAACCGGGCAGCAGATGAGGCCTTTGAAAAAATTATTCTGGATGAAATTAAGGATCTCGCTCAAATTAAAGAGGGGGTCATAAAGAAAAAACGATTAGTGGCACTTCTAAAACTTGTTGATACTTCTTTTTGGCTTGCAGATGAATTTAAGGTTAGTTTAAGACTTGCGATTGCTTTTGCTAAAAACAGTAAGTAATTTTTAGTAATCTATTTAAACTTTAATTAACTTTTAATCAAATGGAAAACCAAAGAGAAGTTTCTAATTCGGGAATTATGTCTATACTTGTCGGGCCTTTTGCTTACGAAGTTTTGCCCAGGGATGGCGTTAATTTAACTCCTATGCAAAGTGGGGATTTTGTTTCGCGCGCAGTTTGCAGAAATATTGACCGGATGTATGACAGAACTGGAAAATATGATATACCTCTTCGCGATATTTTTTAAGATTAATTATTTTTTATTAGAAACAGCTATTCTGTTGATCCATTAAAATATTTCTTGCAGTAATTGAATCGGCATAGTTTTTATTTACTAGGTCCCTTAGTACATTATACATTTTTTCAGCTTTATCTTTGAATTGATGGCATGAGGGATTGTGGATAGGCCAGCAAAAATGTAAGAATAAATTTTTAGATGGATGATCTGAATTTTTTTGTAGTTTTGATCGTATTGTAGCCACTAGGTCTTTGCGAGAAACAACTAACTCCAGATTTTCTGCTGATTTTTTTCTAATGTGATCTGCAACTTCCAAGAATTTTTCATTATCTTTTCTACCTACTGGATAAGCATATGTTTCTAGTTCTATTTCGGTTTTCATATCTTTAAATGGGAATTGGGCAAGTAGTGCCGAATACTTTTTATCCATGTGTGCTCGATATCCCTGAGTACAACAGGGAGGTAAATCAAACCATCTTGCTAGTTCTATATCTCTTTGGCGGTATGGTAATTCTAGGCTAGCTTTAGTTTCATCTAGTTTCCAATTTTTAAGAGATACTGTTGATTCAGGGTAACCATTTGAAGGAGGATTATAAGATAGGCCTAAAGATTCAAGTGAAGATAAAACTTTATTTTTTGAACATCTCCCCGTTTCAATATCTGGTTCAATAACAAAACTTGAACATTTTTTAATTCCCGTAATTGCCCATATAACTCTTTCAGCAAATGTAAGGTTAGGTAATAAGTCGTAGAGGGATATTTTGTCTTGCTCTGCCAAGCCATATTTGCCTGCTTGTTTCATAAATTCAGGTTTATTGATTTCTAGTGGAATAAAATATACTGGATAACTCATTTGTTCGTTTACTTTTTATGTATAATTTTTACATTGGTGCTAATTTGATAAGCCATTACTGCTTCTTGATGATAATACTTTATTGTAAACTGGATTAGATCATCAATTTGTTTTTCAGTACAATAAACCCTTACTGGAATCATTTTATCATGGAAAGTTTTTCCTTCTGGGCTAATCCATTGACCTTTTCCAGTTTTAAGAATTGTTAATCCGCCACTTAATGCTCTTGCTTTTTCATCCCATTTTTTGAGATATTTTAGTGGGAATTTTTTTCCTTCGTTAGAATGTACTGGAATTAATATTTCCCATAGTGTTTTTATCATAGATTAATTTAGGCTTTTTTGTTTATAAATTTGCTTGATTTTATGGTTTTTTAAATTCAAATGCTAATATTTAAAAATATCAAGTTATTCTAGTTATTAGCTAGAAAGAAAGAGTTCTGTGATGATTAATGAAATTAATTTTTAAAAATAAAATGAATCAAAATTCAAGTGAATGGGTAAATCTTAA
>CAYLGX010000101.1:0-2478 GCA_964383425.1 Candidatus Woesearchaeota archaeon
TCTGCATAAGGACTAGGCTTTGCAGCGAGGCCTACACTTGGAACAGTAACCGCAGCAGTAGCAGCTAAAATTCCAACAAGGGCACGACCAGCAATAAATTTTCTAGCCACGCTCTTTTCAATACCCATATAACCCATAAAAGGAGGCATTATATTTAAATCTTTTATATTTTATAACCACTATTAGGTTAATATATGATCAGGAATTTGAATTTAAAAAAAGTTTCATCTATAAAGTATTATACCAAATTTCCTTTTTATGTTGTTGCTTTAAGACTTCTGCTGCAAATGTTACTTTTTGTCTTACAAGAGCTACACCTGGTTTAGTACTATAATGACTTCTTACAATCTTTTCTGCTTCTTTTGCGCTTTGTCCGCTTCGTCTTAAAATTTCCATATCAATGCCATGACTTTTGTACATTCCTCTTCGAGCAAGTCCTAATTGTTGAGCAATAAGATCTTCACTTTGTTCGGCTACGCCAATACCATATTTTCTTTGAAAACATTCAAGTGCTTCATCAAAACGAGTTGTAGTAACAAATTTTGGAGTAATATCCCATCGAGCAGGTGTCGCAGGAGTACCATAAAAAGAATTAGCTAGTTTTTCAGATTCATAATAAGCTTGTTTATCAATTATAATTCTAGGACAAGTTCCTTTTAATCGATTAAGTATTCCAGAAATAGCTCCTTCAAACCGAGTATAAGATTCATCAGAATCAAGTAGTGGTGCAAGTTCTATTTCCATACCTAATTTCTTAACTAATTTATCTGCTATTTGTCTTTCCATATTAAACTGCTTGCTCCAAAGTTAATAGTGAACTTTCATAAAGTTTTCTTTCCGCCTGAAAAGAAATCCACCTAGCGTAAAATTCACAAGCTGACTTTGCATCAGGAGAATATGAACAAGGCTTATTTCTAATATTACAATATAAAGTATCGTCTTTTCTTTTGCAAGGAAGCAGTGAAGCAGGAATCTTAATCATATTTTGCTAATTAGTTATCCGACAAAGAAGAAATTAAATTACTAAAGAAACCTTTCTTCTTACTTGATTTTTTATCTTTATTGTTCTTGTTAGTATCATCTTTCTTATTGTTTTTTGTTTCTTTTTTATCTTGAGTTTTTAATTCAATAGTTATTTTCTTAACTTCTGGCTTAGCTTCTACTTTTTTACCATTAGCTGCAGGTTTATCAAAAGCATCATCTGCAAGTGAATCAATTATTCTTGAAAATAAACTTTTAGTTTTAACTTCAGCTTTAGCGCCCTTTTTAACTTCAACTTTTTTTACTTCTACTTTCTTTTCTTCTTTCTTAACTACAACTTCTTTTCCAAGGATTTGGTTTAATCTACCCTTCAAATATGAAATTTGACCTTGTAAATTACTTATTTCTTCATCTTTCTCTCTTCTAAGATCATTAATCTTTCTATCAGTTCCAGACTTAATATCTCGCTTAGCTTTATCATAATCACTTTCAAGTTTAGCAGTGTAATCTTCAATCTTAGCACTATAATTATCAATTAATTCTTTATGTTCCTTAATCTTTTTATCAGCTTGGGCAGCATTTTCATTTTTGCCATTTTCATAAGCTCGCTTAAGGGAAGCAGAATAAGTATCAATTTTACTAGTATACTCGTCAACTAAAATTTGTTGTTCCCTAAAATCGCTTCTTATTGCAACTTCAAAGTCCTTAATTTTAGAATCTTGTTTTTTCTTTTCATGTTCAAGAAAGCTTTGATGTTTCTTTAAGATTAAGTCAAGTTCTTTTGTTTTAAGTTCATAAAGATCAAAAAGATCCTTATTACTTTCTTCAATTTTGCTAGTTATTACTCTGTTAATGCCAGCAATTATTGTTTTAGAATCATGTTTATCACTATTCATCTCTTTTCTTACACTATCAAACTTTTCTTGTTGTTTTAGAAATTTATTATCAAAATGCTTAGTTAATTCTTCACTAACTTCTGCTTTTACTGCATTCTTTAAGCCTTGTTTACTAATTTGTTTTCTTAAATCGCTAGTTTTTCTTTCAAGTACAGCCTCTCTGTTTACAGTTTTAGCTAGTTCGTTTGTAAATGTGTTATTTGTTTTCTTAAGTTCATTTGTAAGTTTAGCATTTACTTGTTTAAGTTCATTTTTTATATCTTTAAGCTTAGACTCAAGTTTCTTATCAACGCTCTTAACTACTGCTTCTTTTAATCCAGCCTTAGAAATTGATTTCTTTAAAGTATTAATTCTATTTTCAAAATCAGCACTCATTACTACTAAATCATCCTTACTAGCAAGACTTTGTTTTAAAGATACAATCTGCTTTGTTAATTCTCTAAGTTCAGTATTATCAACATGTTGTTTTTGTTGGCTTACTTTGTTTAACTGATCTTTAATAAAATGCATATCTACTTTGATTGCAGAAAAAGCATTCTTTAACTTAGATTCAATTTCCACAAAATTTCGATCAATTTTTAATGTAATAGGTTCCATTATT
>CAYLGX010000102.1:0-2454 GCA_964383425.1 Candidatus Woesearchaeota archaeon
GTTTAGAAATAAATTATTTTTTAAATAATATTTATCCACTAGAATAAATAGTTGTATGATATTTTTGAATTTCTGGTCTTTTTTCAATTAAAATAATCATATACTCCGGAGATGACTTGTAGACTAATCTTTCAATGGAATCTCGTACTTGCTGTAATTTTAACGCTTCTGAAGCGATTATTGGTAGTTCGCTATTGCATTTAGTCCTTACTGCATCAACTGTTCTTTGTAAAACTCGTTCATCTAGATTAATTTGAGCGGGGCGTCTTTTATTTTGTTTTATCATTTTAATCCCAAGCTCCTTCTTTTGTTTTATTTCCTATTGCTTTTTTATGAGCATATTCTAAATCTGAGTAGGGTATTCTTATCTGGCCCTCACCATCTCTGCTAATGGTAATTCCATTTAGGTGCTTACTCATTTTGTCAAATACTTGTTTACCATATTTTTTTTCTGCTTCTTTTTCAGTTAAGCCGCCATAAAAATCTGCTACACTAATTAATATTCTTGCAGCTACTAACTTTGGATCTTGCCTCAAATAGAATACTAAATTTTCTGGCTCCCTTCTCCCGATTACCCCATTCACTTCATTTTCCCAAGAATCAACATGGATTTCATTATTAAATGGTCCGCCTGAAACATCAGTATAGCCGCGAGTATGAAACTCATCATCACTAATATATTGATTAAATTCTTTCTTTAAAGCCGGATTATTCGCATATAAATAATTGCCCTGATTTGTTGGCGATGGCAACATTATACTTCTTTTAACTGCAAACAAGGAATAGGGTTTACCATTTCTAATTTGTCTTGCACAATTTATAATTTTTGAAGATAAATCAATACCCTCAAATTCTCTAAATTTTCCAGTTGACCGCTGGTCTCTAAAAAGTCTTTGATGTGTATATCTATGAGGAGTATGCATGTGGCTGTTCACAAAAGAATAAGTTTTTCCATCACCATTTAATCTAAGTATTTCTCCGTCATCGACTCTTTCAACTAATTTTGGTACCTTCTTCATAAATCTCCTATGTCGTTCAGATTAATAAAACTTGTTGTACTGAGCTTAAGTTTATTTATTCAAGAAAAGATTTATAATACTGGGCAATATCTCTTATGATGGAGGCGGTAAAGATTATTTTTTTTGTACTAGTTTTAGCTGCGGTAGGTTATTTTGGATATGACTATTATCTATCTTATTCTGGTTCACAACCCCTATCATTTGAACTTGGAAAAAATATCTCTGCTCCCAATGAATTAACTCAATTTGTCCCAGATATGCGTTTTGAAAGCGGAAGGATATCTTATTATATCAATACAGATTGCTCTCTTAAGCAAAAAATAAACATGATCTATGCAATGGATTTGTTAACTAATGCTACAGATATTATCAGTTTTTATACGAAGGATAAAGATAAGGCCGAGATATTCATAAGTTGTTCAGAAGTTGCTTATTCTGGAGAAAAAGACGTTTTTGCAGCAGGTGAAGCTAAACCTACAGAATATCTTAATTTAACTTACTATCCATTAATTAAAAAAGGAAAAATAACTATTTCTAAACAATTTAATTGTGATTATCCTGTACTTGAAATGCATGAGTTGATGCATGTTTTCGGTTTTGATCATTTAAATGACTCAACTAGTTTGATGTATCCTTATGCAGATTGTAATCGTACGCTTGATAAGCCGCTTATAAAAATGCTCAAAACTCTTTATGCTGATAAACCTGTAGCCGAATTATTGCTCGAAAATATTAAAGTTTCAAAATCGCAGAAATATCTTAATTTCACACTAGATATAACTAATCAAGGTCTAAAAGTTGCAGAAGGAGTGGTTCTTGAAGTTTATGTTGGTAAAACTTTAATTGATTCAGGAGCAGTTGGGACAGTGGAAATTGGTCAGCCACAATTAATAGGAGTCAATAATATTCCTCTTCCATCTGGCAATTTTAGCACTACCGATTTTAGAATAGTTTATTCTGGCGAAGAATTTGATAAAACAAACAACATTTTAACAGTTTAGATCTTATATTTAGGTGACATTATACTGCCATAATTCTTATAAATATAAAATTGTCCTATTTGTTATGGTATTGACACTAGTTTTGGGGCCGAACAAAAATTATCAAAGAATTTTTACTGCTGCAAATGAAGTTTCAATTGTATTCTCAGAAATGCATGGAAATTTGAATCCAGAAAAACTAATCACTAGCTTGGGTAGTTCGGTGGCCTTTGTTAGTGCAACATCCTGCAGAGCCTACGGAGCGGCTGTTCCATTAAATGTTACTGGCAGAACAGATAATATTCAAGGCGATGTAGTTGATTTTTTTAAACAAGTAGAAGATTATGCAGAAAAACACAAAGCCGATTATGTTTTAATACAAGATTTTAATTTTGAAATGAATAGACATAGTAGAAAGATTTCTGGAATTGTACAGTTACTTCTTGAGGAAAATA
>CAYLGX010000103.1:0-2366 GCA_964383425.1 Candidatus Woesearchaeota archaeon
AATTGAGTATCTTCGACTGCAGTACCCATTTGAGCATAGGTTTCTTTTAATTTTTGTTTTAATTGAGCTCTTTCTTCGTCAATACTCAATTGTTGTCTAACTCCCTTATCTCCTCTTCGAACAAGATCTACTACATCCATAGCGCTCATAAGTTCGCCTAGATCGGTTGCGGCTAAAGAATTTTTATCTGCTTTTATTTTTGCTATTGACATATTATTCTTGTCATTTTCTTCTTTATAAATTTTATTATTTTGTAACCCTTTTAAAATTACAACTAAATCGAAATATTTATAAAGTAAATTAATCAAGATTTATTATGGGAGTCGAAATTCAAAAATATCTCGATAGTGCCGTTACAATTCTAGACCGATTCGGACTTAAAAAACAACCAGAAGAATCGCAACTTGCTTCATTATTACAAGAAGTAGTTACTGTTGATCAGGCAAGAGTTACTGCAATTGCAAGAGTCGTACAATATCAAGGAACTTTCAATAGTTTAGTTCGAGATAATATTGAATCGATGAATGTTTCTAGCGGCTATGAAAAAATAACTTCCATGTTTGATTCAGTAAGGGATGATTCCAAAAGATTGGTTTCACAACTTGATGACGGAAAAATTGATGCTAAAGAAAGATTATCTAATTTATGGATGAAACTTGCAAGAGGAACAACGCACAAAAGATTTGAAAAAATTAAACAAGTTTATACTGATGTTGCTAGCAGAACAAAAGTCCAATTGGGAAAAGAAGATGATATTATTGAAGGGTATCTTGATTTTAGATTTGCTATGAAAGAAGCGGAAGTTATGGCTCACGAAGTACTTGCCGTACAAATAACTAGGCTTGAAGAAGCAAAAAGTGCTTTCGCGGCAGCAGGAGCAGCAGTAACAAATTATCCTACTAAAAACGATGCAGCACATTCAAGATTACAATTAGCAAGAGATGAATTGCAAAGAGCATTCGAAAATGAAGATAAAAAATATCAACTTATAAAAGATGTTGCTGAAAATTTAACAATTGGGTATAATGTTGGAGAAACTCTAGTCGGTAAATTAAAACAAACTCATGACTTAAAAGATCGAGTTTACAGACAAGCTGTTACTTTTTTCACAACAAATGAACATGTTTTCACAACACTTGATGCAGTTTATACTTCACAACATGGGATGCATGAGCAAACACAAGCTCTTGAATCAATGAAAAATGGAGTTAACAAGGGTCTAGAAGATATTGCTACGCTTGGAAATGAACTTGAAAAAGCAGCAATGAAAGCCGGGTACGGTTCAACAGTAAACGCAACTTCTGTAAAAAAACTTGTTGATGCAATTGTTTCTTTCCAAGAACAATCTTACCAAATGGCTGACGAATTACGAACTGAGGCAACTGCTAACGCTAAAGAAATTTCAAGAATAGTTGATGAAGGAAAGCAAAGAGTTGCTAGTTCACTTGAGAAGTATATTGTAGCTAAAAATTAATTTTTTATTTTATAATTTTAATTAGTAGAATTTATGGTTTATTATAAATCTCCTTACTTTTTACAATCATTACCTAATATCGAATCTATTTTCTCAAGAAATCTCCAAGAAATAAGAAGTTGTGTTAAATCGGTCGCAGTGCTATATTCTGAAGTAAAAATACTTCCATTTGCATTTCCAATAAATTCAAGTATTCTTTCTTGCAAAGCTACAAGAACATCTTCAGGTATTGATCCATCCATAGTTATCTTGCTCACATTATAACCATAATAATCTCCGCCTTCAAAATCAAGAGAGAAATTTGTCTTAGTCATTTTTAATAATTTAGATAAATCTATTGAAAGGTCTAGCGTATCTGTAGGGATATCAAGTAATCTTTGTATTAATCTAATTGAAACAGTATCTGAGTTTCCTAAAATATCTACAAATTTAGTAGGATGAATTTTTATTACTACCTCTGCATAAATTTTTTCAAAATCAATATATTTTTTATAGTCAGGCTCTCGCGCAATTATTTCAGGCATTACATCTTCAAGTTTATGTCCTCTTTCCCCAACATCTCGCCTAATCTTCCATTTTCTTTTTACGCTTCTTTCTGGATCAACAAATATTTTAAAATCAATAATATTTCTCAGGTTTTCCGTATAAAATGGCATAAGTCCCTCAATGATCACTATGGGTTTTGGTTCAAATTTAATCGGCTTTGCAAATACTCCTTTGGCATGATCATAAACCGGTTTCATTATTGCTTCGCCTTTTTTTAATTTAACTAGATCATTGTATAATCCTTCAAGGTTATTTGCTTCTGGATTTAATGCAGTGAGTTTATTCTTTGCCCTGCCTTCACGATCAAGTGAATGATAGTCATCTAAAGAAAAGTTACAAACCATAT
>CAYLGX010000104.1:0-2247 GCA_964383425.1 Candidatus Woesearchaeota archaeon
TCTGCATATTTATTTTCAATTCTAAAAGTAAACTCTTGTTTTTCTCCACGTAAGAGTTCATAAGTAGCAACTGATTTTTCTGCAATACTTCCACTTGTTGCTCCACCTCCGCCTCCTCCGCCACCTCCGCCAGAACCGGTCGTAGTTGTAGTTTCACAAGTTCCAGCATCTGCAGAACAAGTACTACATGTTTCATTTGCATCAATATGACCATTACCACAATAAACTGTGTCTGGATCAAGTGGCCAACAACCTTTAGCATCAAATCCATCTGCAAGTTGATAACATAGCAAAGTAAGATTTACCGAACTAGTAAATTCCGAATTATTATTCGTATCTTTAATCGAACTAGCATTATAGTCAACTCCTTGCGAAGTAAGAGTAAAAGAATATATTCCTTGTGTTAAACTTTCCCAACTACTTGCATTAAGTCCTAAACTTAAAGAATGTTGATCCGAATCAGAAATGTTTGTAAAGGTAGTAGAAAGATTTCCAGTCAAATTAGTAAATGCAGAATCAATTACCCAGTTAGAGCTTACATTGAATGCGGTATTGTTCATAATAGGCACATCACTACCCATAAGGTTAGAGATATAAGCATCAAGGCTTACAACCTGAGGTTTAATATAAACAATTGAAGGATAAGAACTAATTGTTTGGTATAAGTAAGGTCCTGCCTGATTAGTTACTGCTGTTCCGGTTGTGTTTCTTTGCGCAGGACTCTCAAGCACGCTTTCAGTAGTTGAGATTACATATGCTTCAGATTTTATATCTAAACCAAATACATAATTTACAGTTATATTTTTTGTTTCACCAGCATAAAGGGGGTAAGGTATATATCGATTATTTCCATTCAAAGTTATTTTTCCTGAATCAAGATTATGCTGTGTTCTAAAAGAAAGATAACATTGATTACTATAATTGCTGTCCCCAGTATTGGTTACAATTAAATCACCTAACTTTTTCGTTTCGCTATAGCCTGCAGTAGCATCAAGTGAACTAGCCACAGTCCAAGTACAATCCCAATAAGAATAAAATGAAAAATTTGCACTTTCAAATATATTGCCGCTAGTATCATTTGCTAAAATATTAAATGTATAATAGGTTTCATTTAAAGCAGTTGTAAAATTACCAGTCCAAAGTCCCTCATGTTTATCTCCTGAAACTAAATTCATAGAATAGTTTCGCCAAGCGCTTCCATTAAACATTTGCAATATTGCGGAACTTGCTCCAGAAGTATAATCTCTTACCGTCACATTGAATTGCATTAATCTGCCCGGATCAATACTATCATTGCCTTCTGGAGAATAAACAATATTAATCATGCTAGGAGAAACCGTATCAGTAGTCAGAGTTCTATTTTCAGTAATGAACTGATTTCCAGCAAAATCAAATAGATTATAAAACCAAGAATAAATTCCATCCATTAAGTTAACAACAACTCCTATTGTTGTCTGAACTGTTCCCTGTACAAAATTACCAATTAAAACTGAATTGACTAACTGACTTTGATTAGAATAATTATAAATATTAAGTGTTGCATTTTGTATTCCAAGATTATCAGATAAATTGGTAGTCAAATTAACTTCACTATAATCAAAATAAGAATTATTTTCTAAAATAAGTGTAGCATTTGGAATTGTTCTATCAAGTACTATTATTCTTGTTGAAGTGTTTGTTACTTCTCCAACCGTGTCTGTAGCTGTTGAATTGATATAATAAATTCCTTCTACTAAATTAGAATAATTTAGATATAAATTAATTGAAGAACCACTTGAATTATCAAAAGTTTGATTTACTATGGCAATTGTTGAATTCTGGTAGTTATTTCTATAGTATAAATTTACATAACTAGCATTCATATTTCCCTCGTTATCTGCAAAACTAACATTAACAATTATTTCTGAAGAATTAAAGAATCCACTAGGTGTAGAAGTATTATCCATAGTAATTACTGGAGCAGTATTTCCTTTTACAAGTCTAGTTTCTGTTGTATTGCTATTTCCAGCCAAGTCAGTTATTGTAACACTGTAATAATATAATTGTCCTGGAAGTAAAGCTGTTTTATTAGTAGTATTAAATGACCAAACATTATTTCCCAAATTTGTAAAGTTTCCTATTGTGTAATTATAAGTTACCCCATTCCAAGTAAGGGTAGCATTTGCAGGATTGATTTCAGTAATATTTACCATAATAGTTATTGCAACATTACTTCCAGTATCATTTAGCGGAGTTGGAGAAACAAAA
>CAYLGX010000105.1:0-2136 GCA_964383425.1 Candidatus Woesearchaeota archaeon
CTTGGAGAGTTTATGTAAATGATAGCGCGAGAAATGTAAACAGTTCTAGAACTACCTTTTATTCTACTTATCTAACGAATTGTGGAAATTTGAGTCAACCTGGGACTTATACCTTGTATAATAATATTTCCGGAATAGTCGGGACTTGTTTTAATATTCTTGCGGATAATATTATTTTGAATGGGAACGGATATGCTATTTCGGGCGATGGGGCTGGCGTAGATAATGGAATCCGAATTGAAAACAGATACAATATTACTGTTCGGAACTTTTTAGATATAAAAAATTTCGGAAGTGGTGATGGGGGATCAGGTTTAGTACTTTCTTCTTCAAATGGTTGTAATATATTTAATATTTCATTGCATAACAATAAAAACCAAATGATTTCAGTGTACTATTCAAATAATAATACTTTTTCAAATATAGTCTCCGCAGATTCTCCAGATACGGCCGATGGTATGATTCTGTATACAAGTAGCAATAATACTATCTTTAACTTGGAGATTTTTAACTGTTCTTCAGGTATTGCCTTTATTGATAGTCAAAATAATTTCTTTAATAACATATCTTTGCATAATGTGGGGTTTGGTTTGGATTTACAGGATTTTTTAGATATTACTGATAATAATGTTTTTTCTAATCTAAATTCTTTTGGTAATTCTCTTGGGCAAATAAGAGATAGTACTACCGGAATAAATCATCTTTATTATTTCAATGTTTACGGTAATATTACTTGGACTTCTTCAGCCTTATTGAGCAATATGAATCTGGCAAATAATTTAACTTTCCCTGGAAATATACAAATTGCAAATAATTTCGTCTTTGTTAATTCTTCTGCGATTCCCGAATTAAATGTTTCTGCAAATATAACTTTAAGAAATTTACCTGTAAATTTCATTCATCCGATTATTTTGAAAGATGGGATTGCTTGCGGTAGTACTTGTTATAACTTTACTTCGCTTAATGCGGGGAATGTTACTTTCAATGTTACTTCTTGGAGTAATTATAGTATAGGTGAATGGACTAATAATATACCCAATATAACTTTTGTAAGTCTTACTACAACAAATCCACTTACTAATGATACGGATCAAAATTTGACTGTTGTTGTTTCTGCAAATGACCCGGATGGAGACAATATTACTTTAGTTTATGACTGGTATAAAAATAATACTTTAAATGCTACTACCCTTATTACTTCGGGATTATTAGCTTATTATCCTCTAGACAATGATGCTTTAGACTATTTTGGAAATAACAATGGTCAAGTACAACCCTACGCTTCCCTGAATAAAAGTTTTTCTAATGTTGGGAATGGAAGTTATAATTTTATTGGCGGGGGAGATTGCGGATATTATGCAGAAAATAAGAGTTTTATTCAAATCAATGGTTCTTCCTTTAATTTTGAAACAGAAAATTTTTCAGTTTCTACTTGGTTTTATTATAGGGGTACGGCCGGATTATGTCTTGCTGATACTTTATTTTCTAAGGGAGCTTCAGATGATGTAAACAATAAATTTCTTTGTTGGGTTGACGGGGCTCAGTCCATACAATGTTTTATGGGCTCTGGAATTTATCCTAATCCAATTAACTATGACTTTTCTTCCACCTCTAGCGGTTGGAACCATTTAATTCTTCAAAAAAATGGAAATCAAGAAGAATTATACTTTAATGGAATTAAGGTCGCAAATAATACTATCGGTTCTATAAATGTTTCAAGTCCATATGATCTACTAATTGGTTCGGAGGGAGGTAATGGCGGCAGATACTACTGGAATGGATCAATTGATGAATTTATGATATTCAATAGAAGTTTATCTGTTTTAGAAATAAAACAACTTTATGCTGGAACTAAATATGGCGGAAGAGTTTTGGGTTCAGAATATACTGCGGCCGGAGATACTTGGAAAGTAGGAGTCACAGCAGCAGATCAATATTTCTTTAGTTTACCAATTAATTCAAGTGATGTTTTTATAAGGGATATTTTATCTCCGAATATTACTATCCTTGCTCCTGCTAATGGAACAATAACTAATAATCAAACAATTAATTTTACTGCAAACCTCAGTGATAGTGAAAGTGGACTTGCTAATGCTACAATCTATATCTATAATCAAACCGGATTATATAATCAAA
>CAYLGX010000106.1:0-2003 GCA_964383425.1 Candidatus Woesearchaeota archaeon
CAGCAGCACTTCCGCCACTAGCTCCGCCAGCAACACTATAATTATAAAAATTGTTAAAAGTAGATTGATTATACCATATTGCAATTCTGCCCCCGCTTCCCCCTCCGCTAAAAGTAACTCCATCTCCACTTATTCCAATTCCATTTCCTCCGCGAGCAAGTACTCTCCCGTAACCAGACAAAAGATTAGTAGTAACATAAATACTTCCACCACTTCCGCCGCCGCCTGATCGATAATTTCCAACTAAACCATCTGAGTCCATAGTTCCATTTAATAAAAAGTTATCCGATAAAAAAATACTAATTACTCCTCCACCAGAACCTCCGGAACTAGCTTCAGAAACAGTTCTTCCACCGCCACTTCCAAATGTTGAAGGGAAAAAAGAACTTCCGTAACTTATTCCTGCTGCGCCCTTATATGCATTATAATAACCACGACCTCCATTGCCCCCGTGACCTGCTCCACCTCCACCGTAATCTGCTGCATTTCCGCCCAGGCCAGGACCCGCACTTCCAACATAACCTAATCCTCTAACATTGATAGTTCCATTATTAAGACTAAGATTATTTGCATAAATAGTAATATTTCCTCCAGAGATATTTCCGCTCGTTAAAATAGTAATTGTAGAAAAATTAATTATAACCCCGTTACCATGGCTGCTAGTAGAAGTGGTATAATTCGCAATACTCCCTCTATCACGAATAACTAAATCCCCTAAACCAGAAATAATTTCTCCATTCACAAAATGATAAGTAGTATTAAGATAACAAATAGTATCTACTGTTCCGCTAGTACAAGCAAAGGGAGCAGCACTAGCAAAAGAAACAGCAAACATACTAAAAAACAAAGCTACTACGATTACAAATATAGTTTTTTTATTATTGCTGTTCATATTAACCCTTTTTTATCTTTAGATACTAATTATTTAAGAGATAAAACGTATATAAATGTTTATTTTAACCAAAGTCAGCAATATTAAAAATACAAAAAAAATACACTTAGCAACTAGCTTTAAATACTTTTATTTGTAAGGTAATTTATGCAATACGACATTATTTTTATAACACCAGAATACTTTGATCACCCATTATGTGGAGTAGCATTACTAAAAAGAGTTCTAGAAAAAAATGGATATACTGTGGGAGTCATTGAACCAAAAACTGAAAAGGATGTAACTGAGCTAGGCCAACCAAGATTATTTTTTGGAATTACTTCTGGAGCTATTGATTCTATGTTAAGAAACTATAATGCTCTCAACAGAAGTAGAGAAGATGATCCCAATGTGAGATACATAAAAACTATTCCGGATCGAGCCGTAATTATCTATTGTAATTGGGTAAGAAAATATTTCAAAGATTCGCCATTAGTAATTGGCGGAACAGAAGCCACTTTGCGAAGATTCACTCATTATGATTATTGGAGTAATACCTTGCGAAAATCAATAATATTTGATTCAAGAGCAGATATTCTAGTTTATGGTAACGGAGAAAAACAAGTTCTTGAAATAGCAATGAGATTAAAAAAACATAGAGGCCTGGGCGATATAGAAGGGACTTGCATAAAATCAAGAGAACTACCTGAAAATTTTACACTAATACCTTCACATGAAGAAGTTAGCGAATCTAAAGAAAAATTTTGTGATATGCAGTTATTATTCTCCAACTATGCTAATCTTGCTCAAAAAACAGGAAACTTTTATATTCTACAGTACAAATTTCCAAAATATACTTCAAAAGATTTGGATGAATATTATGAAACACCATTTACCAGAAGAGTAAGCCCAGAACTGCGAGGATTTGAATTTAGCGTAGTTACACATAGAGGCTGCATTGGAGATTGTAACTTTTGTTCCTTAAGATTAACTTCGGGAGATAAAATCATATCCCGAAGTCAAGAATCTATTCTTCGAGAATTAAGATATATTACTACATTACCACATTTCAAGGGAAATATTGATGATTTATCTGCCCCGTCAGCAAATATGTATGGTATGGATTGCGGAG
>CAYLGX010000107.1:0-1890 GCA_964383425.1 Candidatus Woesearchaeota archaeon
TCGATGAAAAAAAACTTTCTGCTTTACCTAGCGATATTAAGCAAATGATTGGTTTAGTTCATTAAATTGAAAGTTATTTTATTGCTGCTAAATATTTTTAAACTTCTTTTGGTCTAGTTTTTTATGAAAATCTATTTTGCTGGAGCGATACGCGGGGGCAGAGAGGATATTTCGATTTATATTCAAATTGTTAATCATCTTAAGAATTATGGGCCGGTTTTAACTGAACATGTTGCAGATAAACAAATTTCAGCTTTTGGCGAGGTAAAGTTGCCTGCTAGCGAAATATATGCTCGGGATATTAATTGGATTAGCCAAGCAGATGTAGTTATTGCCGAAGTATCTACCCCTAGTTTAGGGGTAGGCTATGAACTTATGAATGCTGTCTCGCTCGGTAAGAAGATTCTATGTTTGTATCGGCCGCAAGAAGGGAAGAGATTGTCAGCAATGATTGCCGGATGTCCTCAAATTGTAACTAAAGATTATGTTGACCTAGATTCAGCTAAGGGATTTATTGATGAATTTTTAAATAATTTGAAAATTTAAATAATTATTAATTTCTTATTTTTTATCGACGATCTTCTCGATATAAATTCTTATTTTTAGACTTCTACGACGGTAAATTAAATTTTTACTGAAGAGGGATACCTATATTTGTTGTTTTTGCCACAGCATGCCTTAAAATGTAAATCTACGTCGATAAAAATACTTTTTAGATAAATGCTCTATTATTTTTTTAGTCAAAAATCTGCGAAAGATTTATAAAGCACTTTTTCACTAATAATTTGTTAAAAATGTTAACTTTAATGATTACCTTAACATATCTCATAGGTTTTGGTATGATGTATGTATGAGCAAGTCATAAAGTTGTGTATTTTCTCAATAATCTTTAAATTTTAGTTTAGCGTAACATCAATGGAGCATTTAATATAGTGCATATTATATATCATAAAATTTTTTATGATGAATTATCATATAGGAAATTAGATAATCTTGAAAATCTAGTTTATCCTGCTAGAGGATGCGGCTATCTGATCTGCAATTAGACATGCAAGTTTCTCGCAAGAGAGCGCACTGCTTAGTAACACGTTGCTAATCTACCCTTAGATTCAGGATACCCTCGGGAAACTGAGGATAAGACTGAATAAGAAATTTGTTCTGGAATGATATTTTTCTGAAACTTTGGTCTAAGGATGAGGCTGCGGCTGATTAGGTTGTTGGCGGGGTAAAGGCCCACCAAGCCGATGATCAGTAAGGGTTTTTAGCGAAAGGGCCCTAAGAAGGAATCTGAGACACTATTCCTAGCCCTACGGGGTGCAGCAGTTAGGGAACTTTTCCAATGCGCGCAAGCGTGAGAGAGCAAATCAGAGTGATCTTGATATATTTTCAAGATCTTTTGCCGAATGTAAAAAGTTCGGAGAATAAGGACTGGGCAAGACTGGTGCCAGCCGCCGCGGTAATCCCAGCGGTCCGAGTCGCATCCACAATTATTGGGTCTAAAACATTCGTAGCTTGTTTGTTAAGTTCCTTGTGAAATCTTAAATCATAAGTTTAAGGCGTGCAAGGAATACTGGCAAACTTGAGACCGGAAGAAGCAAAAAGTATGGCCAAGGTAGTGGTAAAATACGTTAATCTTGGTTAGACTAACAACAGCGAAGGCATTTTGCTAGTACGGATCTGACAGTGAGGAATGATGGCTAGGGTCGCGAAAGGGATTAGATACCCCTGTAGTCCTAGCAGTAAACACTGTTCACTGAACATTGGGGTCTCCTCGAGAGACGCCAGTGCTGTAGGGAAGCTGCAGAGTGAACTACCTGGGAAGTATAGACGCAAGTCCGAAACTTAAAGGAATAGGCGGGGGGGTACCACAACGGGTGACGCGTGCGGTTT
>CAYLGX010000108.1:0-1865 GCA_964383425.1 Candidatus Woesearchaeota archaeon
AAAACTATCTGTTCTACCTGAATCATGAAGAGGAGTAGGAGATACAAAATCAAGATTTGGATAAAGAGTATCCGTAGTTAACGTTCGATTTGCAGTAGTAAATAAATTTCCACTCCAGTCAAACAAATTATAAAACCAATTGTAAATATTATCTATAAGAGTAACTGTTATTCCGGTTGAAACTGTAGTTACTCCAGCAGCATAATTTACAAAAGTAGAATTAACTAATCCTGTTGAATTATAAATATAAAATGTTGAATTCTTTATTCCAGTACCAATATCAGTTAGATTTACTGTAAAATTAATAGCAACTGAATCTAAAGCGTAAAGCTCAAGTTCACCGATTGAAACAAATGGACTTGAAGGATGATTTGCAGAAATATTTATTCTATAATAAGCATAAGAATTTGTATTTGAAAAACTAAAGTTCAAACTTGCATAAGTTGTAGTATCATCAAACTGATTTGTTTGAGTATCAAGAACAGTCCAAGTTGAACCATCATTAGAACCTAAGAAATTCCAACTTTTAGGTTTTCTTCCTTCATTTCCAGCGCCATTTCTAGTATGAATCGTATATTTAGTCACTACCTTGGCAGTAGAAAATTGATATTGCAAATATTTTGGATTTGAACTTGAAGGAGCAGTATCATTACTAAACCAACTATCATCACCGGTATAAATTTTATTAAAAGCGCTCCAACCCTTGTAAGTTTCTCCAGCAGCAGAATAATAATCTGAATACGTTACAACTCCACTTGGAGTTGTATCATTGGTCATAGTCGGTACTTGATTAACTAATCCTAAAAGATTTGTATAAGTATTATTAACAGGCGAACTCAAAGTCGCACTTGGTAAACTTTCATCAAGAACAATTGTTCGAGTTTCAGTTGAGTTTTTATTTCCAGCAACATCAACAGTATATGCTTGGAATGTATGCGTTCCAATATTTTGGCCAGTAAAATTATGATATGTTTGTGTTGAGTTATAAAGTGCAGTTATTTCTTCAGCAGAAAGTGAACGATTAAAGATTAATACATCATCAATTGAACCATTAAAGGCCATAGGATCATAATACGCGTCACCAGTAGTTCTAGATCCACCAAAATCAAAACTCCTACTATAAGGATTCTGGATAGTACCCGTACATAAAGTGGTAATTGGTATTTGAACTCCATCAACGAATAAAATTGATTGAGTACCATTATAAACCCCTGCTAAATGATGCCAACCAAGAGTAGTAGGAGTAGTTGTATCAACAAAACAGGAACCCCAACCTTGATTTGCAGTAACGATTCTCCAAACAAATACATTTCCAGTTTCCAAACTTAAAACAAAACTACCTTCTCTACCAAAAAGTCCTTGTCGTCTACCAAGTTCATTTAGATATACCCAACCAGTAAGTGTACCGCTTCCCCAACCAACGGAAAGGCTATTGCCGGATAATAAAATTTCATCATTAACTCCATCAAAACTCATAGCAGTTCCAAACTTACCATTATTTGTTAGAGTTGCTCCGGTAATCGTTCCATTATTTTTTCCAGTTTCATCAAGTGCATTTCCTTCCATTCTCCACCAACCAACTAAACTATTATCATAATTAATAAACGAATAAGCCGGATTACTTTCATTTATGGTATAATTTACATATGCCGCATTTGCACTTAAATTAATTCTATCACTTGGAGTATTTGCTCCGAAAATTATTTGTGGATAGATTGTATCAACAGTTAAAGTATTATTATTAGAATTATAATAATTTCCAGTCCAATCAAAAACTTTATAGAACCAATTATAAATTCCATCAATTAAATTAACTACAATTCCAACAGAAGTAGTTAATGTTCCACTAACAAAAGAAATGCTAT
>CAYLGX010000109.1:0-1812 GCA_964383425.1 Candidatus Woesearchaeota archaeon
ATCTCCGTGAATAAAACTACAAGAGGGATATTTACTTTTCGCAATACCAATATTATTTTTTGAATTGTCCATCAAAGTAATATTTTGCGCAGCAAAACCTTGCTCGATAATTTTTCTTTCAAGCCGCCCCTCTCCGCACCCCAGATCAAGTAATTTCCCTTCGCGAAGATCATATCTATCAAATATTTTCCCCAAATAAGCAGCATCTATTAAAGTTCCAATTGATTCTCCATCGCTAGGAAAAAATTTACACTCAGGAATATCTTTTTGGAGCGGAAGAGGATTAACATATTCATGTCCGCAATCCGAGCATTGCACTATTCTGCGAGGAGAGATATAGAATAGAGGCTTATAACTATCGCTCTTGCAAACAATACAATTTTGCTCGCCCGCCGCAGAAGAATATTTCTGAATTGCTTGTAAATTCATTTTAAGTAGCAACCTCGCTTTTGCTCATATGATCTACTCCGCCAGATTTAAGTATTTGTGTAGCTATTTCTCTCCATCTTTTTACATCTTCTGAATCAAAATTTTTATGTTTTAATGCGAAACAAGTTCGTCCATCCTTGCCCATTTGAACATAATCTAAAAAATTATTATTTTCAATAGTGTAACCAAATCGTTCTGGAAATTTTGCAATAGCCGTACCTGGATAAGGAATTAAAGGATAAACTGCAAACTCATCTATGCCCAATCTAGCAGCACGAGTAAATGATTCTTTAATTGTTTCATCAGTATCAAATGGCAACCCAACCATAAATGAAGATCGAATAGTCAAACCGTTAGCTTTAGCAATTTTAACATTACCTTCTTTACCAATCTGCGAACCCTTGCCAATTAACTTTAAATTGGGATAGCAAAGAGATTCAAGTCCCACGGCCACATGAACACAACCAGCTTCTTTTAATAATTTAGAATTTTTTTCATTTAAATCATCTATTCTGGCAAAAACACGAAAAGTTATATCTAAATCCTTTATCTTTAATAAAAGTTCTTCAAGGTGCGGATTACCTGTAAAATGATCATCATTAAATCTAAAATATTTATATGATCCTCTTAAAGTTTCAAGTTCACTTATAATGTTATCTGAACTACGATACCTTACAAGATTACTTCCGCCACCCATGACTACGCTATTACAATGAGCACAATGATGCTGACATCCGCGTGAACTTAGTAAAGATATTACTTTATTACCCATTAATTCCCTGGAGTAGGTATTAAGATCAACTAAATCTCTTGCAGGAAAAGCATAGGAATCAATATTACTTCGACCAACTCCCTTGTGAATACCTGTTAATCTAGAATTAGCAACAAAAGAATCCAGACATTTCTTAAACATATCCTCTCCCTCCCCGACAATGAGAGCATCAACACCAGAGTCACTAAAAGAAAACTCTGGAACTCCAGAAGCATTAGGTCCGCCAAGTATAACATACGCCTTGCTATTAATTTGCCTTATATTTTTAATAACCTCTTTAGCATATTGGTAATTAGTACAAAAACTTGTTAAACCATAAACATCGGCAAACGGAATACTATTCATTCCTTTTGCAATTTCTAAATCAGAATCAGCTCCGCTCATGTCATAAATAGAAATATTTTTGTAACCTTCTTGCCGAGCCGCAGATGCAATATACAGAAGTCCTAGTGGCGATTCAACCCGATCCTCATTCACACAACTTGAAGGCGGGTTAATTAAAGTTACTTTCACTGCCGAATTCATGTTAACTTCGGAGTAATAACAGTATTTAAATTTTGCCAATATACGCACTATTAAAACTAAGATTAAATAGTCTAATTTAAAAAAAA
>CAYLGX010000110.1:0-1805 GCA_964383425.1 Candidatus Woesearchaeota archaeon
TACTTGCGGAGGTTGGCCTTATAGCAATTTTTGTAGTAGCAATGGTTTATCTTGGGCTGATTCTAATGCTCTAGATTGTACTCAAACTGATGAGTATGGTTGTGTCAATGGATATTATTCAGGGTGTTCTTCAAATGGGTATTCTTGGAATGATGCTAATGCTCTTGATTGCACTCAATTTTTAGATGAGTCTACTTGTTTAGCTTATCCTACTTGCACTGCAAATTACGATGAGTCCACTAATTATGCTGGTTGTTCCGGAGTCGGATCTTGCGATAGTTATTTCGGAAGTCCTACTGGTTCTGGAGATTATGGCCTTGGTTGTATTGCTTCTTGGAGCGGTTGTGCCGGTGCAGGATCTTGCGAGAGTTATTTTGGGTCAGCTGGTTGGTATTGGACTGGATATAGTAGTCTGGGTTGCTCGGTTCAATGGAATGGCTGTTATAATTCTGCCTATGGTAGGGCCGCTACTTGTGATGAAGTGGTTTCTTCTACCGGAGATTGTTTTGGAAATTGTACATGGGCATATGACGCAAGTAATAACCAATATTGTGTAAATAATGGGCCAAATTCATTTGGTTCCATTAGTGCAAGTTGTTTAAATATTACTACTCGAACTGCTTGTAATACTGAATCAAATGCACAATGTATTTGGAATGCACAAATTGCTTATTCTTTAAATAATACTTTCTATAATATGATTTATAATTCCAATAAAGAAAGTGTTGCTTCTGGAAGTCAGTTGTATAGAAAATGGGGAGCAAGTATTTCTGCGGTCGATCAGGGAAGTTTGAATGTTGATAATGTTAGGGTTTTGATTAATGACAGTAGGGGAAACAATTTATACAATTTGCTTACTGGTTCAAATGGAATGACAAGTTATGTTATGTTAACTCAATATTTGAATAATGGTACTAAAAACTATATGAATAATTATACGCTTACTTCAACAAGAACTGGATTTTCTACTAATAATTCTATGATACGGGTTACTTCCCGAAATATTTGGCAAGTTCTGCTTCGAGATATTACTCCTCCTTCCTTTAGTAATATTTTCTATACCCCAAATTTAACTGATTTAGTTGATCCTAATGTTCATATGAATTTTAGCTCTCTTGCAACGGATAATTGGGTTAATGTTAGCACGGTAATTTTACAATTATATGATGGCTCTAGTTGGGCAAATTATTCTATGGAAGAATTTTCTGGAAGGTACATGGCCAATTTAACTCTTTCATCTGCAGAAAAAAATTATACATTTAATATTTTAGCTAATGATACTTATGGGAACAGAAACATTTCAGAAAATTATTCCTTTGCTTCTGTTTGGGATTGTACTTGGAATGCTTATACGGATAATTCAATTCCTTTTACTATGGGAACTGCTACAGGTTTTGGAGATATTAAGAATATCCGAACAATATTCATAAATAACACTGGAGATTATAACTATACCTTGGATCACTGCAGGCTTAGAATTTCTTTTTCAGCTGGAACTGATGAAAGATTTAGTTTTAATGAAAGTGACTTTTTGAAGTTTTATGTGGACGCGGGTAATTTTATCACTATTCCAGTAAGTTATAATTTTCAATCTATTCCAGATGAAGTTAATTACGATATGTATCTTTCAGCTTATTATTACCCTTCAATTTTATTGCAGACTGTCTCATCTTTTCCCGGCACGTTATTGACTCAGCAAGATGGTCCATATTTAGCTCAAGAAGTTGGAACAATACCCTCTGTTATTGATTTACAAAATAAAACAATTAATTTTGCAGCGTACCTGCAAAATGCAATGGGTAATG
>CAYLGX010000111.1:0-1740 GCA_964383425.1 Candidatus Woesearchaeota archaeon
TACTTGCGGAGGTTGGCCTTATAGCAATTTTTGTAGTAGCAATGGTTTATCTTGGATTGATGCTAATACGCTTGATTGTACTCAGATTGATGAAAATTCATGTGTTAATAATTTTTATTCGGGGTGTTCTTCAAATGGATACGCTTGGAATAATGCTAATGCTCTTGATTGCACTCAATTTTCAGATGAGTCTACTTGTTTAGCTTATCCTACTTGCACTGCAAATTACGATGAATTCACTAATTATGTTGGTTGTTCTGGAGCCGGATCTTGCGATAGTTATTTCGGAAGCCCTACTGGTTCTGGAGATTATGGCCTTGGTTGTATTGCTTCTTGGAGCGGTTGTTCTGGTGTCGGCTCTTGTGATAGTTATTTTGGGTCAGCTAGTTGGTATTGGACAGGATATAGTGGTCTGGGTTGCTCGGTTCAATGGAATGGCTGTTATAATTCCGCATATGGTCGAGCTGCTACTTGTGATGAAGTGGTTTCTTCCACAGGAGATTGTTTTGGAAATTGTACATGGGCATATGACGCAAGTAATAACCAATATTGTGTAAATAATGGGCCAAATTCATTTGGTTCCATTAGTGCAAGTTGTTTAAATATTACTACTCGAACTGCTTGTAATACTGAATCAAATGCACAATGTATTTGGAATGCACAAATTGCTTATTCTTTAAATAATACTTTCTATAATATGATTTATAATTCCAATAAAGAAAGTGTTGCTTCTGGAAGTCAATTGTTTAGAAAATGGGGAGCAAGTATTTCTGCGGTTGATCAGGGAAGTTTGAGTATTAATAATGTTAACGTGCTCGTAAATGATAGTAGAGGAAATAATTTATACAATTTACTTACCGGTTCAAATGGAATGACTAGTTACGTTATGTTGACTCAATATTTGAATAATGGTACTAAGAATTATATGAACAATTATACTCTTACTTCTTCAAGAACCGGATTTTCTGCTAATATTACCAACATCAGTGTTAGTTCCCGAAATATTTGGCAAGTATTACTTCGAGATATTACTCCTCCCTCTTTTAGCAATATTTTCTATACTCCTAATTTAACTGATATTGTTGATCCTAATGTTCCTGTTAATTTTAGTTCAGTTGCAACTGATAATTGGGTTAATATTAGTACTGTAATTTTACAATTATATGATGGATCTACTTGGACAAATTATTCCATGGAATCATTTTCTGGAAGATATATGACTAATTTGAGTCTTGCTTCTGTTGAAAAAAATTATACCTTCAATATTTTTGCAAATGACACCTATGGTAATCGAAATATTTCGGAAAATTATTCTTTTGCTTCTAAGTGGGACTGCACTTGGAATGCTTATACTGATAATTCTATTCCGCTTACCATGGGGACAGCTACAGGTTTTGGAAGTATTAAAAATATAAGGACTATTTTTGTAAATAACACTGGCGATTATAATTATTCACTTGACCACTGTAAACTTAGAATCTCCTTTTCAGCAGGAACTGATGAAAGATTTGGTTTTAATGAAAGTGATTCTTCTAAGTTTTATGTGGATGCAAAAAACTTTATTTCCATTCCGGTAAGTTATTTATTCTCTTCAGTACCTGGCGAATCTAATTATGAAATGTATCTTTCTGCCTATTATACTCCCTCACTTATTTTTCAGGTTACTTCCTCTTTCTCAGGTACGATTTTAACGCAGCAAGATGGCCCGTATCTTGCTCAAGAAGTTGGAACTACTCCTAC
>CAYLGX010000112.1:0-1736 GCA_964383425.1 Candidatus Woesearchaeota archaeon
TCGAAGTGGAGCAAACTTAAATTTACTTGGCCCTAATCCCCTGAAGATTAAATTTGTCTGTTTAACTCCCCAAGCAATCGCTGAAGAATTAACAAGTGGTGATGCCGACATTGGCCTTTTAGGAGATGATACTTTGATGGAATTCTGTGCAAAATCGATGGTCCCAAATCTTATTAATTACCCTGATAAAGATCAGTTAGATAATTCAAATTTTTGCTACTCTTATCGTTCTAATTTTTCACTAAATTATTTGAGTCAGGTAATTAAATTGGAAGAAAATGTTAAAAATTTATTTTTTAAAAAAAGAATCCATAATCTGCAACAATTTGAACAAATCGGAGAAATTTCAACCGGTCTTAATCTGCGTCTAGGTTTTTTAGGTAGGAAAGAAGATATGAACAGCAAACAATTTAATTCTTTAGCTGGACATGACCCTTCTATAGATATTAGATATGATCCTTTGGTGAAGTATATAGTTTACGATTATGCGGATACTTGTCCCGAAGGTCTAAAGATCAGTACGGAATTTCCTAGTTTGGCTTTTCTGGAGGTCGCTAAAAAAGTTGCTGCAAAAAATATCTATTCATTCGGAATTACTCCAGTTAGAGATCTTCCAATGGTGGAGATTGTAACTTCCAGACATTCAGAGAGAAATGTATTTTTAGGACATTCAAAAGTTTGTTTTGAAGTTGTTTCCTCTGGCCAGAGTATGCTTGATTATGATCTTGATTTTCTTTATCCAGGTAAACCCGCATATACTCCAAAAATTGGAGCATATAAGTTGAAGGATTCATTACCTGCTTGTCTAAAAAAAGACGAATTAAGGCATCATTTTTCCAAGGAAGATTGGCAGACAATTTATGAGCAGTATGATTCTAAGATACTTGAGGTATCTAAATTACTAGCCGGCAAATAATTATTTTTTCCTAGAATAATCTGCTACGCTCAATAAATCTCTATTGGCTACAAATTTTATTTCTTTTATTTTTAAAATGGCCTTGAATTTATCAAATTTTTTCATAGCTAATTTATAATGTCTGCCGGAATAAACTTCACTGTCTACTAAAATTACAACTCTGTCTTTGACTTCGGATTTTTCTATTCCAATTCCTTTTTTCGTAGAATCATCAAAGGTTGCATATTCAGAATATTTTGAGTCTAGCCCCTCTCGCGATAGATATTTCCATAGATTCAATGCGAATAATTTTCCTCCACTGCTTATTGCGATTATAGCTGATTTTTCGGTTTTAAGATATTCTTTAATTTTCGGACCAACTTCTGCAATAAATCCGTTGACCTCATCCCCAATATTCCCTTCAGAACTTTTCTCAACCGAATAGCTTTTTTTTATCACACTCAATTCATCTTCAAGCTGTTTTATCCAAGAAATATTAAGCTGATATTCCATTTCAGTATCTCCATTTTGAAGAATATTATCTTTAAGCATTTCTTTTACTAATTTAAAAACAGCTTGGTAAGTTACATCTAGTTTGTACTCTTTTTTTACTAGACTGTAAATCTTTTTTATAGTTAGAGGGTATTGCTTACTTAATATAGAAATAATTGTTTCCCTTACATTTCTTTTCTTAGTGTTTCCCATATCGAGAATACTTATTGCCATGTTAATAACACTCTGTTAATCTTTTTAAACCTTTTAGTTGCTTTTTATATTAGTTATTAACAAAACATTTAAATTCTAATATCAAATCAATATAAAATGGATCTTGCAGAAATAA
>CAYLGX010000113.1:0-1735 GCA_964383425.1 Candidatus Woesearchaeota archaeon
TATTTGTTAGAGAGATATTTTCAAGAAAAGATGACGAAAAAAGCAATACTAAAGCAAACTGGATTGCAGCCATTGCAACACTAGTTATGATCGTTACTCCTGAATTTCTTTCAAGAACAGTTGCAGGAATACCTGAAAAAGAATCTATTGGATTCTTCTTTATCTTTATTTCATTTTTCTTAAAAGCATGGAAGTCCGAAAAAACAACTAATGCTTTAATTTGGGGAGTACTTGCAGGAATATCTACCGGACTTATGAATTTAAGCTGGGGAGCTGGAGCCTATATCTTTATACCTATTGCATTAGCTGGCATAATTGCATTTATATTAAATAAATTCAATAAAAATCGTTCTATTGCTTATGCTGCATGGATAATTATTTTCCCAATTATATCTTTAGTATTAACTCAAAGATATTCCATTAAAGACTTTTTATTTGGAATTGATACAGGTATTGCTCTCTTAGTTCTTGCGGCTTTAGCAGTTCATTTCTTACTATGGAAAACAGCATTAAAAGAAACTGCAATATTACAAAAATTAAGTTCAAAATTACCTAAAAATATTATCTCTTTACTTTTAGTTATTGCTTTTGCATTAATCGCGGTAATTATCTTACAAGGTCCAACTTACCTAATCAATATGATTTCTAATTTCAATGATCAATTATTCAATCCAGTTACAGGAAGATGGAAAACTACTGTTGCTGAAAATAGACAACCTTACTTTACTGAATGGGGTTCAACTTTCGGACCATTCTTAGGAAACTTTCCGGTTATGTTCTGGATATTCCTTATTGGAAGTATATTCTTATTTAGAGAAATGCTTTCAAAACTCGATAAAAGAACAGCTTGGATGCTTACTGGTGCTTTTGCATTCTTCTTATTTGCGCTTATTTTCTCAAGATATTCTGCATCAGCTATTTTTAATGGAACAAATATCTTAAGTAGATTACTTTACTATGCAGGAATACTTGTTTTAATTGGCGCATTTGCATACTTCTACTATAAACACCATAAGGCAAATGACGACTCATTCAAAACAATCGATATTGAATATGTTCTTTTATTTGCACTGTTTGTACTTTGTTTAATTACATCTAGAAGTGCGATAAGACTTATCATGGTTCTTGCAACAGTTGTTCCAATATTTTTAGCTTATTTGAATGTAAATCTTTTCTATAGATTTAAAAATTCAGAAGATTCTACTAAGAAAATTATTATTGGTGCTTTCTTTGTTGTTTTAGTATTACTTAGTTTGTTTACTCTTTTTACTTACTTTAATCAAGTAAAAGAAAGAGCCTATGGAAATGTTCCTTATTTCTATACCCTTCAATGGCAAGAAGCAATGAGTTGGGTAAGGAATAGCACTGCTACGACTGCAGTATTTGCTCACTGGTGGGATTATGGTTACTGGGTTCAATCAATAGGAAATAGGGCAACAGTTACTGATGGTGGAAACTTAATTGTATACTGGAACTATTTAACTGGAAGATATGTACTAACAGGAGATAATCAAAAAACTGCACTAGAAGTATTATATTCACATAACACTACTCATCTTTTAATTGATTCCAGCGATATGGGCAAATATGGCGCATTCTCTCAAATCGGAAGCGATGAGAACTATGATAGATTATCTGGAGGACCGGTAACTATGTTTTCAGATGTTAAGAATATTCAAGAATTAAAGGATCAAACAATAAGAACCTATAATATTCCTGCAGGAAATAATCAAGT
>CAYLGX010000114.1:0-1694 GCA_964383425.1 Candidatus Woesearchaeota archaeon
GTATGTTTATTTTATTATTTCCATTATTTTGAAGCTGCAACTTATAATCCATAGGAGAGGCCGTAAAAGTTTTCTTTGCATCTTGCCCATTAAGTGTGAGATTAAAGTAGGTATAATTTAAAATTAGATTAATAGTATACTTTCCGTTTTTCTCTTCAGTTAATTGAATCATATTTCCAACTGGAATAGGCACACCAATTTCACTAGCCTTGTAATTGCTATCAATAAGTTTGAACCAAATAACATTACTTTGCCCATCAATTAAAAGCTCTCCTTTTTTTACTCGCAAATTAATTAATCTCTCATTTCCTGGAGAACTTCTTATTTCGATTATTTTTTGATCAAGTACGTTCATAACATAATCAGTAGTTTGTCCTAAAATAATTTTATCATTCATCTCTTTAATTTTCGGAGTTGTAACTCCAATTAATAATCCCATGATGACAAGTCCAATTAAAGTATAGATAACCGTTTCTACCCAAACCTGTCCTCTTTTTTCCCCTTTTTGCATGGTTCATTAATACATTTAGTGTATATAAAAGTTTAGATTAAAAAAATAAAGATTAAACTGAATTTATGTCTTTTTCATCAGCCTTGTTTTCACAAATTTTCCCATCTTTCAAAATAGGCGTTACAGAAACAAGATTTACTGAAGAATAAGTACTAGCATTAATTGCATAACTAATTTTTTCACCAAGGCCAGGCATAGTTATAGGAGTACTGATAATGCCGCCACTACTATCGAGCATAGCATAACCATCCTTGATATTTCCACTACTTCCGGATTTTAGAGTTACACCCTTAGAATTTTGAGCAGTTCCGATAGTAATTAACATTCCACTTAAATTAAAATCAGCAGAACCTCTCTCAATACTTACATAAACTATTTTGTTACTAGTATTAAAAAAAGTATAACCTAGATTAATACTTACTTGACCTGTTGTTTTAAAACAATCAGTTTGTTGAAGATTTTCTCTGATCATGTTTGTAAGAAAAACGCCAACAAAACCAACTGCTGCAATTCCAATTAATATAAGTAAAACAGTGATAATAATTTCCGCTTGTCCCTTCTTATGTGAATTTTTTAAATTAATCATACTTTAATAACCGCCCAAATACCTGAACTAATGCAGCTCGCCTCCTTTTCAGCACCAGTTTTATCAGTACCTAGTAAAACCGGAATAATATTAAGTTCGTCTCCTGAAGAAACGCTAACAGGTAAAGAGGTAGCTTGCCCAGGATCAACCTTTCCAGTGGCCTTAATTATTTGAGAATTAACAGTACCTATTGTTTTTATATCGAATCGATAAATTGGAACGTTTCCAGTATTAACTATTGAAACTGAACTTTGGCCAGGATCAAGTTCCGCATTAAATAAAACTCCTTCACAAGAAAGTCTAATATCTTTTTCTTCTCCACCAGAAAACTTAGTAATTTGTTCCCCTCTAAAAGAAACCGCCCATGCAAAAATAATAACTGCCAAAATAATTGCAATTAAAACTAACAAAACTGTTGTAATTACCGGACTTAAAGCTTTCTTATTCATTTTCCTCTCTTATACTCTATAGTAAAATCGGACCCCAAGTTTATAAACATTTTGTAAATTAGTAGTAAAATAATTTAGACCTAATTTTTGACAAGATTTATATATCTAGAATAGCTAAAGGTGATATGCAGAATAAAAGGGGACAAGT
>CAYLGX010000115.1:0-1678 GCA_964383425.1 Candidatus Woesearchaeota archaeon
GAAAGAAATACTAATGAAAAATTACAATTTGCAATAAGGAGCCTATCTTGGCCGCCAGGATATACACTAGTATGATGATAAAATATAATAAACTAATGATCGCAATGTTAATATTAGCATTAATAGTATTTACCCCCTCATTTGTTTTGGCTGCAGAAGCTACTTCTTGTTGTGAAAAAACAAAAACTGGAGCCTATTGTCAAAATGCACCAGAAGAACAATGCGATGCAAGTTTTAAAACATCGCCAACTGCATGCGATTCAACAAGTTATTGTAAGAGGGGATGTTGTTTTGATTCAAAAGAAGGACTATGCTCAGAAAATACTCCACAAAAAGTTTGCGAAGACTCGGATGGAACTTGGGGAGATTCAGCTACATGCGATATAAAACAATGCAACCTAGGATGTTGTGTTTTAGCAGATCAGGGCGCATTTGTAACACTTACTCGATGTAAACAATTATCTGGATTTTACGGAATTAAAACTGATTTTAGATCAACTATAACTGATGAAGTTCAATGTATTGCTACTGCAAATAGTGCAGATAAAGGAGCTTGCGTTACTGAAGACACTTACACTGGCGGAAAAACTTGTAAATTTACATCAAGAGGCCAATGTGACGCACCAGCTGGAGATTCGGTAAATCTTACTGACAATAAAACAACCGCTACAACTGGATTCTATAAAGATATTTTATGTACTGCTGAAAAACTTGGAACGGATTGTGCAAAAACAACTAAAACAATTATTCTTGAAGGAAAAGATGAAATTTATTATTTAGATACATGTAATAATTTAGGAAATATTTATGATGCCAATAGATACAATGATGATGCTTATTGGACTAATGTTTATTCTAAATCTGAATCTTGCGGAGCAGGTAATAGTAATGGCGGAAGCAAAACTTGCGGAAATTGTGATTATTATTTAGGAAGCATTGGAAAAAGATCTTCTGGATTACTTAATCAGCCGACTTATGGAAATTATATTTGTGTAGATTTAACATGTAAAACCGAAAATAAAAAACACGGAGAAAGCTGGTGTAAATCAGATAGTCCTACTGGTGATGGACAAGATACGGTTGGTTCTAGATATTATCGAGAAGTTTGTTATATGGGTGAAATTACAACAGAACCTTGCGCTGATTTTAGGAATGAACTTTGTATTGAAGGAACATTTGGAAGTTTTACAGAAGCACAATGCAGACCAAACAGATGGCAAACTTGTACTGGCCAGTTAGAAGAAACGGATTGTACTAATAAAGATCAAAGAGATTGTATGTGGATTGAGGGATGGTATTTTTCAGGAACCTCTGCAGGAATTATTAAAAGTACTAATGATACAAATAACGACGGCAATGTAGATGACCCTACAGTTAGCGGACTGTGCGTACCTAATTATCCTCCAGGATTACAGTTTTATACTTCTGATGCAATTAGTGCTGGAAGTTCTGCTACAAGTTCAACAAGCTCTGCTGCTTCATTTAATGCTACCACTCCAACTTTTGGAACTGGCGCAGTTACTTCAAGTTCTTCTGCGAGTTCAGGAATAGGAATTTGCGCTCTTGCAAATTCAGATATAAAAATAAAATGGACTAGAACCGATAAACCCCTTAAATTTTTTGGAGACAGTAAGGGAGAATGGAGTTGCGATTCAGAAACTGGAAATTGCCAATATCT
>CAYLGX010000116.1:0-1625 GCA_964383425.1 Candidatus Woesearchaeota archaeon
AAATGAAAAACTAGATTGAAAATTCATATTATCTCCTATTGATAAATCAAAAGATTGATTGTCTATTCTTGCATTTAAAATTTCCACCCTTAAACCAGTTGCGCCATCATAGTTTTTTAAATTAAAAGTTAAATCGTAAGCGGTATCGTTATTAAAAATATTACTAAAATCACCTGTTACTGGTTCATCAAAAGTTCCATTAAAATTTACTGTACCAATTAATGGATACATGATTCTTTTGTCGTATGGATAATTACTGCCAAAACCTAATAAATCTTTTCTTTCAATTGGAACGCTAATCTCTAAAGAAGATATTGTAGCTGGCACATCTCCAGAATACCTGACACCACCCATAAACGTTTGCGGTAATTGCAGAACTATATCTCCAGGTCTAATAGCATACGGTCTAGTAGCTTGATTTGATAGGTAATTTAATGGAGACATGTTGGCTCCGGTAAGCAAATATTTTTCTGTTGATTTTATTCCATTTGTTAAATTGATTGCCGGAACCTCACTTCCGTTCGCTCCAGTTCCATTATAAGTTTGAAACGTCATGTTTAAGCAAGAGAAAGAAGTAGAAACAGTTGGAACAGATCCAACTTCAGCAGATATAGAATAGTTAGTTAAAAAAGTATTACCTACTGCAAAAACATCATTGCCAACCATATTAGTTAAACTGTCGGCATCTTGAGCGTTAGTATCTGTTAATATAAAGAACAAATTCTTATCTTGACCAGAAACAGCCATGTTTTTTAAGAACGATTCATTACCAGTAGCGTTCAATCCTAAAATTAACTCATTAGAGTTGTCAGAAACAAGGTATTTTAAATCTACAGATATTTCTGGAATAGTTATGTATTTTTCAAATGCAAAATCAGAACTGCCGATTTGTTTTGGACGAGTAATTGGATTAGATACAGATATGCTGCTTGATTGAACTCTTTTTAATAATTTTAAAGATGCAATACCTGTTTGCCCAGTCCATGACGGCGAATCAGAAACTAAAACATCTGTTCCAGCATATATAACTCTGTTTCTAGTAATTGGCATATAAAATATTACACAGTTAATTAAAAAATAAATTCTTTCCCATGAAGATCTTTATATTTTTTAAAAAAATTTATTTTATTTTGTTCAAAAATTTCTTTACAATATTGATATCTTAAAATTAAAGGCGGATCTTCTGGCGGCAAATCTAAAGCCAATAAACTATCTAAATTTTGTTTTTCAATATCTTTACATTCATTATGAACAAAATCAAAATCATCCCAACCATAACAAGAAAACGATTCATCTAAACAATGATTCATGTATATTTTTTTTGACATTATCCAATGAGAACACCCTTCTGGAATACCGGCCACATCTATTTTCTTTCCTAAATATAATATATTTTCATTTAAAGTTTTGAAGTCTGGCAGTTTTTGAATACTTGCGTCTATTCCAGACAACAAAACAAGCCAGTCAGGTTTAGTTATTCTCGCCGCTTTAATACATTTATTTTTCAACGCTGCTATGTTGAAATCAAAAGGGAAATTTTCACATAAATCAGAAGCTACAAAATAATTGAAATTTCCTATAACTCTTGGAAAAAAATTATATCGATGACTGGCTTGAGGAGTCAT